>JBIOJT010000192.1:0-8800 GCA_044451055.1 Methylomirabilales bacterium (SeqCode)
CATATCAGAGTGATTCGTCGTCGAAGCCGCCTCATCGGGGCGCTGCCCCGGCGCCTCAGGACCACAGCCAGCCTGGACCCCCCGCCTGCTGCGCGCGCTGCGCCACCCCGGTGGGCGCGCTGCGCGCTCGGCGGGCGGGGGGAGAACTGCGGGGAGGATCATCACTGAGAAATCACCCTTGACGGCCGGTCTTCCATATCAGAACCTACGTCCCCATTTTTGGGATTCCCTCGTGAAGGCCTGGCGGGCGGCGTCAGCGCCGCCAGGCCTCCCGGAGACACTACGCCTTGAAGAAGAAGGTGGCCGGATGGGACGTGTTCGGGGTGCGCACGTGTTGCGCATTGGTCTGCCGCGCAGGGATGTTGCCCATGCTGTTCTTCACGACCCGCACCCCCATGAAGGCGGGGGAGATCCCCACGGTGCCGATGACCCAGCACTCCTCGCAGATGATCTTCCAGATCTCTTGGGCGATCTTGACCCGCTCGGGCTGCTTCCTCCCCGCAGCCGAGCGGAACAGCTCCATCGCGCGGACCATTTCCGGGTCCGTCGGCCTCTTGCCCTGCGCCCCGTTGGTGGCGTACCAGCGCGCGAAGGGCATCCCGAGGTGTTGATCCATGGGCACCGGGTCCACGGGCAAGACGAGGCGCGGGAAGAGGTAGATGTTCTCCGAGCCGGTGACTGACCAGAGGAGAATGTGGTGCTCGCTGTTATTGGTCTTGGTGAAGGCGAGGCTGCGTTCGGTCTCCTTCACGTCCGCGTCGATGCCGATTTTCACCCAGTGCTGCTTGATCATCTCCGCGATCTGGGTGAAGGGGGTAAACTGGCCGCCCACGGTCATCAGCTCGATGCGAAGGCGCCCCTTCCCATCGGTGCGCAGGCGGAACCCCTCGCCGTCCTTCTTCGTCAGGCCGATCGTCTCAAGCATGGCATTGGCCTGCTTGACATCCAGGACCGCCCACTTCTTGCGGTACTCTTTGCCGGGATTGATGGCCACCTCCTCGGCGGGCGCACACGACCCGGGCGTCCCGATGCCGAGCCAGAAGGCCTCGTTGAGCTGGTCGCGGTCGATACCCAGCGAGACGGCCCGGCGGAAATCGCGGTTGGTCAGCCACCTGGCGATTTCTGGGTCGGCCTCATAGGCCGTGTTGACGAGGAGGGCGGCGTCGCTGCCCATCTGCGCCGTGTCGAGGTGCACGGTGTAGTTGCCCCTCTTCTGGTTCTCGATCAGCACGGGGAGCTTGGGGAGACTGACATGGCGCTCCTGCAGGTCGTACTCCCCGGCGATGGTCCGCAGATTCAAGACCTCGAGATTCTCGGCCAGTCCCATGACGATCTGGTCGATGTAGGGCAGCTGGTTGCCGGCTGTGTCCACCGCCCAGTAATACGGGTTGCGCTCCAGCCGCCACGTGGGGGTGTTGATCGGGGTCACCGTTTTCCAGGGGGTGAGAACGGGCAACTCCGTATTGAGCGACCAGTTGGACAGGAAGCGCAGGTAGCTCACCCAGCTGTCGAAGCCGGCGGCCATCGCCTTGCGGGTCACCTCGTCCGCCGAGGAGTACTTGGGCAGGAACTGCTTGAGGTAGTGGGCCGGGGCGTAGGCCCCCATGAAGGAGGCGCGCGAGCACTGCGTGGCCTGGCCCCCGCCGAGCTGGGTGTCGCCGGCCAGGATGTCGAGGAAGAGGAAGTAGGGATCCGGGAACTCGAAAACCACGGTGTAGTCGTCGCGCTTGACCATGCGCCCGAGCTTGCCGTTGATCGTGATCTCCTGGATTGGGGTCGGGACGAGCTCCTTGTTCTGGTAGATGTCGGTGTACCAGAAGAGGAAATCATCGGCGCTGAACGGCTGGCCGTCCGACCACTTGAGGCCCTTCCGCAGGAAGAGCGCGGCCACTCGCCCGTCGTCGCTGAGCCGCCAATCCTTGACCAGACAGGGCGCGATCTTGTTGCCGGTGTAGTCCCACATCAACAGCTTGTCCGTGGAGCAGATCCGGTTCCCGTTTTCGTTGTCCGCGGGCCCGGTGAAGCCGCGACGCCAGCGGCCGCCGTACCTGCCGATCTCCTTCAGGGGCATGATGACCATCAGCTCGGTCGGTTCGGGGAGCCGCTTCTCCACCGGCGGGAGCTTGCCGGCCTTGACCAGCTCGGCCAGCATGGGGGCCTCACCGAACTTCCTGGGGAACTTGGCGGTGTCCGTGACGATGACGGGGCCTTCCAGCTTGCCCACGAACTGCGCCCCGAGCTTCGGCTGCGCTTGGCTGGCGAACGTGGCGGCGGGAGCAAGGCTCGCCAATGCCACGGCGCCGGAGGCGATTGCCGTTTCCCGCAGGAACACCCGGCGCGTCATACGGATTTCTTTCTTTGCCATGGCGACTCCTCCCCGGACTGAATGCGATTGTCCCGCGATAAGGAATAAGATAGAGGTAATGTAATTTCCACATATCGGAAGTGACTTCTATATAAGAAATTGGAGAGCATAAAAAACCGGGGGAGATAGCGCGAAACCCACTCCTGACGACGCCCGTAGCCCGGTAATTCGGCGCGATCAGCTGCCCGTTGATCGGTGGCGATGGGCGCGGTCTCCCCCACATTTTTATGCTCTCTCCACCTGCTTTCGTAATTCCTGCTCCCAGGCCGGCACGAACGGGACGACGGTCGCGACGATCACACCCCCGAATATCCATACGATGGTTTGATGCCAGGATCGCTTTGCGCTCATGACGCTTCCTCCTCTACTTTCCCCTTGCTCCTCACGCAGCCCCGTGAAGGTGCAAGGTCATAGAGCGGTCTCGGTGCGTCACAGTGCTCTCATCACCTCCTTGACCGACGGGCCAGCCGCCTCGGCCGACGGCGTTCGGCCGACCTATCCGGCCGGGATCTCACGTCGACAACTTAGATTCGGCGGCGGAAGAGCGGGTTGACCCCGACCGGAATTTTGTCCGTCCTCGCCTACCCGGGTCCTCCCTTGCAGCCCTCAACGGTTTGGATCTTCCCGTTAGCTTCAACCCCCAAATCCCCCAGCGGGGACCCCGCTGCACCGTAGGGCAAGGACGCGCTGGAGCACCCCCTCAAGGTAAGTGCCCCTGGCAGAGGCGGGTCTCCCGGACCCGCTGGCCTCCGGCGTTAGAGCAGTCCCGCGTGCTGCAACGCAGTCTGGATCGCCGCACGCTGGGCCGGAGAACTCGCCGACATCGGCGGGCGAGGCACACCGGCCTTCCGCCCCAGGAGTTCCTGACAGGTCTTCGTGTTGGCTGGCAGGTTAAAATGGTTCTCGGACCCGATGGCGTTCCAGATGGGCAGGATCTTCTCGTGCAGGACGAGAGCCTGCTTGTGATCCCCCGCCCGAACCGCGTCCCAGAGCTGGACGAGCAGGGTAGGCACGGCGGTGAGGATGGCGGCGATGGCCCCGTGCACGCCTAGGACGAACGCCGGATACATGAGGGCATCCACGGCGTTCATGATCCGGCCTCGGTGGCCAAGCAGGAGCACGAGGTCTGCGACCAGCTTCAGGTCGCCAGCACTCTGCTTGACCCCGATCACGCCCTCGACCGTGGTGATGATCCGGGTGAGGAGTTGGGGTGACAGGTATGCCTGGGGGACCACGTTGTAGATGATGATGGGCAACCCGGTGCCTTTGGCCAGCGCCTCGAAGTGCCGCAACATGGCGTCGTCGTCCGGCCGGAAGAGATAGTGGGGCGGAGTCACCTGGAGCGCGGCCACGCCCAGATCCTTCACCGCCTTCCCCCGCTCGATGGCCTGGGCCGTGCTATCCACGATGATCCCCGTAATAACCGGGGTCCGCCCCTTGGCCTCCTTAACAACGATCTCGGTAATGCGCCGGGTCTCCTCGGTGGTGACGGTATGGCCTTCGCCCGTGCTTCCGCAGACGGCAAGCCCGTGCACCTTCGCCACCTCGATCATGTAACGGGTCTCGGCCCGGAGGGCGTCTTCAACAATGGTCCCATCGGAACGAAAGGGGGTCGTCATGGGGGGAATGATACCGAAGATATTCTCACGCATAGCCTCTCCTTTCGTGAAGCACAGCTGCACTGCCGACGGCGGGACGACCTCGTGCAGTCCGCTATCCGGCCACTTGATCTACATGGGGCTTTCCTCCTTCTCTAAACCGTGCACTCTTCATGGATACGATCAAAGGGCTCCGCAGGTACTTCCTTACCCGGACCATTGCCCTTGCTTCCCCTCGTCCGTCTACGGTCGACTCGAAGTCGACATGGGTCTGTGGAGAACAAACCCTTGGCTCATGATCGCCGGTGCCCCACGGACACTGTCATCACCTGGTTCCACAGGACGGCACTGGCGACCCATTCGCCCATCGTGCTTCACCTGAAGGTGGGACTATCTTACTCAACGTGCCCCCTATCCCTCTATGGAGGATATAAGGGTTTCCACCATCCCCGAAGTGGAGACTAAGTTCTAGTCGCGGCCGGTCCCATGTCGGACCGAATCAGAGCACCCCCATCTGCACCATGATTGACCGGAGTTCCCGGGTCTCAGCCTCATTTAGATCGATCAGGGGCAGCCGGACTCGACCGCCGCACATGCCGGCGAGGTTCATGCCCGCCTTTGTCACGGGAATCGACCAATGCCCCCCGGTGTAGGGGGCGGCGTGCGCTCCCGTATGCCCGTGAGCCGCGGTGAGGCGCCCGATGAAGCTCGTCAAGAATTCGATTTTGTTGACTAAGGTGCTCATCTCCTTGAAATCGTTCTGCCGCGCCGCCTGCAGAAAGCCATAGAAAAAACCAGGAGCGAAGTTCGCCATCGGCGTGGCGATGTAGCCCGGACTACCCGCCAAGGAGAGATAGGAGAACATGAGCTCGCCGGCGCCGCACAGGATGGTCATCTTGGCCGGGTCGATCGACTTGAGCATCTGCAATTGGTTCTGAATGATCGTCGTCGTCTCTTTGTCGGCGATGATGTTACCGATCTCGGCCAGACGTGCCATGAGCTGGGGGCGGATCCACGACCCGGTCACCTGCGGGTTGTTGTAGACCATGATGCCAATACTCACGCTCTCAGCCAGCCGGGCATAGTGGGCATACATCCCTTCTTCTGATGGGACGTGATAGTACGGGGCCACTACCAACAGGCCGTCGGCGCCCACCGACTCGGCGTACTTCGACCACTCGATGGTCTTCTTCGTTCCGGCTTCCATTGTGCCGGCCAGAACGGGTAACCTGCCGTTCACTGTTTCGACTACCGTCCGGATCACGTGGCGACGTTCCTCCTCAGTCAAGGCGTAGAACTCGCTGTTACTGCCGGAGGCCACCAGAGCCGCATCCATGCCCCTCAGCGCGCTCACCAGGCCTTCTACGTTGCTCTTCAGTCCACCGTAGTCCACCTCGTCGTTCTTGTCGAACGGCGTCATGACGATGACGACCATACTATTGAGACGGCGCTTTAGCTCCTCAGGCATCATCATTTCGAAACCTCCCGGTCAATCTTTCGCCCAGCGCTGAACCATAACCGGATTTGAAATGCCTACACTCCACCTTGCTTCCCACGTGGCAGAATCCGTGGCCGCGGCCGCAAACCTCGTCAAATCGGGTACATCATCACCTCCTTGCTCCCTTTGAAGGCCTCAAGCTGGCACAGCGTTCACCCCATCGGGGTCGACAATCTCGGTGGCAGGAGGTACCAAATCAGTTGTCGGACTAGGCTGCGGCCGGTATCCGAACATCGTGGATACTTCCTCCGCCACTCGAACGAGTTCGGCAGCGTAAGCAGGAATCGTTTCCGTGGAGAGCACCGGGGTGAGGGCGGAAATGCTGATGGCCGCGACCACGAGACCTTCGGCACTACGAAGCGGGGCCGCGACGCACCGGACCCCTGAGGTGTTTTCCTCGTCATCAATCGCGTAGCCGCGTCTCGCGATCTCATCTAGTTCGCGTTCGAGTTCGGCACGGTTTGTAATCGTCCGCGGCGTCTTCGGCTCGAGGACCAACCGATCTAAAACACTGCATCGCTTGTCCAGATCGAGGCCGGCGAGCAGCATCTTCCCCAGACCCGCGCAGTGCAAGGGCGCGCGCTCACCGGCCGAGACTTTCAGCGCTGAGGAGGTCGGCGTTTCACTGTGAAACCAGTAGCAGAGCTCCGCAGGATCTAAAACCGCCAGATTGACTGTCTGTCCTAGCTTGCGGACCAAACGACGCAGATATGGGCGCGTCAACGAGACTAGGCGGCGGTGCTGTGCGGGAAGGTTATGCAAAGCGAACACGCGCATGCCAAGCGTGTAGTTGCGGGTTGTCGCATCCTTGCTCACATATCCGCGCCGGCATAGAATGCTCAGCAGGCGGTGCACGCTGCTTTTGGGCATGCCGAGTTCCGCGCTCAGCGTAGCAAGGCTGAGGCATTCTTCGGAGCGCGCGAGCAATTCAAACACGTCGAGTGCTTTTTCTACCGATGAGGGTTTCATTTTCCCATAATATTGAATCTGTATTCTACATGTTGGAATTAATGTAGAATGTGTAGCTGTCCCCTCTTCTTGTCAACTATTTTCTGGAGAGCATTTGGAGACCATGGTTAAGCTCCAACAAAGGTACGTAAAGTGCCACAGCAATTCTCGTAACCCATCCTTGCGTAATGGCTTCCGGCGAATTCTTTCCCCCCAACACCTTGGTCTGCGGGGGGGGCTCGGAATTGGGAGCGTGATTCCGAAGGCCGTTTTTCGAGGCTGAGCGTGATGCCGATTCGCCGTGCGGGTCCGTAGGAGCTCGCGTGAATTGACCCAGGTTGCGTGAATTGGCCTCAGTCGTAGGTGCGATGGCCGATGACCATCAACGTGGAGCCATTCGCCAAGAGGCATTAGCCGGGTCGGCTCAATGAGTGGCACTTTACGTACCTTTGTGGGAACTTAACCGAGAGGCCGCAGGAGTGCGCTACCGAGTCCTCGAGGATGGACACGTCCTCTGGGACGCTTCGTGGCATTCGGGCAGGACTGGCTGCACCGCGCCGGCGGACCAGCATTCCAGGAAGCAGCCCAGGAACAAGAACAATTCGCCGGCCTGCCGACTGGACAGAGAAAGGCACGGACGAACGCTCGGCCCACGCCGCAACACGCCCTGCTGCATCACCAGCCGTTCCCCCAACCCTTAAAGAAAGGAGCCCCAATGGTTGACGAGAACCTCCAGGCCGAACTGGAACGCCTCCGTGCGGACAACGCGGCCTTGAAGTCCCGCACCACCAGCGAGAACATCCGGGTCAGCGACAAGGGCGGCGTGTCGATTTACGGGCTCGGCCGCTTCCCGGTCACGCTATACAAGGAGCAGTGGCTGAAGCTCCTCGGCATGGCCGACGAGATCCGGAAGTTCATCGCCGAGAACGAGGCCAAACTGAAGGTCAAGAGCTAGTTCAGGGGCCGCCGGAGCCCGAAGGGCGGAAGGAACCGAGAAGCGCAGCTTCTCGGCGACCCCCTGGAACGGCGTGATAGGGGACGTAGGTTCTAAAGCGCATTCAGGTATCTTCTCACCTCGGGGAATGGCTCCGAAACGGCCAACCGATTGACCGAGGAGGTCGTCACCCCTAAGAATCGCGCGACCTCCGCTCCCGAGTAGCCCATCGCCCTCACCGCCACCTGACACAACACCCTCCTCGCCCGGACCACGCCTCGCGTCCGGATCCCCGACCGGAGGGCTGCCGCGCCGACCCCTAGCCCGGCGGCGATCTTCCGGCCCAGGGTCGGCACGTCGACCACGTGCCGGGCGAGCCGAGCGCGGCGAGCGAGCCCAACCGACCAGGCGACCAGGGAGGGCCGAGGACGCTGGAACGAGGCGACCAACCGGATCGCAAGCGCGGAGCCGTCCCGGCCCGGGGGCCGGCCGCACAGCTCCCTGCTTATGCGAGCGCACCCGGCGGCCCTTTCCCCGAGTGCGTGGATTTCAGGCGGCAGGCCTTCTCTGCTATCGTCAGTCGTCCCCTCTTCAGTCGCATAACTCGCCAAGAACAATATGGATCCCCCGACCGGCACGAGAAGATGATTGTGGCATACAGCTTGCTGTTCCGTGGGACTTGAAGCATGGTGGGGGGAATCTGTCTCCGGAAAACCTGCCGAGCGTATGATCCCGGCTCGGTTCCATTGCGTGCGAGGTGTGTTCGCCCATGCGCCGGACAACTCCTGAGGTGGACAGTCGCGCGACGGGAGGCGGCGTCCTCTTTATCGATGACGACCCCCTGGTCGTGAAAGTGGTCCAGGATTTCCTCGAGCAGGAGGGATTCCAGGTGGCCGTCGCGACCTCAGGGATGGCCGGCCTTGACCTTGCCCGGTCGGACCCGCCGGCTCTGTTCCTCCTGGATATCATGATGCCCGGCATGGATGGGTTTGAGGTGTGCGAGGCCATCCGCCGCGATCATGCACTGTGCAAGGTTCCCGTGGTCGTGCTCACAGCCATGGAAAGCCAGAAACTGAACGAGCGGGCCTTCGCGGTTGGGGCCGAGGTGTGCATGACCAAACCGTTCTCTCCCGAACGACTGCTGAACGCCGTAAACATCGCCCTCCATAACGCCGTCCTCAAGCGCATCAACAGCGACAAGAAAAATCAGAAGCGCAAGATCGCCTGACCCCTAATGGGGGACATCGGTTCCCAGGCAACTTGACCTCGGAGTCAATAATGGGGGCCCCGGCCGTTTTCTCGTTGTCAAGGCAAGACGCGCCGCATCGGCTTGGGCTCGGCCAATTGCGCCGCGAGAGCGCGAACCCGGGCGGGGACATCGGTGGCAGTGGGCATAGGGCACCTCCTTACGGATACTATATCTGTAAGATGCCCCCTACCGCAACCTCTATCTGCTC
>JBIOJT010000193.1:0-8780 GCA_044451055.1 Methylomirabilales bacterium (SeqCode)
ACCCTTGTCCGCGTCCGGGGCTTCCGGTGCTTCGCGCGGGTTCCCCAGCCCCCCTGGCTGGTCCCCAGCAACGACCAGTTGGTTTCGCGAGGCCCGGGGCTGGACGCGAACGGCCAGGAGCACGTCCGAGCCATCCTGGATGATCACAGGTCGGTTGGCTGTCACCTGGAGGGAGTCGCCGGTTTAGCCGACTCGGCAGTGGAGGACGCCTTGGACGACTCCGCGCGGGAGGCGGGTTGATCAGGCTGGAAGTCCAGCAACTCCAGATGAGTCTTGAGGAGGCCTCGTAACTTCGCCGCGAACAAGTCACGCTGACGCACGAGCTCGGCGATTTCGGCCTGGACCTGGGCCAGCCTCCGGTGCGCCTGCTCCAGCAGCCGCTCCGCCTTCAGCTCGGTCTCCTTGAGGACAAGATCCGCCTCGCGCGTCGCGTTGGCCTTGATCTCGTCGGTCATCTTTTGCGCGGTGACCAGGGTGTTGCGCAGCGAATCCTCTCGCTCTTGATGGACCCGCAGCTGGGCCTCCAAGCGTTGAATCTGCGCAGCTCGGTCGGTGGTCTCCTGCACGAGGTGGGTCATCTCCTCCGCGATCTGTTCCAGAAAGGTGTGCACCTCCTCCGGATCCAGCCCGCGGAACTTCCGGCCGAACTCCCGTTGGGTGATCTCCAGCGGAGACAGCTCCATCAGCGCAACCTCCAGGCCAACTCCCTGAGTGAGGAGAGCACAAATTCCTGCACGAAGTAGATGGCTAGGATGGCGACCAGGGGGGAGAAGTCAATTCCCACCTTCCAGGTGGGCAGCCAGCGACGAATGGGCGCCAAGACCGGCTCCGTGGCGCGGTGCAGGAACTGGACGATCGGGTTCCAGGGATCCGGGTTCACCCAAGAGACAAGGGCCCGGGCAATGATGACCCACATGTACGCCCAGAGCACCCAGTTCAATACCTCGGCCAGGGCACTCAGGAAATTGCCTGCGATGAACATCAGGCATCCTTCGGGAATCGGTCGGACCGGGCAGGTGACCTCATCGCTGACCGAGCTCTCGCGAGCGGAGCGTGGCCGCCTCTACGGCATTCATGAGGGTGGTTCGCAGCCCGCCCTGCTCCAGTGTATGCAGGCCGGCGATGGCCGTTCCGCCGGGGGACGTCACCATGTCCTTCAACTCCCCCGGGTGCTTCTTCGTCTCCAAGATCATCCGGGCTGCGCCCAAGACCGTCTGAGCGGACAGGAGTTGGGCCACGTCCCGGGACAAACCGACTTTCACCCCCGCATCGGATAGGGCGTCAATGATAAGGAAGATGTAAGCAGGGCCGCTCCCCGAGAGGCCCGTGATGGCGTCCATGAGGGACTCGTCCACGATGACGACCTTTCCCACCGCCCGGAAGAGCCGCGTGGCAATCTCGAGATCCTCTGGCGTAGCGTGACTCCCTCGGGTGAGGGCGCTGGCCGCCTCCAGAACCAGGGCGGGGGTGTTGGGCATGACCCGGATCACCCGGACCGGGCTGGGGAACTTGTCGGCGATGAAGGTGGTCGTGACCCCCGCGGCGATGGAAACGATCAACTTGTCGCCGTTGACCACGTCGATCAGGCCGTCCAGGACCTGGCTCATGATCTGGGGCTTGACCGCAAGCACCAGGATCTCGGCCTTGCTTGCCACCTCGGAGTTACTGGTCGTGGTATGAACCCGATAGGTTTCCTGGAGATACGCGAGTCGGTCCTCCCGGACGTCGGAGACCAGGATGTCGTCCGTCGCCATGAGCTTGGCTGCCAGGAGCCCCCGGACCATGGCCTCCGCCATGTTGCCACCACCGACGAATGCGAGACGCTTGCCGTTGAGCATGTGCACCTCCGTCGGGGCTTTATAGCCCCCGGGCCCGTGGAAGTCAAGTCTCTCTCCGTCGCCCCGTGAAATGTCGCCCTGTGATCCATCCGCGGTTTCGGTGCTCCTGGCATCGGCGGCACCCCCGGTTCCTCGGTGGCGGCCATTCGGCAGCGTTGCGTAACCAGCAGGGAGGATGGGGTTCACCATCCCGGTAGTCAGAGGACTTGCGGGGTATCGTGGGCATGAGGTATACAGGGACAGCAGGAATTACCCCGCAGTCGTGGAGGTTCTCATGAGCGGTAGGCGGGAGGTTCGCGTGCGGGTACCAGCATCCACGGCCAATCTGGGTCCGGGCTTCGATGCTCTGGGGATGGCTCTCGGCCTGTACAACGAGATCGAGGTGGCACTCGCGGGCACCGGCCTCACCCTCACGGTCGAGGGGGAAGGCGCAGAGAAGCTCCGGTCGTTGGGTGAGCGGAACCTCGTTGCACGCAGCGTGACCGAGACGCTGGCGCGACTGGGCGTCCGCGCGGATGGCGTCCGGGTCCGCATGGTGAATCGCATCCCGCTGAGTCGCGGCCTGGGCAGCAGCTCGGCTGCCGCGATGGGAGGGGTGGCGGCGGCCGTGGCCCTCGCCGGTGCAACGCTGGCACCCGAGGAGATGCTGGACCTCGCGCTTCCCTTCGAGGGCCATCCGGACAACATCACGCCGGCCCTCCTCGGTGGCCTCACCGTTTCCACCGTGGTTGATGGCAAGGTGCGATGCGTGAAGCTGCCGGTGCCTGAAGGCTTGCAGGCGATCGCCGTGATCCCCGAGTTCCACCTGTCCACCGCCAAGGCTCGCAAGGCGCTCCCCCATAGCGTACCTCGGGCTGATGCGGTGTTTAACGTCGGACGGGTTGCCCTCTTCTTAGCCGCCATGCAGGCGGGACGATTGGAGCTTCTGCGCGAAGCCGCACGGGATCGGCTGCATCAACCCTATCGCGCGCCGCTGGTGCCGGGCATGGAAGAAGTGTTGGTGGAAGGGGAACGGGCCGGTGCCTTGGCATGCTTCCTGAGCGGGGCGGGGCCGACACTCTTGGCGCTCACCATCGGGGACGGACGGACCATCGGTGAACGAATGGTAGCGTGCTGGAAAGCGCGGGCGAACGTGACTGCCCGCGCCGAGGTCCTGACCATTGATCGGGACGGCTTGCGGCTGGAAGGCTAAGAGGCGAGGAAGCTGGGAAGCTCGAACGCTCTCTGCATCCTAGCCTCCTGGCTTCCCAACCTTCTCGCGGGTTATTTCCGCTCCAGCGCTTTCTTCACGAAGCGGGTGTCGATCAGTCCTTCGGGATCCATCTTGGTGGCGTTGGGGATTTGCCCGACGGCCTCGAAGGTGCGGAGCACACTTGTGACCGCCTCTCGGGTGGGGAGGCTGTCGGCGGTGAAGGTTTCCTTCGAGGCCTTGAAGGACTCGATCCAGTCAGCACGGTCACCCACCAGTTCGGCCGGCATCACCTCGGCCCACTTCTCGACGGGGTTCGCCGCCATCCACCGGTTGGTTTTGACCAAGGTGTTCACCACCTTCTGAATCACGGCGGGTCGCCGCTCGATGACCTCCGCCCGGGTGAGCAGGCCGGTGAACTCGTAGGGCCCGCCGAAGACTGCGCGGGTGTCTTTCTCCGTCCGGAGATCCACCAGGAGATACGCCTTCCCCCGCTTCACCAGTTGGGTCACCCATGCGTCTATGCCCATGGCGGCGACGACCCGATCATTTTCGATCGCCGGGATGATGGTGTTGGTTCCCACGCCGATGATCTTCATCTCCTCGGGCCGCACGCCCTCCTTGGCCATCATGTAGCGGGTTAGGAGGTCGGTGGCCGACCCGGGGGCCGTCACGCCGACGGGGGGCGGCCCCGGAGATCCTTGGGACTCTTGATCTCGTTCCGATACTTCGTATTGACGACCAGTGGCGTGCACGGCAGGTGCGTGAAGGAGACGATGAACCGGAGCTCCTTCCCCTGCTGCTTCGCCTTGATCACGTGGTCAATGGCGTTGGCGGAGACCTCGGTGGAGCCGCCGACCAGCGCGGCGCCTGCAACCGCGCCACCCTTGAAGTGCTGGAGGTTCACGTCCAGCCCTTCCTCCGCGAAGTACCCCAGGGCCTTGGCCAGATCCACCTGGATGTAGACCGACCCCCCCGGGGCCGAACCGACGCCGAAATCCACCTTCTCCCGCTCCGCCGCCCAGGCCGTCTGCCACCCGGCCAGGACGATGACCAGAGCCAGCGAGACGCCTAGTACCCGCTGCATGTCCCCTCCTTTGCCGGCTCTCGTCACGAGGGCTTCCAGTGCGAGAAGTGTTTTTCCAGTCGTTTCAAGCCGAAATCCATCAGGGCAACCACGGCCATGAGGATGATGAGGCCGGCGATCACCTATCCCATCCCCTCGCTGGCGCCCAGATACTCTCCCACGACGGCCCCGATGAGGGCAAAGCCGACGCTGGTGCGGAGCGAGCTGAACATCCAGGTCATAGCCGATGGGATGTACACATGCTGGATCAACTGGCGGCGCGAGCCCCCGAGGATCCGGGCGTTATTCACGATGTCGCGGTCCACCTCACGCAGCCCGGTGTAGGTGCTGAAGAAGACGACGAAGAACACCAGGGAGACCGCCATGACCACCTTGGACAGGAGGCCCAGGCCGAACCACAAAACGAAGAGAGGCGCCAGGACCACCCGGGGCAAGGCGTTCAACAGGACCATCAGCGGGTCGAAGACACGCGCCAGTTTCGGCATGAAGGCGAAGAGGAAGCCGAGCAGCACCCCCAGCAGCGTCCCGGCGAAAAACCCCAGGAGCATCTCCTCCATCGTGACCCAGAGGTGCCGGAAGATGTAGCCGCTTCCCACCCAGTCCCACGTTTGCCGGAGCAGCAGGCTGGGCTGGCTCACGAAGAACCGGTCCATCCATCCCCGCCGGACCGCCAGTTCCCAGAGGAGCAGGAATCCGGCAAGAAGGAGAATGCGCCAGCCCAGGATGTCAAGCGCGGTGCCGGCTCTTCTCATAGCTGATTCGGACCTCGTCCTGCAGGTCCTTCCACATGGCCTCGCACAGGGCGCCGAAGGCCGGGTGGAACCGGACTTCGGTGACGGAGCGCGGCCGGCCCAGAGGGATGTCGTAGGCCCCCTTGACCTTGCCCGGCGCGGCCGTCAACACGATCACGCGATCCGACAGGGCAATGGCCTCTTCCGGGTCGTGGGTTATGAAGAGGACCGTCTTGCGTTCCTGCGCCCAGATCTCCAGCAACTCGTTCTCCATGAGATTGCGCGTCTGGACGTCCAGGGCGGAGAACGGCTCATCCATCAGGATGATGTCCGGCTCGTAGACCATGGTCGTGGCCAGGGACGTTCGCTTGCGCATTCCTCCAAACAGCTGGTGGGGGTGGTAGCCTTCGAAGCCGGCCAGCCCGACCCGCTGGATCCAGGCATGCGCCCGCCTCCGTGCCTCCCGGACATCCCACCCGCGAAAGAGGAGGGGGACGGCGACATTGTCCAAGATCGTCTTCCACGGAAAGAGCGCATCGCGCTGGAAGAGATAGCCCAGCTTCTTGTTGATGCCGGTCACCTCTTCGCCTTCCACTAGAATGCGACCGCTGCTGAGAGGGAGGAGGCCCGAGATCATACCCAACAGCGTGGACTTCCCGCAGCCGGATGGTCCGACGACCGAGACGAACTCGCCCGGATGAACCTCCAGCGACACGTCCTCGACGGCCGGGAACCCACCTTCGGGGCCGAGGCTGAATCGCTTGGTGACACGTTCGAGGCGGATCGTCGATTGGATTCCGATGACGACGTGTGAGCACGCGGAAAATACAATCCGGCCTTCTCGGGTGTCAATGGAATTCGCAGGATCCAACCTTCGAAGATCTGGCGAGAGTGCCGGAGGAAGCGAACGCGGCAGCGTACCGGGCTGGGCTGACGAGCGGAACCCCGGCCAGCCCTACACGCTTACGGGGAGGTGGATCGTGAAAGTTGTGCCGAGGCCCACCTGGCTCTGCACGTCAACGCTGCCCTTGTGGTCTTCAATGATGCGGTGGGTGATGGCCATGCCGAGGCCCAGGCCTTTCTCCTTGGTCGTGTAGAAGGGGTCGAAAATCCGCGACAGGCGGTCGGCCGGGATGCCCTGGCCCGTGTCGGAGATGATCACGCGGATCGCCGAACCGTTCTGGGCGCCTCCAGTGGAGATGTCCGCCTTGAGATCGGGGAATATGGTTATGGGGAGCCTGTCGGTGCGAACGCCCAGATCGCCTCCTCCAGCCATGGCCTGGATCCCGTTGGCAATGAGATTGCTAAAGCAGCGGTGGAGACGCTTCCTGTCGGCCATGCAGAACGGCAGATCAGAGGCAAACTCCCGGGAGATCTTTATCCCCTGGGTGGTCGCCTGGCCCTCATACAATTCAAGGACCTGCGCCAAGACTTCGTTCATGTTCGTCGGCTCGAGGTTCAAGGTCCCCGACCGCGCCAGCTCCATCATGTCCTCGATGACGGCCTGGACTCGTTCCAGCTCCCGTGGCACGACCCGGTCGAATTTTGCCCGGACATCGGGATCGTCGTGGTGCAGGGACATGAGCTGAGAGAAAATGAGGATGGATGTCAGGGGATTGCGGATGTCGTGGGCGATGCCGGCGGCCATCGTCCCCAAGGCGGCCAACCGGTCGGCGCGGCGCAGGCGCTCCTCCAACTCGCGGACCCGGGCGAGCTGTACGGTCATCTCGTTGAAGGCTTGGGCCAATTCGCCCAACTCATCTTTGGTCTGGATGCTGATCCGCTGGGTCAAGTCTCCGCGGCCCACGGCCGCCACCCCGTGGGTAAGGGCCCGAAGGGGTTTGGTGATCCGCTCGGCCAGAACGACGGAACCCAGGCTCCCGATGAGAACGGCCATGAGACCGAAGCCGAAAATCAGCCATCGGGTTCGAGCGATCTGCCGGTTCATGCTGTCCAGGGAGACGCCCAGGCGGACCATCCCCCAGCGTTGCTCGGAGCCCTCGACCATGACCGGGATCGCCACATCGTACACGGTCTCGGCGCGGGAGCCGGGGATGCGCCGCTGGCGAATCAGCGGATCGGTTCCGGCCGGCGCCAAGTCCTTCTCGTCCAGGAGGATTGTCCGGCTCGGGGTGTTCCGGATAGTGCTCGCAGCGATGTTGCCCTCCTTGTCCAGAACCACGGCGTACACCACGTCGGGGCTTCTGGTAGCCACAGCCAGGCTCTGCTCCACCCCCACGTAATTGTATGTGACGAGGGAGTTGGTGCTGGCATCGGCCAGGCTGCGGGCCAGGACGAGGGCCCGCTTCTTCACCTCCTCGATGATGGCGTTGCGCTGCTGCATCTCCGCCAGGATGGCCGCGCTGGCCACGAGCAGCACCACCAGGAGGTTGATGGTCAGGATGAACTTCGCGCGGAGGGTGACCTGCTTGACCATGACGCCAACGCCCCGTCGGGGTGCGCCTACCTCTCCTTCCCCCGCTCGAACCAGATCTTCTTCATGGGGATGTAGGGGTCCCCAAGGGCACTCACCTGGATCCCCTTCACGTAGGGCTGGAAGACGCGCTCATAGGTGTAGTAGCTCAGAACGAGAACTGGTGCGTTGCTCACAATTTGTTGCTCCACCTCCTGATAGAGCTGGAGCTTCTTCTGCACCTCGCTCTCCAGGCGGGCCCGCTGAAGGAGTGAGTCAACGGTGGAATTGCGGAACTTAGTAATGTTATCGGCGCTTCGAAAGTCGAAAAGTTGCCCCAGGAACGTTTCGGGGTCCGGCGTGTCGGCATACCAACTGTATCGAAAGATCGGCAGCTTCCCCTCGTAGACCTGCGACTTGTATTCCGGCCAGTTGGTGTTGTAATGGACCTCTGCCCGTACCCCCACGGCGGCAAGATACTTGACGATGGCCTCGTGCTCGGCCACGGCCTCGTCGTTCTTCCGGGCGGACCAAATGTGGAGGACCGGCAAGCCCTTTCCGCCCGGGTAGCCGGCCGCGGCCAGGAGCTCGGCCGCCTTCTTGGGGTCATAAGGGTAGCCGGCGAGTTTTGGGTCGTAGCCGTAGGTGCCCGGCGGAAGAATCCCTACACCGGGGAGATATTGATCCTGGTAGATCTCGTGCATGATGCTGCGGCGATCGATTGCGTAGTTGATCGCCTGGCGGACCCGCGGATCGTCGAGGGGCTTCTGAGTTGTATTGATCCCCAGGAAGGAGATGGCGAGAATGGGACGCCGGACGAATTGGTATTTCCGTCCATTGAGGAGTCGCGGGCGCTCCCGTGCGGGAATACCCGAGTCCTCCAGTTTCTCTCGCTCGAACTCCCCGAACATCTCGTCCAGGGCTTCACCGGTGAAGATCCGATACTCCAGCCGGTCGAGGTTGGGGCGTCCCTCGAAGTATTCCGGGTTGGCCGCAAGGGTGATCTGCTTGTCCCGCACCCATTCCATAAACTTGAAGGGCCCGGTGCCCACCGGCCGGCGGCCGAAATCCTCGCCCAGCCTCTCCACGACTTCCCGCGGGACCACCTTCGCGAAGCCCACGGCCAAAGAGGAGACGAAGGGGGTCTGAGACTCCGCCAGGGTGATCTGGAGCGTATATGGATCGAGGGCCACCAGGCCCTCCACCCGGTTCGCTCGCCCCTCTGCGAACTCGCGCGCCCCTTTGATCTTCATGAAAAGGGCTGCGCCGGCCGATTTCGTCGCCGGATCGACGATTCGGGTGAACGAGTATACGAAGTCCTGGGCGGTCACCTCGCGGCCGTGGTGAAACTTCACGCCCTTTTTCAGCCTGAAGGTCCACACCAGGCCGTCGCGGGAGGCCGTCCAGGTCTCGGCGATCGCAGGTCTTACGGCAAGAGCACCATCGAACTGGACAAGCCCATCGAAAAGTTGGTTGGCGATGGTGCGCCCGTAGATGTCGTTGGGGCGGGCGGGATCTAGGG
>JBIOJT010000194.1:0-8747 GCA_044451055.1 Methylomirabilales bacterium (SeqCode)
CGACCGGATCACTCATGGCATGCTCCTCGCGGCTCTAGGTCATCGTTGGATCTGGGTCTGGTCCCGCCTGGCTTCCTCCCCACCGGGTGTGGCGGGCGACGCGCGCTGCTCCGACGGGCGGGCCGCGCCGCTGGCTTGACTCGCGTCCGGGGAGTTGTCCCTGGCCCGACCCCATGGGGCCTCCTCCGTCCGTCGTCACCGGGAGAGACAATGGATCGGAGGGTACGCCTGACCGCCTTGGCCTGTAACGAGGACCTACAGCCAGACAGTCTGCGCGCCCCCCCGCCGCGGAGCGTCGGCACTCGTCCGCCCCTCGGAGCTCATTTCCAGGGCGTTAACCACCAGAACGCCGTCCGGGGCACCTCGCCGGCCGTGAGCAGCGGCGTGCGCGCCACTTCCTTATCCCCGATGCGGACGATCAAGGTGCCGACCGGCTGCCCCTTGGGCAGCGGCGCCCGGAGATTGGGCTGGATCTCGATCGCCGTCTTGATCGCGTCCCGCTCCTCGCGCTTGACCATGAGTTGCACGTCCTGGGCCGCCATGGGCCGGAACGCCCTGACGGCGCGCCCGATCCGCAGGTCGGTGTCCACCAACGTCCCGCCCTTGATCACGGTGACGCCGATATAGCGGTTGAACCCTTCCCCGAGGAGCCGGGCCGCATCTTGGAATCGCGCGGCATTCGTGGGGGCGCCCATGACGACGGCGACCAGCCGCAGGGGGCCGCGGGTCGCGGTGGCCGTCACATTGTAGCCCGCCTGCTGAAAGTGGCCGGTCTTGAGGCCGTCTGCCCCGGGAAACGTCCCGATCAGATGATTGCTGTTCCGCAAGATGAATGCCCCCTCCCGAAACGGCGCTTCCTGGGTGCGCGTCCAGCGCAGAATGTCCGGGAATTTCACGAGCTCGCGCGCCAAGCGTGCCAGGTCGCGCGGCGTGGTGACGTCGCCGGTCTGCCCCGGGCTGGGAGGCAGGCCGTGGACGGAGCCGAACCGGGTCGCGGTCATCTTCAACGCGGCCGCTCGGTCGTTCATGCGCTGAATCGTCGCCTCCACACTGCCCGTCAGGTGTTCGGCGAGGGCGACCGCGGCGTCATTGGCCGACCCGATGAGCATGGCGGCCATCATCGCCTCCACCGGGAAGACCTCTCCTTCTTTCAAGTAGACGCGTGAGCCGCCCATATGGCTGGCCCACGCGGAGGTCTTCACCGGATCGCTCAGCGTTAACTGGCCGTCCCGGACGGCTTCCATGACCAGGAGGGCCAGCATCATCTTGGTCATCGAGGCGGGCGGACCCGGCCGGTCGGGCTCCTGGCCGGCGAGCATTTCCTCCGTGGCGGGATTTACCACGATCCAGGCTGGCGTCACGGGCGCGCCGGGCCGCGGCGTCGCCGGCTTGTTCGCGAGCGATCTGGCTCCGGCGGATTTCCGGGTCCGTGCGAACGTCGGCGGCGCGGCGGAAACCACGCAGGCAACTATGAGCACCACGGCTCCGAGTCGAAGCCATCCGCAGCCCGTCCCCCCGTCCACCTCCCCCAAGCGACGGCACTTGCCCATGCGCTTCCTCTCCTTTTGTGCAGCGGACGCCTGTTGCCAAGCAAACTCGAATCGCGGGCGCAGCATGTCACTAACCGGCGCTCGGCGTCAATGGCGGAAATGGCCCTGGGCGCGTTTGCGAACTACTGCTCGTATTCCTCTGGCCGCATGGGAGGCAGGGGCGCCCTGACAAAAGCGCCCATCTACCTGCAAGACCGTGCGACGGAGGATCTACGCCCCGGCGAAGGCCGAGTCGGCTGGAGGAGGTGAAGTAGGCGGGGGCTAGGTACCCCCTGGCCGAAAGCGCTCCCAGTCGAGCGGTCCCATAACCCGGGGCGCGAAGCGGGCAGGAAAGCCCGGTGCTGGAAATCAGCCCGCCGGGGTTGACCGGGCGGGGGCTGGAGACGGGCTCACGGCGAACCTACACGGGCACGACGCTGGAAATGGCGGACACAGCCAAGGGGAGCCTCCGGGGTACCGCGCCAGTCGACCCCTACCAGGTCCTGCCCGCCGTCGTGCTCCAGCTCGCCTATGACGACCTCGACATCCAAGAGGGCACCATGGCCCCTCTCCAGTTCTACCAGCTGACTTTCGAGGTGACCGACGACGCCGAGCGCGCCCGCATCCGGACCGCCCGCCTCAAGCCCTGCGAGCGCGACACGTTGGCGATGGTCGAGCTGCGACGGGCACTGCGGACCAAGGCACAAGCCTAGCACCCATTGTGGCCTCCCACCGGATGCACAACACCTCGGTCAGATCGGTGATTCGAGAATGGCTCTCCAGCCCGCTACTTCTCCTGGCTCTTGCTTGGAATCGCAAAGAAAGATAACATCCCTCCTCACGGGTGCGACCTACCTGGGGACTCGCTCCGAGTGGATACTCGCAGCGTGCTGGGCGAGTCATGCAGTGGCGTGGGGCGTAGAGTGTCATGCATCGAACGGTGGGGAGTGTGATTGGGAGACCACGAATGGCAGGGACGCTTACCTCGAAACGGCACCTCGTTGCCGACGACGCGGACGCGGTGGAGTTCTGTCATGCGCGGGGGTGGACGGACGGACTCCCGGTGATCCCGCCCACGCCGGACCGGGTCCGGGCCATGCTGGAGGCGGTGCGCCTGGATGCCCAGCACGCGGTAACCTCCATCGCCCACCGGGCGGTCACTATCACGGCGGAAAAGGTCGCGATCAACGCGGTGCTGGCGGGCTGCAAGCCCGAATACATGCCGGTGGTGCTGGCGGCTATCGAAGGCATCGGTGATCCCGCCTGGGGGTATCACGGTCCGGGGACCTCGACCGGCGGCGCGGCGGTGCTCATCGTCGTCAACGGACCGATCGCGCGGGACCTCGACATCAACGCGGGCGATAATTTGTTCGGCCCGGGGTGGCGCGCGAACGCCACCATCGGGCGGGCCGTCCGGCTGGTCATGCGCAACGTCTGCGGGTCCCGCCCGGGCACCCTCGACCGGGCCACGCTCGGCCATCCGGGGCGCTTGTCCTACGTCATCGCCGAGAACGAGGCCGAGAGCCCGTGGCCGCCCCTGCACGCCGCGCGCGGCTTCCGCCCCGACCAGAGTGCCGTCACCATCATGGCGGCGGAGGCCCCGCACCAGTTCTACAATCAACTCTCCAACACCGCCGAGGGGATCCTCACCACGCTCTGCGACGATATGCGCATCTCCGGGAACGTGGTCGGGCAACCGCAGTATCTCGTGATCCTGGCGGGTGAGCACACGCGGACGATGGCGCAGGGTGGGTGGACCAAGGCGCAGATCCGGCAGTTCATCTTCGACCACACCCAGAACTCGCTTGCCCATCTCAAGCAGACCCACCGATTGGCGGGCGCCGTGCAGCCCGGGGACGAGGCCCGGCTGCGGCCACTCGTCGAGTCCCCGGACGACGTCCTCGTCATCGCGGCCGGCGGCTCCGCCGGCGCCTTCTCGGCCTACATCCCCGGTTGGGGAAGCAAGCGGTCCTCACGGGCCGTCACCAAGGAGGTCAGACCATGATGGAACTCCTCGATCCCACCGCAGAGGTGGCCCCGCAGGCCCTGTCGTACGCGCCACGGGTTGCCTCCCTCACGGGAAAGCGCCTAGCATTGGTGGACAACACCAAGTTCAACTCCGACCGATTGCTTCAGAAGATCGGAGACATCCTGAGGTCGCAGCACGGGGTAGGCGAGACCCGCTTGTGGCGCAAGCAGAATGCCAGCGTGCCCATTGATGAGGCCACGATTGCGGAGATCCGAAAGACCTGTGACGTGATGATTGCCGGGATCGGTGACTGAGGGTCTTGCTCATCGGGCAGTGTGCTCGACGGCATCCTCATGGAGAAAGCCGGCGTCCCCTCCGCCGCGATCGTGACCCATCCATTCGAGGTGACAGGGCGGGCGATGGCCGAGCAGTGGGGCCTCCCGTACTACACTTTTCTCCTCATGCCGCATCCCACGGCGAATCTCACTGACGCGGAACTCGATCAGCGAGCGGAGGCTATCGTTCCGGAGGTGGTGAAACTCCTGCTCCAGGGGCAGGGGTGAGGAGCGGCGGGGGTCCGGCGCGGCCAGCCGAAAGGCTCCTCCCCCCAGACAAGATCCGCCGCGGGGATGGCGCCGACCGCAGCCAACGTCTGCAGGAACGGGCGACGTGCGGGCCAATCCGGGTCCTTTCTCAGGGCCCTCCCTCCCGCTCCAGGCGCGGCCGCTCGGGGTCCGGGAGTTGAGAAGCCGGCCGCTGCCCCTTGGGTGGAGAAACCACGAGAGGGCTGGACGCCCACGGCCGCCGGGGCCGACGCTGACCCGGGCAGCCCGCCATGACGGAGCCCTCCCGCGAGGCTGGAAGGGGTACCGGGAGAAGCAGGTGGGAGCCGATCGCTGGCGGGGCTGGGGTGTCAGCGGGGCAGATTGCGATCCGGTGGGCCAGTGGACGAGACATCCCCCGCCCGCTTCCCTGGGCGGGACGCTGAGGCTTGGTCTCCACCGCTCCCAGCTACGGATGGACGATGGCGATCGTCACACCCCCTCTGCCGCTGCAGGCCGAGGGGGAATCGCTCGCCCGGGAGTTAGGGCGGGAAGTTAAATTACGGATCATGAGACTTCCGCTCCGTGCGGGCTCCCCGGAGCAGGTGGCACGCATCGCACAAGGTCACGGTTTCGCCGTCCAGCTCCCGCCGGCGGCCCCCGTTACAGCCCCAGTCCTCGCAGGTGCGGGTCGAGAGGCGCTCGATCGCCTGGAGCTGTGCCTGGTACTCAGGGGGCGGCGGGGAGGTGCGGATCTGGAGGCAGCCGCCATGTCGTCTCACTCCCAGGATCACGCAGGTCTCCGGCTTCTGGCGATAGAGGCGCTCGATCAAGAAGCGCCACCCAACCGGCACGGTGGCGATGGCCTCCTCGCGGGTCATCGCAGCCCTCCTCGCGAAAGGATCTGAACTGGGCAGCCCTCTGGGGCAGTATACGTCCGGTGACCGCCTGCTGCCAGGGGGACTGCCCGTCGGGGCCCTTTCGCCTGCTCCGCCTGGAGGAAAGGAACCATGTCTTCATTCGAGTGCCGGGGGACCGGTCCCCTAATGGAACAGTGGATCACCTCTCCCGCCGGCCGCCGGTGGAGACTCACGGTACCCGCAGCCGTGTAGCTCATGGAGTGAGTGCATCCGCACCGAGGATCTGGGCGCGATGCTGGCCGGTTTCCGAATTGGCGGCGAAGGGTCGAAGGAGCGACTCCCAGCGACTCTGATGCCGATGGAGCGCACCATCCGATCCGTCACTGGCAGGCATTGGAAGGGGATCGGCACTGGGTAGGGGGCCGGGGATACGGACCCAGAATGCAGCCCGGATCAGCGGCGACGCTTCTTCGCTTGCACCGGCCTCGTCCGCTGCATCTGCTTGTTCGGCGCCGCCCGGAGTGATTATCGATCTTGCTGCTACGCAACGCGGATGCCAAGCGCTCTCAGGACGACGAGGTGCAAAAGTCATGCGTGCCCTTCCGTGGGTGCGTGTCTGTCAACGAAACGCAGCGTCCAGCCCATAAGGTCTCCCACTCTATCCGGAACTCCCTGCGGCGGTTCTGGAGCAGAAGCCGTGATCCCCACGCGGCTCTTCACTTCCGCAGCTGCCGCAACCGGATCCGATGCGATTGCGTCAAGGTCATACAAGGTTGCAATCGGAATATCGGAAGCAAGTGCCTCCGCCCAACAGGCGTAATCGCCCCGGTAGCCGTCCGTCACCACAAATCCGTAGTCAGCGGCGCCGCGGTCCACTAGCCTCTTGGTGTGCCTCACTCCCTCGATGAGTTCCTCGTTTCGCTTATACACCTCCCATGGGGTTTCTGGCGGAAGGGTCGACTTCAGCTGAAGGACGAGAGTCTTGGCGTCTCTGCTCGCCAAGACGTCGGCCTCTTGAGGGGGATCTTTGTAGCGCACGTGCACAGTGACGGACCACGGGGGTGGGCATCGTCCAAGAGCATCTCGACATATGCTAATCATCCGACCTTCTCGCAGTGTGGTCGCTATGCTGTATTGGGCTTGGTCGACCCGTGCCGCCAGTCGCAACATGTATCCGTCGCATACCGCGATCGTCTTAAGGTCCGATGACAAAGCGCAGAATTGATCGCCCGCCTGAACAATAGGCGTGTCAAGCAGAGAAACCAATCTCCACTTCAACTCGCCGTCGATGGCTCTCGGCAATACAAGGTCGTCGAATACATCACAATCTGGGACGTTGGCCGGACGATCGAGCCACACAAGGGTCGGCTGCGGAATGGCGATCACGGGCTTTCCGATCTGTGCGAGCAAGGCAGGGTCAACAAAGATTGTGTTCTCTTTCTGCGCCCCGAATTCGGCTAGCCATTTGGTGACGCGCCGATAATCACCGGCTGTCCATCGCGAGGTCAGCTGATCGCTATCTTGCGTCAATGACACGTGCGGTGTCATGGGAGTGGTGATCCGTTGGCGGTGAACGATGTCTGCGTCAAATGGCGTGGCCGGCCCGCCCTCATAAAAGGTGATGGTTCGAGACGCCTCGTCCACCGTAATCGCGATCAAATCACGTTGCGCGCACTTGAGCGCGTCCACGAACGTCTCATAGGTTGCACCGAGGGAAAGAAGATCCACTAGCTCCTTGGGAGGCCGGTTGGTGGAAACGCCGATCGCTGGGCAATACTCCGTGGCCCATTTCAACGCCCAGAGAGAGCCAGCACGGAATCGGTTCTCGTGACCAAAGGCAGCACCAAAGTCCTCTGGGGAACCATCAAAGGTTTTAGCGTGCAGAGCTTTGAGGAAGATAACCTCAATGGCGTCTCGATACGTGCGCATGAGGTCGCCGAGAACCTCAGCTCTCGACGCCTGCCAAGTCGGCAACTCACGAATTCTGGCGTCAATCTCCCTTTCGATCTGACGCACGCGATTAGAGACGCTCACCTGATTCGGCTCTCCACTATCCAGCGTAGCCCTTTCGTTCCACGCACGCCCACGCACCAGCTAACGACCGAGGTGAGCGACCGCCGCCGACAGCGACGGTGGAGCGCACGAAGCACTCCCGAATTGCCACCCGGCGTTGAGCGGAGAAGCGCAGCCGCGGTTCCTTCGACCGCTCTTGTTAGGCATCATTTTCTGTTCAATTCTGGTATTCTTTACTCATCGGTGATGATTACGACGTTCTCCTCATTAAAATTTGGGAGGCAATTGACCTTTGAATGCTCGTTGATTTTCAACAGTAGATTGCTTGTCGCAATCTGAAGTTCTCGAACGTGCTCCCAGCTTATCTTGACTGCCTGCCCGTGAGTGAAGCCGAAGTTGTATCCGTTGATGTCAAACGCCAAACGTGGATAGTTGTTGTTGTAGTGAAGTCCTTTGTTGTGAAGTGAATTCCTCAAATGCTGGTATACTGTGAGTGGCTCAATGTCATGAGTTCCAAAACCCAGGACGTCCTGCAAGAAATCCTTCTTCAGTTGCCAGAACTGCTTCCGGTCTATGCGGAATTGTCGGGCAAGACTTCTGAGAAACGCTTCTGTATAGATCTGAACTGAGACGAGCAATTGCTCCTGTGTTCGGTGGGCAAACTGTCTGCATTTGTCGTCAACAAATGTTCCAAAATCCGGCAAGTTATTGAAGGCTCGATCCTCGTCGTAGCAGGCCCATTTTCCCCACCAGTCTTTGCCGCCCAGCCCATTTGCCCTCGCGAAAGCGAGAAGTCCCATACCGAGGCGGGCATTAGCAGCTACCTCCAAGCAGTTGAAAAACACTTGGAGTCGCGCATCCGGAACTTTCCAACCGTACATGCCTTGCAGTTTCTTGAAGTTGTCCGTGTAGCTTGTCTGGATGTCTGCGATGAATCCAATGATGTCGTAACTGGAGAGTTGAGGCTTCGGGATCATACGCATCTTGATACCTGACGAATAAGGTTTTATCCGGCGGGCCTCGCGCAGAACAGGCCCGCGGCCACGGGAGCCAGCCCGCCAGGTAAAACGGGTTGAACTGAACTGCTTGCCTACCAGCTATGGGGATTGTATCCGAACCCTGGGGCCGAGGGAAGGGCCTTGTGAGCGCACACGACAGGGGCACCAGCGAGGACCGGGGGTGAACCGAAGGCCAGGGGGGGCAGTCCGGGCCTTCAGAGGGCCGGCGGAGACAAACGGGGACACACCCTGCCGTCCCTCCGCACGGAGCGGGGCGTGAGCGCGGGGCGGCCCTGACTGGTGACCGCCTGCCTAGCCGCAGCGAGGCGCGGCTCAAGTCTTGCGCGGCGGCCCGGCAAGTGATCAGGCAGTCCGCTAATGCTGCTAGGCCGGCTCCTCCAAATGCCCCCCAACGCGCCTGGTGGGTCCAGGATGCCCAGTCGGTTCCGCTCGAGCTTTTCTACACCTGAGCGTTGCCGGACTGGCGTTCCTGGGCCATCTGACTGCCCGCAGGCAGAGAAAGATCAGGACGGAACGCTCTGGCCCTGGGGGTGGACCTGACCGGCTTGGCCAGGAGATCCCTGGTGCAGACATCGGCACGGGGTGTTTGGGGGAGCTGTTACTGTTGATGTGGGTGACATACTGCATAAAGGGCGATCCTGCCCTTGCTCGTCTCCGCCTGCCCCAGACGGAGCCACAAGTAGAGGGACCACCTGGGGACAGGTCCTGTCATCCTGCTCCGGATGGCCTGCATCCGGGGCGGCAGCCTGCGAAGAATCGCCAGTATTCCCAGGCAGTTCTGCTCCCCCATCCGGAGGACAGGACTGGAGAGGAGA
>JBIOJT010000195.1:0-8663 GCA_044451055.1 Methylomirabilales bacterium (SeqCode)
ATCCCCCTCTGAGGATTAACTCGGCGGGAACCGAATTGGGGGGCGAATTGAACGGCCCCTCGACTTCTTCCTCCGGTGCGAGGCGGATCACCTGCTCGAACCGACCGGAGGCGCGGAGCCGCTCTATGAGGGACTGAGTGACCACCCGACTGGGGCTGGGCTCCAGTGCCTCCTCGGCAAGGTACTCCAGGAACCACCCCTCTCGCAATTTCAGGAGCGCAAGCTCCCGCACGTCGCGGACGGGACGCACGCCCACCCGAGGGCTTCCTGGTGGGCCAGGAAGAGGAGAGGGAGTTGGGATCTGAAGCGAGACCTGACCGATATTCCCAGCACACCCCACGAGAACGACGGAATCGAGGTGTGGGGGAGAACCTACTGGCCGCCCGCGATGGCTGGGACGCCACGACCATCGCTCGCTCCTCCAGCGATGGCCGGAACAATTGAAACCTCATCACCGGCCTGCAGGGGCGTCGCCGGCCCCTGGAGGAAGCGGATGTCTTCCTCGTTCACATAGACATTGATGAACCGACGGATGTTCCCATCTTCCTCGCAGAGTCGAGCCTTGATCCCTGCGTACGCCTGGTCCAGCCGATCGATCAACTCCTGGATGGTCGCCGCCTCGGCCTTCAGTTCGCCCTGTCCTTTCGTCACCGTCCGTAGCGGGGTGGGAATCCGCACGAGTACGCTCATACTCACATGCTCCCTCTGGTTGGACAGTTTCAGGTGTCAGTCTCTCGGCGCTCAGTTATCGGCCACTGAATGCTGACCGCTCTTTATCAGGAATCCCGCCGCAGCCCGCTTCCGCCAGCTACCGGCGGGTTGTGGGCCAGCGCGGCGTCAAAGGACGTGAGCGTCGGTTTGATGTGTGCCGGGATCCGCAGGGCGCTCGCCACAGCCTCCTGCGTCTTCAGCCCGTTGCCGGTCACCGAGATGACCGTGACTTCGTCCCGGCCGATTACCCCTTGCTCTACGAGCTTCTTCGTCGCGGCAACGGTGACGCCGCCCGCGGTCTCGGCGAAGATTCCCTCCGTGGCGGCCAGGAGTTTCATACCCTCGACGATTTCCTGGTCGCTCGCATGTTCCCCGGTCCCGCCACTGTCTTTGACCACTTTGTAGGCGTAATAGCCATCGGCGGGGTTGCCGATAGCCAGCGACTTGGCGATCGTCTTTGGTTGTTTCACCGGACGGATGATTTCGCTCCCGGCCTTGACCGAAGTTACGATGGGACCGCACCCCGCCGCCTGGGCCACATGCATCCGGGTGGGGACGGCTGGCAAGAGCCCCAGATTATAGAACTCCTTCAGGCCCTTCCACACCTTCGTGATGAGCGATCCCCCGGCGGCCGGCACGATGATGTGATCGGGCGCGCGCCACCCCAGCTGTTCGGCGATCTCGTAGCCGAACGTCTTGGAGCCCTCGGCATAGTACGGGCGGATGTTGATGTTGACGAAGGCCCAACCGTACTTGTCCGCCACCTCGCTGCACAGCCGGTTCACCTCGTCGTACGTGCCATCCACCGCCACCACGTTCGGCGCATAGATGGAGGTACCCAGGACCTTGCCCTGCTCCAGGTCCGAGGGGATGAAGACAAAGCTGGTGAGTCCGCCCTCCGCCGCGTGGGCCGCCACGGAGTTCGCCAGGTTTCCCGTGGACGCGCAGGCAACCACCGGGAACCCGAACTCCAGCGCCTTGATCACCGCCACCGCCACCACGCGATCCTTGAAGGACAAAGTCGGGTGATTGACCGTGTCGTTTTTGACGTACAGGTGAGTGAGCCCCAGCGCCTTCCCCAGGTTCCGGGCCCTGACGAGCGGCGTGAAGCCGCAGTGCCGGCCGACTGTCGGCTCGCCATCCACAGGGAGCAGGGCTCGGTAGCGCCAGATGTTGGGCGGCCCCGCCTCGATGCTGCGATGGTCCAACGCCCGTCCGATCGCGGCGTAGTCGTAATCCACCTCCAGCGGGCCAAAACAGAACTCGCAGACGTGGAGCGGTTTATCCGGGTATGGTCGTGCGCACTCGCGGCACTTCAATCCCTTCACATATCCCATCGGGCCGTTGCCTCCCGCATGACGCCACGGTCGCAGGTGACCTTGCGACTCCGCGATCGCGCGGCGCTTCTCCTCACCCCGACGATCGGGGCCCTCCCACGGGTTTCACCTTCACGCCCAGCCGAGTCAGGTGCTCGACCCCACGCTTCAGATCCTCTTCTGCCCCGGTGAGATCCAGCGTGGCCTCTCCGGAACCCTCCGTCACCCGGGCCTTGCGGATGTTCGGCACCAGGTGGTAGGTCTTGGCCACCGTGTAAATCACCGGGTCGCGCACCAGGTCCGGCGGGAAGGTCAGCATCACTCTCAGTGTCGCCACTGGCGCTCTCCGGAAAAACAAGAAGCCCCTTCTCGTTCGTATGAGAAGGGGCTCACGGATTTCCGTCAGCCGCCTTCTCATCTCTCCCTTGCATCCCGTGATCCGCGGGACGAAGGGCGGGAGTGGGCACCGTCTCCCCGGGGTCCCTCGCTCTCGCTCGGGCCGCAGGGCGGTTGCCGTGGCTTCGCAGGGCCAGTCCCTCAGCCACTCTGGATGAGTCAGCGTCGCGGGGGATTTAAGCAGAGCACACTGGAGGTGTCAAGCAAAAATCACGGCGCCGGAGCCGTATCACCAGCGGAACAGGGCCTCGAGCATCACCCGGCCACCACGTCCTGCTCGATGGGGGCGACGATGACCCCCCGCTCCTCCAGCCATCGCAGGCCATCGGCCAGCCTCTCGTCATCGCCCTCCAATTCCAGCATGATCCAGCCGAAGCCATCCGCCAGATCCGCCTGGCGGATGTTGAACACGAGGTTGAACTCCTGACTCATCGTCCAGATGGCCGGTTCGTCCGCCAGCTGCCCCTGGAAAGTGAGATGCACCCGTCGCTTGCCCATGGGTCACCTCGTTCAGCGCCCCCTGGCGCCCCCGAGCATAGTCTCCAGGCGTTGCCTCAACGTCAAATCCGGGACCTTTCCGGCCGCTTCCACGAGCCGCTGGCAGTGGGCGTCCGCCGCCGCAAACGGACGGGCCGCCCCATCCGGCAATTCGGAGTGCAGGGACTGGACGATCCGATGCCCCAGGGCGTCCAGCTCCGACGATTCGAGCTGGATGGCCAACTCCAATGCCCGGCCCAGCGAATCCGTGGCGGCGGCTTCCTGCTCGCAGCGCTCCACGACATCCACCAGCGACCAGAGCCTGGCCCCGATCTGGCCCGCCTCGGCCTCTGGAGAAACCAGATCCCGGACCATCTTGAGAATGCCCACGTGACCGTATTCGTCCCGGGCCATGTCCCACCAGCACCGGGCCACTTCCCGGTCATCCCGGAAGGTCCGGAAGAAGTGGAAGTAGATGCGGGCCGCGCGCTCTTCCAGCGCAATCAGCAAGCTCAAGGCGTCCTGCGTCTTCACCCGCCCCTCCTCCGGCCAGGCCAACCTCGCCACCCGCTGGACTCACCGGCTAACCATACCCCAAAAAGTTGCAGACGCAAAGCGCGATCTCTTGAGGGCTCACTGAATCCTCTCCACCCTGCCCCTCCCCAGACGACACCCGCTGCACAGGCCGGTTGCGCGTCTCATCCCTCGGAGTCAGCGCTCATATGCGGGGAGGGTCGCGGCCACCGCCACGAAGTCCTTTCGGGCATCGTCCCAGGCGAAATATCGCGCCTCTTGGGCGCGCCCTCTCCGGACCGAGACCACTAGATAGTTGGCGCCGGGCCAAAGCGGCTCGTGATCGGCCCGCAGCGCCCGATCGCGATCCATGGCGGAGAAATAGGCGTCGTGATCCGGATGGGAATGGTAGAACGTCACTACGTCCCATCCGGCCTCATCCGCCTCGCGGAGGACGCGCAGCACCTCCCGGTCATCCATGCGGTATGCCGTTCGGGCGTCTCGTTCGACCCCCACGGTGTCCTGCTGCCGTTCCTGGTTGGCGATGTTCCCCACCTGGCGCACCTGGTAGGTCTCCGGCAATCCGGGCTTCCCGACGACAATCCCGCAGATCTCCTCCGGATAACCCGCCTCGGCCTGACGGACGATCTCGTTCAGCTGCTCCCCGCTCAACGCGCGGACCAGCACGGCACGCTCACCCGCAGTCGCCATTGTCCTCCCGACCAGCCGCGCAATCGCTCGGCCACCCGGCCACCCAGGCTCTCGCCTGGGTACCCGGCTCGCGACCTTCGACTCTCCGGCCTACCACCAGACGTGGCTCTGGATGTTCTCGCCCACCGGTGGGAAGTCTTTGAACCAGACACCCAGGCTGACGTACTTCCAGCCGCCGTCGCAGAGGACACAGACGATGGTCCCCCGCTCCATGTGATGCGCCACCCGGATCGCACAGTGGATGACCGCGCCCGACGACACGCCGGCAAAGACCCCCTCTTTCGTCGTCAGGTCCTTCGTGGCCGCAAAGGCACATCGGCTATCCACGATGATCTTGCTGTCCAAGAGGCTGGTGTCCAAGATGGGCGGAATGAAGCCGTCGTCCAGGCTCCGCAGTCCCTGGACCAGGTCTCCCGGGTGCGGCTCCACGGCCACGACGCGGATCCGCGGGTTGTGCTCCTTGAGGCGCCGCGCACACCCCATGAGCGTCCCGCCGGTCCCGAGGCCCGCCACCAGGACGTCCACCTCCGGGCAGTCCCGCAGGATCTCTGCCGCCGTGGTCTCATAGTGGGCCAGGGGATTGGCGGGATTGCCGTACTGGTACGGCATAAAATACCGGGGGTCCTCTGCCAGTTGCTGGGCCAGCTTGATGGAACCGTTCGTGCCCTGGCTGCCGTCCGAATAGATGATCTCCGCGCCGAACAGCTCCATCAGCTGCCGTCGCTCCACCGTCACGTTGTCCGGAACCACCACCTTGACCTTATAGCCTTTCAAACGCGCCACCATGGCCAGGGCGATGCCGGTGTTCCCGCTGGTCGGCTCGAGGATGATCTTGTCCTTGGTGAGGGCCCCGCTCCGCTCCGCCGCCTCCACCATGTATCTCGCAATGCGGTCCTTCAGGCTGCCAGTAGGATTCGCGCCCTCCATCTTGGCGAAGATCCGCACCGTCGGTTTGGGGCTGATGCGGCGGAGTTCCACCAGCGGAGTGTTCCCAATCGCGTCCAGGATGCCGGCGGCCCTCATCTCCCTACCCCCATCCGCTCACGCCCCGGACGCCCAGAATCTGACACCAGTTGGATTTGGAGGTTCACGGGACACCTAGAAGCGTGCGGCAGTTCGACGGTTCGGTGGTTCGGCTCCGAGAGGAAGCGTCGAACGGTCGAACAGCTGAATGCGGTTTAGCTGAGTTTCGCCGCCGGGGGGACCTCGCAAAACTCGTGATAGTCAATGAGGTCCGTGATCGTTGGGTGATCCCCGCAGACCGGGCAGTCTTTGTCCCGCCGGATCTTCACCTCGCGGAACTCCATACCCAGGGCATCGAAGAACAGCAAGCGGCCGACCAACGACTCGCCCAGCCCCAGGAGCAGTTTGATCGTCTCGATTCCTTGGATGGAGGCGACGACGCCGCACAGCACCCCGAAGACCCCCGCCTCCTGGCAGCTCGGCACGAGACCCGGCGGGGGCGGCGACGGGTACAGACAGCGGTAGCAGCCATGCCCCGGGACGAAGACGGTGACCTGGCCCTCGAACTTGAAGATGCTGCCGTCCACCATCGGTTTGCCCAGGAAGACGGAGGCGTCATTGGCCAGGTACCGCGTGGGAAAATTGTCGCACCCGTTCACGATGACGTCGTACTCGGCAAAGATCTGCTTGACGTTCCCCGAATTCAGGGGCTCGTTGTACGGGATCACCTTCACATCCGGATTGAGGTCGCGGATGGTTTCCACGGCCGACTGCACCTTCGGCCGTCCCACATCGTGAACGTGATGCAGGATCTGCCGTTGCAGATTGCTCAGGTCCACGACGTCGAAATCCACGATCCCAAGGGTGCCGACGCCGGCGGCTGCGAGGTACAGGGCCGCCGGGGAGCCGAGACCTCCCGCCCCGATGAGCAGTACCTTACTATTCAAGAGTTTTCGCTGGCCCATCCCGCCAACCTCGGGCAGGATGATGTGCCGGCTGTAGCGGCGGATTTGCTCTTCCGTGAAAGCCAGCGTCCCGCCGACCATGGCCGGAATGACAGCGACCTGATCCCCGTCCTGGAGCGGGGTCCGCATGCCCTGTAGCTCCTCCACGGGCTGATCGTTCACGTAGATGTTCAGGTGCCGGTGGATGGTCCCGTCGGGTCCCAGGATCCGCTCTCGCAACCCCGGGTACCGCGCCTCCAGTTCTCGGACCAGGGCCAGGACGTCGCCCTCCGGCACCTCCACCCGCGCAGCGTTGTTGGTGAACTTCCGATACGGGGTGGGGATGTAGACCGTGACCGCCATCGTGTGCCTCCTCGCGCGCGCTGCCTGGGGAAAAGAAGAGTCCTAGATCGCGACGCTGAGATAGCGCTCGCCAGTGTCGCAGAGCATGGTCACCACTGTCTTGCCTCGGCCGAGTCGCTCTGCCACCCGCAGCGCCGCGAACACGTTGGCTCCCGAGGAGATGCCCACCAGAAGGCCTTCCTCCCGGGACAGGCGCCGGGTGACGGCCAGGGCGTCCTCGTCGCGGACCCCGATGATCTCGTCGTAAATTTTCGTATTGAGGACGCTCGGCACGAAGCTGGCGCCGATTCCTTGAATCGCGTGCGGTCGGAACTTTCCGCCCTGGAGGACAGGCGAACGTGCCGGCTCCACCGCAACGACCAAGATTTCCGCGCGTTCGCGTTTCAACACCTCGCCCACGCCCGTGATGGTCCCACCCGTTCCAACACCGGCGACAAAGGCTTCCAGGCGGCCATCCGTGGCTTTCAGGATCTCCTGAGCCGTGGTCTGTCGGTGGACCTCGGGATTGGCCGGGTTCAGGAACTGCTGCGGCATGAAGTAGCCCGGGTTCATCCGCACCATCTCCTCGGCGGCATAGACGGCGCCCGTCATCCCCTCCACGGCCGGGGTGAGCTTCAGCTCGGCACCATAACGTTGCAACAGCGCGCGCCGCTCCACGCTCATGTCCTCCGGCATGGTCAGGATCAGCCGGTATCCCTTGACGGCCGCCACCACGGCCAGGCCGATCCCAGTGTTCCCCGACGTCGGCTCCACGATCGTATCGCCGGGCTTCAGCCGTCCCCGGCGCTCGGCTTCCTCGATCATGGCAAGCGCAATCCGATCCTTGACGCTCCCCCCCGGGTTGAGCGACTCCAGCTTGCCCAGGACGGTTGCCCACGTCGGCTTGACGAGCCGGCGTAGCCGGACCAGCGGGGTATCTCCGATGAGTTCCAAGACGTCGGAAACCAGCCGTGCCATGACTCTCCGCCCGCGCGGGTCGGATCAGATCTGATACGTAACCCGCTCTTTGGTTTTCGCCCGAATCCGCTCGCAGATGTCGGCCAGCGTCGTGTGATCGACGATGGCCGAAACGGCATCCCGTACCTCGGCCCAGACGTCACGAAGGGCGCAGAGGGTCTCCTGCGAGCATTGCTCCCGCGGCGCCTCGGTGACGCAGAAGATCGGCGCGATGGGACCGTCCACTGCCCGGATGATCTGGCCGAGGGTAATCTCTCGTGGCGGCTTCGCCAGATAATACCCACCGTTGACCCCTCGCTTGCTGGCCAGAAAACCCGCCCGCTTGAGCGTCAGCAGCAACTGCTCCAGGTATCTGGCAGGAAGTGCCTGCCTCTGCGCAATGGTCTCAATGGGGACGTGGCCCTTGTCGTAATGCATGGCAAGGTCTTGCAACGCTCGAGTGGCATAGTCGCCTTTGGTTGAGATCTTCATGGCTATCCCCTTGAGAGAAATTACAGATAGCCGACCGGTTGAGTCAACTATTACCATGCGGTCAGCAATGTGTCAACGTCGATCCTAAGATGCCGTTTCTAGACGCCCAAGGGACAGCAAGAAGCCCCGCGCCTTGGTCCGATTCCTATGTATTTCCCTCTTGCCTTCAAAGCCTGCGTCTTTATGTATGTATTTGAGACGATAACCCCTATCTCGATTGCCTGCTTCTGAGCACTTCCGGCGATTGCAAGGTGGCTCTCACGGGCCTATATTGGAAGGTGACCAGATGTCAACCGTTGTCAAGGAGGAGATACGTATGCTCTTTGCCAAGGCTCGGTTGGTCCGATGCGACAAGGCCCTTTCGTCCACTACTCCCCTTCGAGATCTGAAGCCTTCAAAGGACCCCGCTATTTGCTCCAAATGCCAGGCAGTTTGGCACAAGGGAAAATGGTCACTCGATCTCTCCACTCGCCGGGAGGTCCTGCGTTGGGGCACCCCGATCGCTGTCGTGTGCCCGGCCTGCAAGAGCGCCAAGGAGGGCAACCCCACAGGCATCCTTTACCTGACGGGGTCGTTCCTCGCGAAGAATCGCGCCGAGATTCTCAATCTCGTTCGCAACGCGGCACTCACTGCGGCGGCCAAGAATCCCATGGAACGGATCATTCGCATCAAGGCTGATCCCCGGCGCCCGCTCGTGATCGAGACCACCTCAGAGAAACTCGCTCGTCGGCTAGGCCGGGCCGTCAGCAAGGCCTGCGGCGGCGCCCTGGAGATCCGCTTCTCTCACGAGGACGAGCTCGTTCGTGTATATTGGCGGCGCGATGCCGTTGGGTCCGTGGCG
>JBIOJT010000196.1:0-8595 GCA_044451055.1 Methylomirabilales bacterium (SeqCode)
GCCTTACCCCGTATGGGTCGGAGCGCCCACGCGATGAGATCATATCGCGGGCTCACCCTGCTCTGGCTCCTTGCCTTCGCCACCCTCATCCTCTGGATCATCGCCAGCGGTCGCTGGCCGCTCGAAGCAGAAGAAGCCCAGTATTGGGATTGGTCCCGGCGGCTGGACTGGGGCTACTACAGCAAGGGCCCGATGGTGGCCTACCTGATCGCTCTCAGCACGCAGCTGGGCGGCAACACCGAGTTCTGGGTCCGACTGCCCGCCGTCGTCCTGGGGATCGGTCTGGCCGGCATCGCCTACGTCCTGGCGCGGCGGATCTTCCAGAGCGAGCGCGCCGGCTTCCTGAGCGTCGTCCTGCTCAGCTTGATGCCCCTGTACGCTGCCGGCTTCATTCTGATGACCACCGACACGCCGTTTATCTTTTTCTGGGGCCTGGCGAGCCTGTTCCTCTGTCGCGCCGTCCAGCGCCGGAACGAGGGATCCTGGTATGGCGCCGGCGTCGCCTTCGGGCTCGGGCTACTCAGCAAATTCACCATGCTCATGCTCCTGCCCTGCGTTCTGTTGTGGTTGATGGCATCCCCGAAACTTCGCCCGTGGCTTCGCCGGCGCGAGCCGTACGAAGGTGCCTTCCTCGGCTTCCTGATCTTCAGCCCGGTCATCGTATGGAATGCTCGGCATGGCTGGGTTTCGAGCCGCCATGTCTTCGTTCAGGCGGGCGGCGGGGACACCCGGTGGACCTTCGCCTCACTCCTCGGCGGCCCAGAGTTCCTCGGGGCCCAGGTCCTCCTTGGGGGAATTCTTCTTTTTGGGCTCATGGTCCTGGCCGTGGTCTGGGCCTGGCGAAAGGGAATCCGCCAGGGGCGGGAGGATCTCTTGCTTCTGGCCTGCGTGTCGGCCCCCGTTTTCCTCTTTTTCCAGATCTGGAGCTTCGCGACCAAGGTGCAAGGCAATTGGGCGGCCCACGCATACTTCACGGCTGCGGTGGCAGTCGCCGGCTGGGCCGAGACGTGGCCTCAATGGGGAGAACGACGGCGGGCGACCAGACGCTTGAACGGGTTGCTGCTTGCATCTATAATTACGCTGGCCGTTGTTATCCCGGTGATCGTCGTCCTGGATCTGTGGGCGCCCTTCGGTCTTCGAATCCCGACCCGACTCGACTTGGTGAGCAAGCGGTTGCGCGGTTGGCCAGAGTTGGGGCAGGCCGTGAGTGCGGTGAAGCGCGATGCGGCCACCCCGCTCTTCCTGGTGAGCGACCGTTACCAGATCGCCAGCGAACTCGCGTTCTACGTGGAAGGGCACCCCCGCGTCTACAATGCAAACCTGGGCCGACGGATGAACCAGTACGATCTGTGGGGGGGCTGGGACGCACTCCAGGGCCGGGACGGCCTGTTCGTCGCGTATGGAGCCGGCGGTCCGCCCGGGGAGCTGCAGACGGCCTTCCGAGAGGTTGAGCGAGTGCGGGTCGTCCCGATCGCATACCGGGGGCAACACCTCCGCGACTTTTCCATCTTCCTGGGACGGAATTTCCAAGGATTCCCATCCCGCCCCTTCACGGGTTACTGAGGGAGCGCCGGTGACGACCGAGACACGACCCACGCTCTCCATCGTGATCCCCGTCTTCAACGAGGAGGAGAACGTTCCTCTCCTCGCCGAGGACATCCGTCGAGCACTGGACCCTCAGGGGGTCGCCTACGAGGTCGTGGTGGTGGATGACGGGTCCACCGACGGGACGTGGACAAGACTGGAGAGCGTGCGGGCGCAGGACCCCCGCTGGGTCCTGGTGGGACTGCGGCGGAATTTCGGCCAGACGGCGGCCATGTCCGCCGGGTTCGACCACGCGCAGGGGGACGTGATCGTCACCCTGGATGGAGATCTGCAGAACGATCCGGCCGATATTCCGCGGTTGCTCGCCCTGGCCAAGGACCACGACGTGGTGAGCGGATGGCGCAAGGACCGGCAGGATCCGTTCCTGAGCCGGCGCCTGCCATCCATGCTGGCCAACTGGCTCATCTCCCGGGTGACCGGCGTTCGCCTGCACGATTACGGCTGCACTCTCAAGGCCTACCGGCGAGAGGTCATCGAGCATCTCCATCTCTATGGTGAGATGCATCGCTTCATCCCGGCCATTGCGAGCTGGATGGGGATCAGCCTCACCGAGGTGGAGACCAACCATCGCCCGCGGCGTTTCGGTCGCTCCAAGTACGGCATCGCCCGCACGCTCCGGGTCATCCTGGACCTCATCACCGTGAAATTCCTCCTGAGCTTCGCGACCAAGCCCATCCAGTTCTTCGGCCTCCTGGGCCTCCTCACCGCCGGCCTTGGGGTCGCCATCGGCGGCTACCTCTCCGTCCTCAAGTTGGCCTTCGGCGCCCAGATCGGTGGGCGCCCACTCTTATTCCTCGGGATCCTCCTGATCGTAGTCGGGGTCCAGTTCGTCGTGGTGGGGCTCCTGGGCGAGATGCTCGTCCGGGTCTACCACGAATCGCAGCGGAAGCCGATTTACATGGTCAAGCGCGTGCTCGGCCACCCCGTCCGGGAGACTTGATGGACCTCCAGGCGCCCCCACGGGGGGAAGGCCGGCTCGTCTTCCTGGGAAAGATTCTCGTCAGCGCCCTCCTCCTCACGATCCTCTTCTGGCGGGTGGATCGTCCCACCTTCATCCGCACCATCCAGGCGCTGCCCCTGAAGGTCTTCCTGGGATGTGCCGGCCTCTACATCCTGGGCTACCTCATCAGCACCTTCCGCTGGCAACGACTGCTCCTGGCCGAGGGGATCCGGCTGCCCCTGTGGCGCCTGACCCTCGTCTACTTTGAAGCGGCCTTCTTCAACTTGTTTCTGCCGACGCTGATCGGCGGCGACATCGTCCGAGGCTACGCGATCTACAGGATCACCGAGGGTCAGGATGCGTCCATCGCCTCGATCCTGGCGGACCGGCTCTCCGGCTTTGCAGCCCTGGTGGGGATCGCATTGATCACGCTGGGACTGGCCTACGGTCAGATCCGCGACCCCCAGGTGGCCGTCATGATCCTGACGGTGGCGGCAGCTTTCAGCGTGATGATCGCTGTGCTCCTGCACGACCAGATGAAGGAGCGCGCCTCAGGCCTGCTGCGGGTCATCGGCTTGGCCCGGTTTCAAGCCAAGCTTCAAGGCCTGGTCGAGGCGCTCCAGCGCTACCGGGGACATCGCCGGGCCCTGGGGCAGGCCATCGCGCTCTCTGTGCTGTTGCAGGCCCTGATCATCGTGACGTACTACTGGATCGGCGCCGGCCTGAATCTGGGGGTCCCCATCGCCTATTTTTTCCTCTACGTCCCCCTGATCACCTTCGTGGCCATGCTGCCCGTGTCGGTGGCAGGGCTCGGCGTGCGCGAGGGGGGCGCGGTGTATTTCTTCGCCAAGGTCGGCGTGGACGCGGCGACCGCCCTCACCATGTCGCTGGCCTGGTTCTCCCTCACGCTGGTTGTGAGCGGCCTGGGCGGCCTCGCCATTCTCCTCGACACGCACTCCGCGAAGCGGAAGCAGGTCTGACCCCGATGGTGGCCACGTTGATGTCGGGATTCTCGGTGATCGACACCTGGACCTTCCACCTGATCAACCGGTCCTTCCAGAACCCCCTCTTTGACCTCCTGATGCCGATCCTGAGCACCAAGCGCTACTTCATCCTGCCTGCGGCAGTGCTCATCCTCATGCTCGCCGTGTGGGGCGGGCGGCGAATGTGGGTGGTGCTGGCCGTGGCGGTGGTGGCCGTGGCCCTCTCAGACCTCGGGACCAACCTGATCAAGGTCACGCTTCACCGAACGCGGCCGTGTCACGTGATTCCTGATGTCCACTTGCTCGTCGGCTGTACCCGATCCTTCTCCCTGCCATCCAACCACGCCAGCAACATGTTTGCTTTGGCCACGGTGGGATGGCTGGGCTTCCGCCGTTGGCGATGGGTGCTTCTTCTGCTGGCCGCCGGGGTCGCGTATTCCCGGGTCTACCTTGGCGTCCACTACCCGGCGGATGTCCTGGCCGGCGCCGTCTGGGGCGGGGCGGTTGGCTGGGGCTGCTCCGTTCTGGCTACCCGCCTCTGGCCCGGTTGCTTCGAGAAGCGTACCAGGCCGCCCCGCAAGGTGCCGGCCGACTGCACTCCTTGACGGAGCCCGTGCGCGGTGATCAGTCTGTGCCAAATCAGTGCGCTGCACCCCGCCGAGCGAGACCGCTGTTATCTCTCCCTCGTGCCTCCAGTGTTCTGCGAACGTTTCGTGCTCGATCCCCTCGCCTTCACCGACCCCCAGGGAAGACCCGTTGCCAGCGTGGAGGCCCCGACCGGCGAACCCTGGGTGCGGCTCAAGATCAAGCATCTGGCCGACGCCCTCGATCCCGCCTTCTACCTGAGGCTAGATGAGAGCCGGTACGGGAATCTGCAGATCACCTTCATCATCTTGAACGATCCGGAGGGACCGCGTTTCGGGATCGACTTGGATGACGACGGGAAAATCACCGAGCTGGGCGCGCGCTCGCGCAACCGCCGCGAAGAAGCATCCGCGATGCGGGCCGGATTGACACCGGGTCAGATCCGTCCCGGACTCCGGATGCTTCGACCCACGCTGGAGCGGATCGAGGCATTCGCTGCGCGCCTGGGAAAGCCTGCCCTGCTCCTGGAAGCGTTCTTCTACCACAACGCCCTTCTCTACGAACGGCACGGCTTCGGGTACCTGGCAGGGCAGGACCGGATGGAGGCGATTCACCGGGGCTTTTTGCCGGGGGGGGAGCTGGACCGGCGGCTGGATGGATCGACGCCTTTTCGCCAACCTGGCGCCGGCGCGAGCATCCGGAAACGGAGTTGGGCTATTCACGACGGCATCATGTCGCGGCCCTGGTGGCCCCCTGTGATGTATCGTCCCGTCGGGATTCGTCTGGAGGTGGGTACGGCACCCGGCGCCCCGTTTTGACGCGGCCTTTTTCCTCCTCCCCTTGACAGTCCCGGGCCGAGGTCACATCTTCCTGTGAGACACCCCACGACTCGCAATCCCGGAACCGATCTGTGATTGAGGATTGATGATTGCGGATTGAAGTTTCGATCGAAAATCGGCAATCCTAGATCGCAAATCCCGTCTGAGAAGGAGGTGGCTCATGTACAAGAAGATCCTGGTGCCCCTCGACGGATCGGTGTTGGCGGAGAAGGTCCTCCCACACGCCGTGGCGCTGGCCAAGGGGAGTCGGGCCGAGGTGACGCTGCTCACCGTGGTCCAGCTTTCCCTTGGATTCACAGGGGCCAAGCTCGAAGCCATACCGGAGGCGGCGGCCGAACGGAAGACGGCCCTCAGGGCCGAGGCCATGATGTACCTGGAGAAGATTCAGCGAGACCTGAAGGAACAGGGGATCACTGCCCGTGCTGTTGCCCTCGATGGTGACGTGGCTGCGCAGATCATCACCTACGCGGAGCGCGAGGGGTTTGACCTCGTCGCCATGGCAACCCACGGGCGGAGCGGTATTGACCGATTCGTTATGGGAAGCATCGCTGAGAAGGTGGTCCGCCACACGATCAAGCCGGTGCTGTTGATCCGAGCGATCCCGGCGGTCCCTCGTCAGGTGGATTGGCGAGAGGTTACGGTGCCTCCAGCGCCATAGAAGCATTGCGTATTACTAACCTGGGCAAGCGGACGCGCCGCCCGCGCGAAAGCGCGGGCGGCACTGTTTTCTGGCAACCATCATGCGGCAATTTGCGGCAAAGTGAATCCCAAGCATGAAGCCTGATCAGGAACTTTGAGGAAAGCATGAAAGCTAGGTGAAAATTCCTTACATAAAGTACAAAGAATAATGGATAACCTATTGGATTCACAGGTGAAAGTATTGCTTAATTAATTCAGTTTTTGACTGAGAGAGGGGAGGAAGGGAAGTTCGGAATCCGAAGGGGAGAAGACCCGGTTCACTTTCAAAATGTGAACGACCATCTACCCGAGCATCTGGAGAGTCGCGGCAATGAACCGGCGACGGACCTTCCAGAAGGATTGGTGATTTGTGATGGTAGATTTTCGATTGAACATCCAATCATCAATCCTCAATCACAAAACCTCTTGGGGGCGACGGGTCCTACCTTATCAAAAAGTTACGCCCAGGTACCGCCGTTCTTGGGGGACCTGGGCGTGACCCAAGCTTTGCTTCGCCAAGAGGGCCGGCAGGCCCGGCTATTGCTTCGGCGGATATTTCTCGTAATACTTGGCCGCCTCGCTGCCTGGATCCTTCTTCGCCTCCTCCCATTTCTCCCGCGTCGGCGCCTTTGGCAGATTGGCGCCCCCCTTGAACACATCCGCGTTCTTGGCGATATAGTCCTTCCACTGTTCGGGAACGTCGCTCTCTTCAAAGATGGCCGCCACCGGGCATTCCGGCACGCACGCGCCGCAGTCAATGCACTCCTCGGGGTGGATGTACAGCATGTCCTCGCCCTCGTAGAAGCACTCGACCGGACAGACATCCACGCATGCGTGATCCTTGGTCCCGATGCATGGTTCCGCCACGATGTAGGTCATGGTGCTCTCCTCCTATCCCTGGTTCCCACGAAGGCCTCGTCTTCTCCCTCAGCCTCGCGCGAGCCTCCGGCACATGGATCCGCGAGAAACGGGGGCGCGGCAGCGACTGCGGAGGACCTGGCCTTACAGAGTCCCGATGCGAACGGCGCGCATTCTACGCGGTCTGGGCGGCGGCGTCAACCCCGAACGTGCCTCTCTGCTGGAGACTTCCCCGACCACTGTCGAATCATCTGCCCTTCACCGGACAAGCATGCCGGCATACGCGACCACCTCATCCAGGTCCCGCGTCACCTCTCCCGAGTCGGTGTACATTACGAGGTCCGCCCGCGTCGCTCCCAGCACCTTGGCGGCCATCAGCATGGCAGTCGTCGGGTGAAATCCGCACATGCTGATCCCCTCTCGTCGCACCACCCGGTGGAGGCCCTCCGGATCCAGTGCCAGGATCGCATCGATAGCCTTTCGGTCCTTCACTGCCGCCGCATCACGAGAAACGTAGTGGCTCATGTCCGTGCTGGCGACGATCATCACCCGTTTCCCCGACTCGCGCACGGCCTTGGCCACCGCCTGCCCCACCTCCTGACATGCGGCGTACTCGTGGCTGAAAAGGCAAATTGGCACGAAGCCGAAGGGACGGCCGAAATACTGCAAGAACGGGAGCTGCACCTCGATGGAATGCTCGCGAAGGTGCGCCAAGTGGTCCTCCTGCAGCACGGACGAGTTCGCCAGGATGGCCTTCCCCAACTCGTGATCGATCTGGACCTGGCCCAGGGGTGTCTCCCACTGCCCGTTGGTCATGATGGCCGCGCCGGCTCCCAGACCAGTGTGGTTCGGGCCGAGGATCACGAAGGTCTCCGGAAACTCCACCCGCGAGAACACGGCCGCGGCCACCCGTCCGGAGTACAGGTACCCGGCGTGAGGCACCACCGCGCCGATGGCTTTTTCCGGTGCCACCCCTTTGGGTACGAGATCCTCCACCTGGAGGCGCAACCGATCCCGCGTCCCGGCATAAAATGAGCCTGCAACTGCCGATCGTCGGATCATCTTCTTCCCCTTTCGACCGTGGTTGCAGAGCGCATGCACCGCTTCGCGCTCATCACAGCGGGGTCCGCGCCAATCCGAGACGCCACAAAGAAGAGGGGCGTCGTCTGCCTCCATTGTTCCTTGATCACTGCGGGCCGGCATCATCCTGGTGTTCATCGCGAAGGAATCGACGCAGGATGTCCCGGAAGGCAAGCGCGTCCAGGGGTTTCGTCAGGTACGCCGCGCAGCCGGCCTCGGCGGCCCGGGTTTCGTCCCCGCGCATGGCCTGAGCCGTGAGGGCCACGACGGGGATAGCGGCCGTGGCCGGATCGGCCTTGAGACAGCGGGTGGCCTCGTAGCCCGTCATGCCGGGGAGCTGCACGTCCATGAGGATCAGGTCGGGATGCGTCATTCGTGCCAGGGGGAGCGCCGCGTCGGCCGTCCCAGCCACCAGCGTCTCGCAGCCTTCCTGTTCCAACAGGGCGACCACCAGTTCCAGGTTGACGGCGTTATCCTCCACAACGAGCACGCGTGGCACGTTGATATCTCCCATGCTCTGCTCGACTGCCCTTGATCTCGTCTCGCTATTCCTGCCTCACGTTCCGGGGTGTCCCCCCGATCCCCCTCCACTCGGTCCGGCAAGAGCGTTCCCGACGCCCGCTTGCGCCAGAAGGCGAACCACAGTGTCCACGAGAACCCGCGGGGACACGGGCTTGGTCAGGAACTCGTCGGCGCCAAGGCCGAAGGCCTGATCCGCATTCACGCTCTCGAGTCCGCTGACCACGAGAACCGGGAGCGTCCGGATCTCCTCGCCCTCACGCACCCGTCGAAGGACTTGCCACCCATCCAGGTCTGGCAAAAGGATGTCCAGGATCAAGAGGTCGTGGGGCGCGGTCTCCATGGCGGCGAGGGCGTCGGCCCCGGTCGCTGCGTCCACGACGACAAAGCCGGCGCTCTCCAAGGCAGACGCCATGGAGGCTCGGATGAGCGCCTCATCCTCCACCAGAAGGATTCGCTTCGCCTTGGGAACTTCCAGGCGCGGGAGCCGAATGGTGAAACGGCTGCC
>JBIOJT010000197.1:0-8589 GCA_044451055.1 Methylomirabilales bacterium (SeqCode)
CAACAACACCATCGTCACCATCACGGACGGGACGGGCAACGTGGTCACCTGGGCCAGCGCTGGCAGCGTGGGGTTCAAGGGCTCGCGCAAGAGCACCCCGTTCGCTGCCCAGATGGCGGCCGAGAACGCCGCCCAGAAGGCCATCGCCCAGGGGATGAAAGAGGTGAAGGTCTACGTGAAGGGGCCGGGCGCCGGGCGGGAGGCAGCCATCCGCTCCCTCCAGGCGGCCGGGTTGGAGATCACGGCCATCAAGGACGTGACCCCCATCCCCCATAACGGTTGCCGGCCCCGGAAGCGCCGACGCGTCTAACAGCGCCGGGAGACCGGGGCACAAGGAGCAATGTCCGTGGCACGACACACCGAACCGGTTTGCAAGCTCTGCCGACGGGAAGCCCTGAAGCTCTTCCTGAAGGGCGATCGGTGCTTCAGCGTCAAGTGCGCCCTCGAAAAGCGGAACTACCCGCCTGGCGAACACGGCAAGCGCCGGTCCAAGCCCTCCGACTACGGCCTGCAGCTCCGCGAGAAGCAGAAGATGAAGCGGATCTACGGCATCCTGGAGAGGCAGTTCCGCACCTACTTCAAGATGGCCGAACGGCAGAAGGGCGTCACCGGCGAGAACCTGGTCCGCCTTTTGGAGCAGCGGCTGGATAGCGTGGTGCACCGTCTGGGTTTCGGCGCGTCGCGCGCCCAAGGGCGGATGCTGATCGGGCACGGCCACATCCGGGTCAACGGCCGTCGGGTGACCATCCCCTCCTATCTCCTGCGGGCTGGCGACGTGGTGGAAGTGGCGCCGCGGAGCCGCGACCGGGAGGCGATCAAGACCGCCCTGGAGGGGGCCAAGAAACGGCGGGTGCCGTCCTGGCTGGAACTGGACGCCGCCAACTTCAAGGGCACGGTCCGCAGCCTGCCCAGCAAGGAAGAGATGGCCATCCCGGTCCAGGAGCAACTGGTGGTCGCCCTGTACTCGAAGTAAGTGCGGCGGCCGGGGAGAGACTGAGGGAGAGGCGCATGATACAGAAGTTCAAAGGATTCCAGAAGCCCAAGCGGCTGGAGTGCGAGCTGGAGACCCTCACCAGCACCTACGGGAAGTTCTTCGCGGAGCCGCTGGAGCGCGGATTCGGACTGACCTTGGGGAATTCGCTCCGGCGGGTGCTGCTTTCCTCCATCGAGGGTGCAGCCATCACATCGGTTCGCATCGCGGGGGTCCTGCACGAGTTCTCCTCGGTCCCAGGCGTCAAGGAGGATGTCACCGACGTCATCCTGAACCTGAAACAGCTCCGGTTGAAGCTCAACGTGGATCACCCCAAGACCCTGACGCTCAAGGCAGCGGGGGAGGGGGAGGTCCGGGCGTCCCAGATCACCCCCGATGCGGACGTGGAGGTTCTCACGCCGGACCTGTACGTCTGCACCCTGGACAAGGACGGCAAGCTGGACATGGAGCTGGAGATCCGGCACGGCCGCGGCTACGTCCCCGCCGAGCGGAACAAGCGCGAGGGGATGCCGGTGGACGTGGTCCCCATCGATTCCATCTTCTCCCCCATCAAGAAGGTCAATTTCCAGGTGGAGGACACGCGCGTCGGCCAGGCCACGGACTACAACAAGCTGATCCTGGAGGTGTGGACCGACGGGTCCGTGCTGCCCCAGGACGCCGTGGCCTACGCCGCCAAGATCCTGAAGGACCACCTGAGCATCTTCATCAACTTCGAGGAGGAGCCGGAGGAAGAGGAGGAGGTGGCGGACGAGGCCAAGGAACGCATGGTCGAGAACTTGAGCCGTCCCGTGGACGAGCTGGAGCTCTCGGTGCGCTCGGCCAACTGCCTGAAGAACTCCAACATCCGGTATATCTACGAGCTGGTGGAGAAGACCGAGGCCGAGATGCTCAAGACCAAGAACTTCGGCCGGAAGTCGCTGAACGAGATCAAGGAGATCCTGGCGGGGATGGGCCTCAGCCTGGGCATGAAGCTCGAGGGCCTGCCCATCGGGGAAGCCGCCAAGAAGAAGGCGGCCAAGGGCTAACGCGCCAGTCGAGCAGGCACGGAGAGTCCGGGGAGACGAACGGCGATGCGGCACAGGCGGGCAGGGCGCAAGCTGGGTCGGACGACGGCGCACCGGGAAATGATGATGCGCAACCTGGTGACGTCCCTGTTTCTGTACGAGAAGATCATCACCACGGCCGCCAAGGCCAATGAGCTCAGGAGCGTGGCCGAGAAGATGGTCACGCTGGCCAAGCGCGAGGATCTGCACGCGCGGCGGCAGGCAGCCGAGGTGTTGAACGACGACAAGGCCCTGAAGAAGCTCTTCGACACCATCGGAGCCCGCTACCGGGATCGGAACGGGGGATACACCCGGATCACCAAGCTCGACTATCGCATGGGAGACGGGGCGCCCCTGGCGGCCATCGAACTGGTGGGGGCCGAGCCTGCGCCCGAGGCCAAGGGAGAAAAGGCCGCGGGGACCCTGCGGCGCCGCCGGCGCCGGGGCCGGGGCAAGGGAGGCGCCGAGCCCGCTCCGGCGGACGCCGGGGCCGCACGCGCCTCCGAAGCCTGAGCCTCCCGGTCCATGTGAAGGAGACGATGGCGCCCCCTGGCCTCCGGGCCAGGGGGCGTTCTTGTACGGACGTCTTCCGACGGCTCGTCGCCTCAGTCGAGATGTCTGGCTGGCAGAGGCATGGTCCCTGCGAAGCGGGGCAGCCGCGCCTGTGCCTCGGCTGCGGGGAGCCTTGACCCATGCATTCTGTTCCTGTAGGCTGCCACCGCTTGTGAATCTCAGGCCACAGATTCTCGTTCCAACTCCTTCGCCATTCGCTCGGTGTTCCCGGAGAATACCAGGATGAGTTTCCTTCAGATCATGGTTCTCGCGGTGATTCAAGGACTGACAGAGCTGTTGCCGGTCTCGAGTTCGGCCCACGTCATCGTGACGGAAAGGCTCATGGGGCTCGATCCCGGATCGCCCGAGATGACCTTCCTGCTCGTCATGCTGCATACGGGAACGATGTTCGCGGTGCTGATCTACTTCTGGCCGCGCTGGAAGCGCCTGCTGGCGCCTGCGGGAACGACGGCCGACTCTGCGAGCAAGATGGAGCAGGGCCACTTTTTGAAGATGATCATTCTCGCGACCGCCTGCACGGGAGTCCTCGGGCTGGCCCTGAAGATCATCATCGAGCAGGTCATTCTGGAGGGAGTTCTTGGGTATCCGCACGGAGAGGTGGAGCAGCTCTTCCGGAATCTGCCTTTGATCGGCGTGGCGCTCCTCGCGGGAGGACTTCTGATCATCGCGGCAGGGATCTGGGAGAAAGCGGACAAGACCTCCGGTCTCAACGTGATGTCATCCGTCCTGATCGGAACTATTCAGGGACTCTGCCTCCCGTTCCGGGGATTCTCGCGCTCCGGGGCCACGATCTCCACCGCCTTGTTTTGTGGCAGTCGCCGAGAGCTGGCGGAAGATTTCAGCTTCGCTCTCGCGGTGCTCCTGACACCCCCCGTGATCGTGTTGGAGCTTCGACGGCTGCTCAAAGCCTCGGGTCTGCATGGGATCACGGGCGCTAGCCTGACCGCCCTGACCCTGCCGGGGGTTCTCGGCATGTGCGGCAGCTTCTTGGCGGGCCTGGTGGCGCTGTGGTGGCTCTCCTCCTGGCTTGAACGGGGCCGCTGGAGATACTTCGGCTATTACTGCGTCTTCTTCTCGGGCGTCGTATTCCTCAGCCACTGGATTGGTCTCTGAGAAACGCAGTGCTCGACCGGAAGGGCCGTGAGTCTCCCACCTTCCTGAGAGGCGCCGACCCCTGAAGCCCGGGCTCGAATCCCGAGAGGGCCACCTATGGAAAACGCGGGGTGACATGCTCCCGGCGTTTCTTCTATCTTTGCCCAGCGCCCTCGGGACCGCGAGGGCCGACTGCGCTATCCGCCCCGCTGGGCCTTCTCGATCTTGGCCCATTCGTCTTTCAAGGACACGGCGCGGTTGAACACCAGCTTCCCCTTGGCGGCATCGGGGTCCACGCAGAAATAGCCTTGTCGCTCGAACTGGTAGATGCTCCCGGCCTTGGCCTTGGCCAGGCTGGGCTCGACCCAGCACCCGGTAAATACCTCCAACGAGTTGGGGTTCAGGTTCGCCAGGAAACCCTGGCCCTCGCTCACATCATCCGGGTCCTCGTTGACGAGGAGCCGGTTGTACAGTCGCACCTCGGCGGGCACGGCGTGCGCCGCGGAGACCCAGTGGATGGTGGCCTTCACTTTGCGGCCATCCGGCGCATCACCGCCGCGCGTGGCCGGGTCATGGGTGCACCGCAACTCCACGACGTTCCCCTGCGCGTCCTTCACCACGTCCACGCACTTGAGAAAGTACGCGTAGCGCAGGCGCACTTCCCGCCCCGGCGCGAGACGGTAATACTTGGGCGGCGGGTTCTGGCGGAAGTCGTCCTGCTCGATGTAGAGCACGCGCGAGAACGGTAGGCTGCGCCTCCCCGCGCTCACGTCTTCGGGGTTGTTCACCGCGGAGAGTTCCTCCACGTGCCCATCGGGGAAATTCTCAATCACCACGCGGAGGGGCTTGAGCACGCCCATCACGCGCGGGGCGCGCTTGTTCAGGTCCTCGCGCAGGCAGTGTTCCAGCAGGGCAAGGTCCACCAGGCTGTCTTTCTTCGAGACGCCGATCCGGTCGCAGAAGTCCCGGATGGCCTCCGGCGTGTACCCCCGGCGGCGGAGGCCGGAGAGCGTGGGCATGCGCGGGTCGTCCCAGCCCTTGACGTGCCTTTCCTGCACCAGCCGCAAGAGCTTGCGCTTGCTCAGCACGGTGTAGGAGACATTGAGGCGCGCGAACTCGATCTGGCGGGGATGGTAGATCTCCAACGCGTCGAGATACCAGTTGTACAGCGGGCGATGATCTTCGTATTCCAGCGAGCACAAGGAGTGGGTGATGCCCTCAATGGAGTCCGACTGCCCGTGGGCGAAGTCATACATCGGATAGATACACCACGCGTCGCCCGTGCGGTGATGCGAGGCGTGGAGGATGCGGTACATCACCGGGTCGCGCAGGTTGATGTTGCCCGAGGTCATGTCGATTTTGGCGCGCAGGGTCCGTGAGCCGTCAGGAAATTCCCCGGCCCGCATGCGGGCAAACAGATCCAGGTTCTCTTCCACCGTCCGATTGCGGTACGGGCTCTCCTTGCCCGGCTCGGTGAGCGTGCCCCGGTACTGGCGGATTTCGTCGGCGCTCAGGTCGCACACATACGCCTTGCCATTCTTGATGAGCGTGACGGCGTACTCGTACAACTGCTCGAAGTAATCGGAGGCATAGTACAGCCGGTCCTCCCAGTCGAAACCCAGCCAGCGGATGTCCTGCTGAATGGACTCGACGTACTCCACCTCCTCCTTCACCGGGTTGGTGTCGTCGAAGCGCAAATTGCACCGACCGCCGAATTCCGCCGCAATGCCGAAGTCAATGCAGATGGCCTTGGCGTGCCCGATGTGCAGATAGCCGTTCGGCTCCGGGGGGAAGCGAGTGTGCACGCGGGTATAGCGGCCCGCTTTCAGATCCTCCGTCACCGCGGCCCGGATGAAGTCCGCAGACGAATTCAAACCGCTCGGCGCCATGGTCACATCTCTTCTCGGTGGAATGTTTCGACGATCACAGGCGATCGGTGCTTTCGCCGCTCGCACCCGAACGGTCTCATCCTCTGGGGTTCTACGCACCTGATCGGGGACCGGTTTCAGCATGCCGCACTCGGGCCGCTGCTGTCAAGCTGGAAGAGCGGGAGGGTGTATGCCTTGACAGCCGGTCGACCCGATGGCAGAGTAGCCGGGCGTATGCAGATCCTCTTCGTCCACCCCAACTTCCCAGCCCAGTTCGGACCGATCCTCTCGCGACTCGGCAAGCGGCCGGATGTCCAGTGCGTGTTCGTCTCGCGGACCGGGGTCGGCCAGCTTGACGGCGTTCGGCGCATCTGCGCCGAGCCGCGTGGCGGGGCGACGCGCGCCACTCACTACTGCTCCCGCACGTTCGAGAATGCTGTCTGGCACGCACACGCCGTGTACGAGGCGTGCAAGGCGGCCGGGGACCTGCAGCCGGACTTGATCGTCGGCCACAGCGGCTTCGGCACCACGCTGTTCCTGCGCGAACTCTACGACAGCCCCATCATCAATTACATCGAGTACTACTACCATCCGCACGGGGCGGACATGGATTTCCGGCCCGACTTCCCACCGACCGAACTCGATTTCCTCCGGGCCCGCGCCCGCAACGCGATGGTCCTGTTGGATCTGGACGCCTGCGCGGCGGGGTACACACCCACTCGCTGGCAGTGGGGCCTGCTGCCTCCGGAATGGGCCCCGAAGGTTGAGGTGATTCACGACGGCGTGGATCTGGAGGTGTGGCGGCGACGCCCGGTGACGCGCCGCCTGGGAAATGAGACGATTCCCGAGGGAACACGCGTCGTCACCTACGTCGCTCGCGGCCTGGAGGCGATGCGGGGATTCGACATCTTCGTGCGCGTCGCCAAGCGGATCGCGGCAGAGATGCCGAACGCCCTCTTCGTGGTCGTGGGCTCGGACCGGATCTGCTACGGAAACGACTTGAGCCACATCCAGACCAAGACCTTCCGCGAGCACGTCTTGCAAGCCGAGCGGCCGGACCTCCGCCGGTTCCGGTTCCTCGGCACCATATCCGCCCCACAACTCGCCGAGATCCTCTCCTTGAGCGACCTCCACATCTACCTCACGGTCCCGTTCGTGCTGTCCTGGTCGTTGCTCGACGCCCTCGCCTGCGAATGCGTTGTCCTGGCCTCCGACACGGGGCCCGTGCGGGAGGTCATCCAGCACGAGGGGAACGGCCTCCTGGCAGACTTTTTCGACCTGGATGGGCTGGCACGGCAGGCCTTACGGGTGCTGCGGGACCCCGCAGGACATCGACCGCTCGCCGCCGCCGGGCGCGCACTCGTGGAGGAACGCTATAGCGTGGAAAAGACCCTTCCGAAGCTGTGGGATCTGTTCACACGCCTCCTCTCCGGCTCATAGGCCGGCGCAAGGCATCCCAAGGCTGAAGCGCAGGCTTGGCCGCTTGAAAATTCACACACCAGATGACAACGGCTAACCTCGCATCACCCTTGCCTTTTTTGAATTCATCATTTTTTAACTTGACAATGGGAAGAGCCTGTTGGAATATGCCCCAGCAACACGAGAGGATTAGCCCTCTTTAAATTCATTACCAACTTACACTTGATTTCAAAACGGACACCCGTGAGCCCCACAACCCTTCGACTCGGGACGGTGTGCTCGCCCCTTCGTCCCTCGTGGCATGTGGGGCCGGTGGCCTTCACGCGGTCATGGGGCCCTCTCCGCTTGTCCTCCAAGAAAGACCTGTGCACCCCACGCTTCGTGGAGCCTGAAGGAAGACGCCTCAGGCTCCGGTCCGCGGAATCCACGGTTTCTCCATCGCTGCTAGTGACCGTGACCATCAGCCCCTCTGGTGGCCCGTGTGCCTTTAGCCCGGCCAACTCGCGCCCCGTGCGCGAGGCTGGAAAGTTCACTCACCCAGTGAAGAACGACGAGGAGAACGCCGATGAGTATCGTCCAGCTCTTCGACGCTAAGCAGGCCCATCGCGCTGGGACCGGCCGGCTTCGCGGCAAGCGACTGCTTCCTCGGCGGCGACGCAAGCTCGTGTTTGAACGGCTAGAGCCGCGCCTGCTCCTCTCGGCCAGCCCGCTCTCCTACACGGCCGCCACGGCCGCAAATCTCACCTTGAAACTCGTCCCCGACGTTAACGGCTCTCCAACCGTTGCACTCTTCGACAGTAGCGTCAATCAGGGCGCGACGCCGGTGGTGCAGCAGGCCCTGGCCGGGACCAGCGGAGTCGACATCCGGGGCTCCAGCCAGACGGACAAGCTGACAATCGATGAAAGCACTGGGGCCTTCGGTCCGCTTCCCATCACCTACACCGGCAATGGGGGCCAGGACAGCATCAACGTCGTGGGGGACGGGACCACGGCAACCTCCTACGCACCGAACGCCGCAGACTCCACGGGCGGGACCATCGTCGCGGGCGGGAGCACCCTCACATTCACCGGCGTCACGCCGGTGACGGACTTCAACGTATCGTCCTTCACCTTCACTGGATCCCCTGGAAACGACGCGTTGACTCTGACTAGCCCAGGGGCGGGCGAGGTCACGATCGGCGGAACTGTGAACGGGGGCGCATTTGAGACGGTGACGCTCGCGAGCTTCGCGGCCAACCCCAGTGTCACGATCGATACGCAGGGCGGCAACGACAGCGTGACCATCGGCGCGGGAAGCGGCGTAAGCTTGCCGCTCTCTGGCGGCAGCTTGACCATCAAGGGCAGCCAGTCGCTCACGGTATCTAGCTCAGGCGGCGCCAATCTGGACACGCAGGGCGGCGACCTAAATATTGTGACCTCCGCATCGGACAGCGGTCTCCTCGGCAATCCGAGCGCCCAGGTCACACTCAACGGTGCGCTGCTGAGCGGGGGCAACGTCGGTATCAGCGCGACGTCGAGTTGGAACCCAACCGATAACAGTGGAATCGCTGGCGTTTCACTCATCGCCGGCGGCTCGACTGCGGGGGTCACCATAGACGGGGGC
>JBIOJT010000198.1:0-8579 GCA_044451055.1 Methylomirabilales bacterium (SeqCode)
CTACGACGACTCCCTGGACGTCGTGGGGGTGCACGGCGTCGGGGGGACATGGGGGGCCATTGCCACGGGGCTCTTCGCCAGCAAGGCGGTGAACGAGGCAGGGAACAACGGGCTATTCTTCGGGAACCCGGGCCTGCTGGGCGTCCAGATCGTCGCTGTCCTGGCCACCTGGATCTTTGCCTTCATCGGCTCCCTGATCCTCCTCAAGCTCGTGGATGTGGTGATCGGTCTTCGCGTCGAGGAGGAGCAGGAGATCATTGGCCTCGACCTCAGCCAGCACGACGAGAGCGCCTACGCTCTCGGCATGGCTGGCACCACGGGGTTCAGCCCGGGGCTGAGCCTGCCCAAACACTGAGGCCCCCCATCATCGGAACGGAGGCCCTGGTCGCCCTCCATCCTTCTGGGGCCTCCGTTCTGATTCCGGCTTCTGGATTGCCGCTCCTTTGCCCCAGGGGTCCTTCTCCCCTTCCCGATATGCGGGCCGGCGATGGCAACAGATTGCACAACAGGCACATCGCATTGACTTTGAGTGCCGCATGGGATACAAGGCCACTGCGGGTGGACTCTCCCGAAAGAAACACAATGGCATTGGATGCCACATTCTGTCTTCCTGGTAGCGTCCGCCCCCCGGTGCCGGGGATGTGTCAAGAGTTTCCCGGTTTTCACAGTCACCTGGATGGCCTTGCTGTTGCGCGTAAGTGCGACGAGTCGGTCAACCACAGTTCAGAGGGGGGGTCAACTCTATGGGATCGGGACTCGCGATTGAGCTCTCAGGAGAGGAAAAGCAGCGGTACGCGCGGCAGATGATCATCCCCAACTGGGGCGAGGAGACCCAGCGAAGGCTCAAGGCCTCCAAGGTCTTCATCGCGGGGGCGGGGGGCCTGGGAAGCCCGGTGTCTTTCAACCTCGCCGTCGCCGGAATCGGTGTCATCCGGATCTGCGATTTCGACTCGCCGGAGCTCTCGAACCTCAACCGACAGTTCCTGCACGACGAATCCCGCATCGGAGTGAACAAGGCGGAGTCGGCAAAGCGGACGCTGTCCCGTTTGAATCCCCATGTGCAGATTGACGCCATCACCGAAAAGATCGATGAAACGACCGTGGATCGTCTCGTGGGGGACTCGGACCTGATTCTGGACTGCATGGACAACTATCCAACGCGGTTTGTCTTGAATGCCTCTGCGGTTCGAAAGGGAATCCCGCTGGTTCACGGGAGCATCTGGGGATTCGAAGCCCGGGTCACATTTCTCCACGTCCCCGAGACCGCCTGCCTCGCCTGCATCTTCAAGGAAGCGCCCCCGAAAGAGGTGTTCCCCGTCCTGGGGGCAACCCCGGGGATCGCGGGGACCATTCAGGCCATGGAGGCGATCAAATACCTCGCGGGCGTGGGCAGCCTGCTCAAGGGAAGGCTGCTGTGCTGCGACTACCTGGAAATGCGGTTCTTCGAGGTGAAGGTGAGAAGGGATCCCCGCTGCGCCATCTGCGGGGGCAGGTGAGGCAGCGCGGAGGAGGCCGGAGAGGCCTCGAGTCCGTCCAGGGGTTCCAGGCTCACCGGGGACTGAGACCGGCCTGACCATCGACCTGCTGCAGCAGTCACACACCAACGTTCATCGCCAGGGCGCAGCGAACCCAACAGGGAAGCGACGAGACCGGCAAGATGGGGACCCTCGGCCTCGCGAAGGTACCCTCTCCGCTGGTGTGCCTGGCTGCCTTCCTGACCCTTCCCTTGACCCGTGCTGAGCCTCCCGCTATAGTGCCTTGGATCTCGCGCGGGTCATCGCCGCGCACGATCCGGAGATCACATGGCAGATCCACTCCGTGCATTGACACGCCTGTTCCGTTGGGGAACGCCTGCCTCGGACAAGGGACCAGTCAAGGGAGTCTCCTACGGCCCCGAGACGGACATAGCGCTCCGCTTCCAGGATCTGCTGGAGGCTCAGGCCCCGGGACCGTCCGCGGGTGACGGGGAGGCGCTGCGGGCTGCCCTGCTCCCGGACTTGAAGGCCTTCATCGCCAGGGAACGCGCCCGGATCGAGGCGGCTCACCGTGACGGGGCCAGTGGCCTCGAGGTCGTGGCCCTTCACGCGGACCTGGTGGACGCGGTGGTCTGCCAGCTCTTCCGCCTAGCCGACGGGCTCGTGGGGCCGGCGTTCAAGGAGGCGAGCGAGGGATGCGCCGTAGTGGCGCTTGGCGGCTACGGCCGGCGGGAGCTCAACCCCGGCTCCGATGTGGACGTGATGTTCCTGTACCCGCGGCGGGTGGACGACTACGTCACCGCCATCTTGAATCATGTCCTGTATTTCCTGTGGGACCTGGGCTTCAGCGTGGGCCACAGTTGTCGCTCTCTGAGCGACACCCTGCGGATGATGGACGCGGATCTCACGGCGCGGACCTCGATGCTGGAGGCGCGCTTCCTGGCCGGGAGCCCGGGCGTCTACGCCGAGTTTCAGGAGCGGATGTGGCGAGTCCTCCAGGGGCGCCGAGCCCAGCAGTACATCCAGCTCAAGCTCCGGGAGCGGGCCCGACGACACGAGAAGTATGGGGGCTCCGTCTACCTGCAGGAGCCCAACGTGAAGGAAGGCCCAGGGGGGTTACGGGATTTCCACACGGCGCTCTGGGTGGCGCGAGCCCGGCATCGCCTGAACGATCTCAACGCGCTGCCAGCATTAGGCCTGCTCACCCCCGTGGAGCTGGCGCAGTGCATGCGGGCGCTGGATTTCCTCCTGCGCGTGCGGAGCGAGCTCCATTACCTGCACGGCGGCAAGAGCGACATTCTGAGTCTCCCCGTGCAGGTCTCCGTGGCGGCCAATCTGGGCTTCCGAGACGAGGCGACCTTTGGCGTCGAACGGTTCATGCAGGAGTACTACACCCGGGCGGGAGCCTTGCATCAGCTTTCCGGCCGTCTCACCGAGCGCTGTGCCGCCCGCCCCGGGTCCCACGTGGAGGCCGTGATGAAGAAACTGCGCGCCCGGGACATCGGTGACGAGTTCACCGAGTTGAACCGCCAGATCCACATCCTCCCGGCGCAGCGCCACTGCTTCCGGGAGGACCCGATCCGGCTCCTCAAGATTTTCTGGTACCGGCAGGAGATGGGATACGAGTTGAGCCTCGAGGCCAAGGAAGCCATCCGGAGCAGCCTGGCGTTGATCGACGACGAGTTCCGGCGCTCGAACCGGGCCCTGGGATTCTTCCTGGCCCTGCTCAAGGCGCCCCGCGGCGTCGCCGAGACGCTACGCCAGATGCACCAGGTGGGCGAGCTCTCCGCCTACATCCCCGAGTTCGCTCGCGTGGCCTGCCTGGTGCAGTTCGACTACTACCACCGATACACCGTGGACGAGCACACCTTCGTCCTGCTGGACTACCTGGAGGCGCTCGCCGACACCACCGATCCACGTCTGCAGGAATTCCGGCGCATCGCCGGCGAATTGAAGAAGCCGGAGATCTTGAAGCTGGCCATCCTGTTCCACGACATCGGCAAGGGAGAGGGGCACGGCCACGTGGAGCGCGGCGTCGCCATTGCTGAGGCGGCGCTTAGCCGGATGGGGCTGGCCCCAAGCGACATCGCCGGCGTGAAGTTCCTCGTGGCCCAACACCTCAGCATGGCCCACATCGCCGAGCGACGCGACCTGGACGACGAGCGGCTGATCATCGAGTTCGCGCGCCTGGTCGGCGATGAGGATCTTTTGAAGATGCTCTACCTCATCACCTACCTGGACATCAACGCCGTGGGCCCGCAGGTGTGGACCGAATGGAAGGGGACGCTCCTGTGGGAGCTGTTCATCAAGACCCACACGATCCTCACGCGCGGTGTCCCCGAGGGGGAGGAGGAGCAGCGCAAAGCGGCCAGCCTGCGTTCCACCCGCGTGGCGGAACTGGGGTCGGAGTTCGGCGCCGAGGTGGTGCGCCAGCACCTCGACCTCATGCCCATCCGGTACGTCCTCACCACCACCAGCGCCAAGGTCGCGCAGCACCTCCAGCTCATCGAGCAGGTCCGCCGCGGCGAGCCGGTGGCGGTCCGCTGGAACGCGTATCCCATGGCGGGATACTCCGAGGTGGCGGTCTGCGCCCCGGGCGCGCCCGGGCGCTTCGCCAAGGTTGTCGGGACCCTGACGGCCAACGGGATCAACATCCTGTCGGCGCAGCTCTTCAGCCGGGCGGACGGTGTGTTCATCCGCACCTTCCAGGTCAGCACTGGACACGGCGCGGCCTTGGATGACGAGACGGTCTGGCATCGCTTCGCCCGGGATCTGAAAGGGGTCATCCTGGACCAGGTGGATGTGCGGGAGCTGATCAAGGCACGCCGGCGGGACCTCCTCGCCAAACCGATCGCCCGCAGCGGGGAGATCCACACCAGGGTCGAGTTCGACAATGTGGTCTCGGACCGGTACACGGTCATCGACGTGCGGGCGCAGGATCGCCTGGGCCTGCTCTACGTGATCAGCAGCACACTCTCGGCGGTGGACGTGGACGTGGCCCTGGCCAAGATCGCCACGGAGGTGGATCAGGCCATGGACGTCTTCTACGTCACCGACAAGGACGGGACCAAGGTTGCCGAGGGTTCCCGAATGGAAGAAATTCGCCAGACGCTGGTTCACGCCATTTCCGAGGGCATCGCCTGAGACGAACCTCAGCATCGGGCGGCCGGAGGGACGGCCCGTGGCGGCGCGGGCCGGCTGGTCCTGCTGAACAGAACCGTGGGACGGGGAAAGCCTCTCGCCGATCTGGTGGTAGTGCGCCATCTTGCCTGCCAGGTGACGGTCCAGCCTTTGCATGATAGTTGGAGGATTACCGAGCTGGCCGAAATCCGGCTGCTGGTCTATACCACCTCGGTGGGGCTTCAGCCGAGCGACCCGCTCTTCTTCGACTATGCCAGCCTCTCCGCCGCCATCGTGGTATGCGATCTAGTCCACAACCCCCCGGAGTTTCCCCTCCTCCGGGCGGCGCGGGCAAACGGATGCACAGCTGGAAACGGCCCTCCCATGCTGGTCCATCAGAGGGCACTCGCCTTCGAGCGGTGGACTAGTAAACCCGCGCCGGTTCAGGCGATGCGGGAGGATCTGGGGATCGTAGACGGGGAGTTTTTCCTTGACAAGCAGGGGCGGACCGCTAACATGGTGATCTGCGCCGACGTCAATGGTGTGACGCTGCATTGAGGGAACTGATGGCTGTTGGAGGAGTGCGCCTTGGCGACATGCTGGTCAAGGCGACCCTGATCACGAAGGAACAGCTCCAAAAGGCCCTGCAACAACAAGAATCCGGCGGGGGCCGAATCGGGACGAACCTCGTCAAGCTGGGGTTCATCAGCGAAGACGATATCACCTCATTCCTCAGCCGGCAGTACGGCGTCCCCTCCATCAACCTGTCTCACTTCGAGATCGATTCCGCCGTCATCAAGCTGATCCCTTCGGAGATCGCCCAGAAGCACCAGATCATCCCCATCAACCGCACCGGCAATGTCCTCACCGTCGCCATGGCGGACCCCAGCAACATCTTCGCCATTGACGACATCAAGTTCATGACTGGTTTCAAGGTGGAGCCGGTGGTGGCGGCGGAGACCTCCATCAAGAATGCCATCAACAAGCACTACGACTCGGCCGGCTTGGTCGAGGACATCATGAAGGACTTCGACGACAAGGATGTCGAGGCGCTCAAAGATGGGGAGGACAATGTCAATGTCGCCGAGTTGGGGCAAGCCGCCGAGGACGCGCCGGTCATCAAGCTGGTCAACCTGATCCTGACCGATGCCATCAAGAAGGGGGCCTCGGACATCCACATCGAACCTTACGAGAAGACCTTCCGGGTCCGGTACCGCATTGACGGCGTCCTGTACGAGGTCATGCAGCCGCCGACCCGCCTCAAGGCCGCCATCACCTCCCGGGTCAAGATCATGGCCCAGCTGGACATCGCCGAGCGGCGGCTGCCCCAGGACGGCCGCATCAAGATCAAGATGGGCGGCAGGGAGATGGACTACCGGGTGTCCACCCTCCCCACCCTGTTCGGCGAGAAGGTGGTCCTCCGGCTGCTGGACAAGGGCAACCTCCAGCTCGACATGACCAAGCTGGGCTTCGAGCCTCAGGCTCTGGAACAGTTCGAGAGCGGGCTCCTCATGCCCTACGGGATGGTCCTGGTCACGGGGCCGACTGGGTCGGGGAAGACGACCACACTCTACTCGGCCCTGAACCGCCTGAACACCACTGAGACCAACATCATGACCGCCGAGGATCCGGTGGAGTTCAACCTGCCGGGCATCAACCAGGTGCAGATGAAGGCGGAGATCGGGTTGAACTTCGCCGCTGCCCTGCGCTCGTTCCTGCGGCAGGACCCCGACATCATCATGGTGGGGGAGGTCCGAGACTACGAGACGGCCGAGATCGCCATCAAGGCCGCCCTCACCGGCCACCTGGTGCTCTCCACGCTGCACACCAATGACGCCCCCAGCACCATCAGCCGCCTCCTGAACATGGGGGTGGAGCCGTTCCTGGTGGCCGCCTCCACCAACGTGATCCTGGCCCAGCGTCTGGCCCGTCGCGTCTGCCAGAGCTGCAAGGAACCTGCGCCGGTGCCCCCGCAGGCCCTGGTCAACATCGGGTTCAGCCCCGAGGAGGCCGTGAAGATCACGCCCCTCAAAGGCAAGGGCTGCATGACCTGCAGCGACACCGGCTACAAGGGCCGCGTGGCCCTCTACGAGGTCATGCTGATCAAGGAGAACATCAAGGAGGCCATCCTCCAGGGGGCCTCGGTCATGGAGCTTCGGGAGCTGGGGCGGAAAAACGGCATGAGGACGCTGCGGGAGTCGGGGCTGCAGAAGATCCGCGAGGGCATGACCAGCCTCGAGGAGATCATGCGGGTCACCACGGGCAACTAGCCGAGGACACCGTTCCGGGAGATAGCTGGCATGCCAAACCTGCACGAACTGTTGAAAGAGATGATCGACAAGGGGGCGTCGGACCTCCATATCACCACCGGCATTCCCCCCATGATCCGTCTGCACGGCCACCTGACCCCCGTGGGGTCGCAGCCCATCGCCCCGGCCGAGACGAAGAGCATGGCCTACAGCATCCTCACCGACGTGCAGAAGCAAAAGTTCGAGGAGCAGAAGGAACTGGACCTCTCCTTCGGTGTCAGAGGACTCAGCCGCTTCCGGGCCAACGTCTTCGTCCAGCGGGGAGCGGTCGCCGTCGCCATCCGGACGATCCCATACAAGATCCTCAACTTCGATGAGTTGGGATTGCCCAAGATCGTGGGGGACCTTTGTGAGAGGCCCAAGGGTCTCATCCTGGTGACGGGCCCGACGGGCTCGGGCAAGTCCACTACCCTGGCCACCATGATCGACAAGATCAACCGGGAGAAGGCGGAGCACATCGTCACCATCGAGGACCCCATCGAGTACGTCCACCAGCACAAGAAGTGCGTGGTGAACCAGCGGGAGCTGCACACCGACACGTACTCCTTCAAGGCCGCACTGAAATCCGTGCTCCGCCAGGATCCGGACAAGGTGCTCATCGGCGAGATGCGGGACCTGGAGACCATCGAGGCCGCCCTGACCATCGCCGAGACCGGCCACCTGACCTTCGGCACGCTCCATACCAATTCGGCGGTGCAGACCATCAACCGCATCATCGACGTGTTCCCCCCGCACCAGCAGGCGCAGATCCGGGCGCAACTGTCTTTCGTCCTGGAGGGAGTGTTGTGCCAGTTGCTTATGCGGCGGGCCAACGGCCAGGGGCGCGTGCTGGTCCTGGAGATCATGATCCCCAACGCCGCCATCCGCAACCTCATCCGCGAGGACAAGCTGCACCAGATCTACGGCATGATGCAGGCCGGCAAGGAAAAGTCCGGCATGCAGTCCATGAACGAATCATTGCTCCAGCACTACGTGCGGCGAAATATCACGCAGGAACAGGCCCTGGGAGCTTCCACGGAGCCCGAGGAGCTTCTCCAGATGATGCAGCGGGCCCAGGCCGGCCACTCGCCGTTTGCGGCGGGCGCTGCTGCGCGGCGATAACGGCCAGCCGCCGTGCGCCGGTGTGGGGAGCGGCGACGCGGCGATGAAGGAAGGAGACGTGCATGGCGGTCTTCGTCTACACCGGACGCACCCGGAGTGGGCAGGCCATCACCGGGGAGATGGATGCCCCCAGCCGTGAGGCCGTGGTGGCCAGGCTCCGCACGCAGCAAGTCATCGCCACCAACGTGCGGGGAAAGCCCCGGGACATCACCATCCCCGGCTTCGGCGGCGGGGTGGATGAGAGGGAGATCGTGGTCTTCACCCGCCAGTTCGCCACCATGATCGACGCCGGCCTCCCGCTGGTCCAGTGCCTCGAGATCCTGGCCTCGCAGCAGGAGAACAAGGTCTTCAAGAAGGCACTCACGGAGATCCGGCAGTCGGTGGAGGGTGGCCTCACCTTCGCGGCCGCGTTGAAGCAGCACCCCAAAATCTTCACGTCTCTGTACGCCAACATGGTGGAGGCCGGGGAGGCGGGTGGGATCCTGGACACCATATTGAACCGCTTGGCCCAGTATATGGAAAAGGCCATGTCCTTGAAGAAGAAGGTCAAATCGGCCATGATCTATCCCTCGAC
>JBIOJT010000199.1:0-8563 GCA_044451055.1 Methylomirabilales bacterium (SeqCode)
CAGCAGCAGGAGGCCGAACCCCTTGTGGACCCCGTACGCGGGCGTGCTTCCCAGGGGGAGAATGGCACCTTCTGTCGCAAAGTAGACGTTCGGATCCGTGATCGGGCGACCCTCGGCGTCGATGGCCCACCCTTCGGGCATCCGCTTGCCTTCCCACTGGAGCATGTGCAGCTTGTTGGCGATGGCCATGGTGGGCGCCATGTCCAGGACGAAGGGCCCGTGGTGCTTTCCGGGTGCCGCAAACGCGATGACGTTGTTGCCAATGAGCCGGCCTTTGCCCCCCGGCGCAGCCACCGTCGACCCGCCCGTGGAACAGTGCATGCCGATCATGTTCTGGGCTGCCGCCATGCGGACATAGTAGGCGCCCGCGCCGGAGTGCGTGCTATTGCACCCGGTGGCCCACCCCGTCCCGTACGCCTGGGCCATCCGGATGCATTCGCGCATGGCTCCGTGGCTGACCAGCATTCCCAAACCCTTGTCGCCATCCACGGAGACCGTCGTGGGGCTGCCCTGGGAGATCTTGATCTCGGGTGTGGGATTGATGCTCCCCGCCTGAATCCCCTTGATGTAGGTCCCGTACAGGTTGAGAACCCCGTGCGAATCGATGCCATGCAGATCGGCATCCACGAGAATAGTGGCGGTCAGATCCGCCTCACTCAGGGGGACGCCCACCCGCTGAAAGGCTGAGGAGACGAATCGCTCGAGCCTCCGAGGATTGACCCGTTTCGGCGCATGATCCATCATTGTTCTCTCCCATTCGGAGTTCTCTCCCATTCGGACCCAAGGAATCAGTGTCTTCCGTCACCCCATCGAATCACGGGACCCTCTCGGCCCGCCGTGCGCGTCGAACCCTCTCAATGGAGAATGGGCTTTCAATCCGTCCCGGTCTCCCTCACATGCGATCTTCCCTCCGTTACTCAGCGGCGCGAAATGTTGGCTACACGTTCGCTCGCGCCGCTGAGTATAGCCAGTGCGGGTGACCACCAGGTTCTCTTCGAGGCGCCCCCCACCACACCCAGGGATGCAGATCGTGGGCGGCCGGGCTACGTGCCGTCACGCAGGAGAAACTTCACACACACGGGCGTCGGCACCTGCGTGGCGTGCCCTGTCGGCTTGGGTTTTCCGGTATGCGGGTCTATGCGGAATGTCACGATCGTGTCGGTATCCTGGTTGGCCGCGAGGAGAAATCTGCCGGTGGGATCGATTCCGAAATGTCGCGGAGTCTTCCCCTGGGTCGGCGCATGACCGATGCAGGTGAGTGCTCCGGTTCCCTGGTCGATCTTGTAGATCACCATGCTGTCGTGGCCCCGGTTCGACGCGTAGACGTATGCTCCCGACGGAGAGACCTGGATATCGCCGCAGGTGCTCTCTCCGCGGAAACCCTCGGGGAGTGTGGGAATAGTCTGCAGTTCTTTGAACGTGCCTTTTCCGCCGTCATACGACAAGGCCGCCACCGTGCAGTCGAGCTCATTGATGAGATACGCATATCTGCCGCTCGGGTGGAAAGCCAAGTGGCGGGGACCGGCCCCCGGTTTCATCTTGATCCAGGGGACCTCATTCGCTTCCAGCGTTCCCCGCTTCGGATCGAACTTGTAGACCATCAGCCTGTCCAGTCCAAGATCGGGAACGAATGCGAACCGGTTGGCCTCATCCAGCGTTACCGAGTGGGCATGAGGGCCTCTTTGACGGACGGGATCGACACTGGAACCTTGATGTTGGATGAAGTCGGAGGCCTCTCCCAGGCTGCCGTCCTCGAGCACCGGCAGAACGCATACGCTCCCGCTCATAAAGTTGGCCACACACACACATTTTCCATTCGTATCCACAACGACATGGCACGGATCGGTCCCATGAGTCAGCCTCTTGTTCAGGAACTCGAGCCTTCCCGTCTTCGGGTCCACCGCCAGCGCGCTGATGGTTCCGCTCGGCTGGTCTTCGTACGTCTTCAATTCGTTGACGGCGTATAGGAAACACCGACGGGAATCGATTGCCAGGTAGGACGGGTTGGCGATGCCGGTCGCCGTACCGACGAATTCCATGGCGCCTGAGGATTGATCCATCCGATAGACGTAAATCCCCTCCCCTTTTCCCTGGAGAATTCTTCCCGTCCCGAAGCGAATCGGTTCAGTGTACGTCCCGACATAAACGAACACTTGGCTCGCCATACCCCACCCATCACAGGAGTTCTCACGCCCGGGGTCGAATGGGCGATCTGTCGACCCGGCACAGCCTAATTCGGTTCGACCACGACTTTGATGGCGTTGTCGCGTCGATGGACAAAGGTATCCAGCGCCGTGGCGAAGTCTTCCAGTGGGAAGGTGTGCGTCACCAGGTCAGCCACCTGCAATTGCCTGGCGGCGATCAGGCTGATCACCTTCCGCGAGACGTTCGGGTTGGCGCGGGAGCCGAAGATCGCGATCTCGTTGTGCACGACGTACTTGAAGGGTAGCGGCTCGATCACGTGGTTCGGCGGGACGCCGACGAGCGATACCCGGCCGCCCTTGCGCACCATCTCCACCGCCTGCCGGAACGTTCCCGGCGCGCCGGAGCACTCGATCGCCTCGTCCACGCCACGCCCGTTCGTCGCCTCCCGCACGCCCTTGACCGCATCCACCTTCTCAAAATTCACCAGGACATCGGCGCCGGCGCGGTCGGCCGCCTCCAGCCGTGCACCTCGTCCGACGGCGATCACCCGTGCCGCACCCAGCAGGCGCGCCAGGCGCATCGCGATGAGACCGATGGGGCCGGGCCCGATGACCGCCACGGCGCCCCCGGGCGTCACGCCGGACAGTTCCAGGCCGTGCATGACCGCGCCCGCCGTATCCACGAGGGCACCCTCTCGAAAGGTCATCTCGGCCGGCATCCGATTCACGCTCTTGATCGATAACGCCGCATACTGGGCATAGGCTCCGGGCGTGATGAATCCGTAATGGCGATGGCCTGTCTCCGGACGGCCGTAGTTCTCGCAGAGCGTATAGCGTCCCTCCATGCAGTTGGGACAGATCCCGCAGCCGCGGTGCGCCTGGCCCGCCACCCGGTCGCCAACCTTCAGATCGACGACGCCGGCGCCCACGGCGACGACTTCGCCCGCCCATTCGTGACCCGGGATGAACGGATAGGTCGGCGGCCAGGTGCCCGCCAGGTCGCCGCGGAGGATCTCCGGATCACTGCCGCAGATGGCCACGGCTCGCACCTTGCACAGCACCTCGCTGTCCTGGGGTTGGGGAACCGGCACGGTGTGAATCTCAAACTTGCCCGGCGACAGTAGAACCAGGGCGCGCATTGTGGATGGGATGACTTCAGGCACGGGAGCCTCCCTTGAATGAGGAAGATGTCATTGAGTCGCGCCGGATGGACGCGTGAGCACGATTCGCCCCACGAGGTCGCCCGATTCAAGACGTGCGGTCGCCTCGCGGATCTGTTCCAGCGAGTAGTGCGCACCAACCACCGGCGTCAGTTGTCCCAACTGGACCAGCCGCACGACGTCGATCAGATCCTGCTTGGTGCTTCCCCGACAGCCGATGATCTGTTGCTCCATCTTGAAGAGGGGGATCGAAGGGATCTCGAAGGCTTCGTCCAGGTACGCCACGACCAGGAGCTTCCCGCCCGGCCGGAGGAGGCCCAGGCCCTGACCCACGCTGGCGCGAGTGCCGATGTTGTCCACGACCAGGTCGGCTCCCTCCCCGCTCGTGAACTCGGCCACCGCCTCTTCCAGCGATTGGCTCGTCGGGTTCACCCCTGTCGCCCCGTACCGCTCCGCGAGCGCCAGCCGCTCCTGCCGGCGACTGGTCGCGATCACCTGCGCTCCCGAGAGGCGCGCGATCTGCACCCCGTGGATCCCCAGGCCGCCCACGCCGAGGATCACCACGCGCTGGCCCACGCCGAGCCCGCCCTGGTGGATCAGACTGTGGTACATGCAGGCCACCGCATCCGGCAGGATCGCGGCCCCCTCGTAGGAAAGCTCCGCGGGCAACGCCACGAGGTTTGCCGCCGGGAGCGTCACGTATTCCGCGTGCCCGCCATCCCGCTCGAACCCGATGCGCTGCATTGAAGGGCAGCGCTGCGTCTCACCGGAACGGCAATGGCGGCACCGCCCGCAGGTGACGTCGATGGCCGCCGTCACGCGGTCCCCCACCCGACAACCGGCGACGCCGTGACCCAACTCGACGACATCGCCGGCGAGTTCGTGGCCGAGGACGCGAGGCAGCTCACCCAGGGACTGCCGGCCGGAGAGCAGATGCAGGTCGGTGCTGCACAGCCCGCTGGCTCGGACGCGGATCAGCACCTCGCCTGGACCCGGACGTGGGACCGGGCGATCCATCAGCTCGAGAGTGCCGCCGTACTGCCGAACCACCACAGCCTGCATGGGAAGGCGCCCCCTCACTCCTTGAACCCCGAGATTGAAATGCCCTGGATGAACGATCGCTGCAGGAGGAAGAAGAGCAGGATCATGGGCAGCGTGCCGATGGCGGCGACGGCCATGAGCTGGTCCCACGCCGTGCCGAAGCTGCTCATGAAGAGCGAGATGCCGAGCGGCAGCGTGCGCAGCGAATCCTTCGTGACGATGATGAGGGGCCAGATGTACATGTCCCACGCCTCGCGGAAGGTGAAGACGCCCAGGGCGGCCAGGGCCGGCTTGCACAGCGGCATCACGATCTGCGCGTAGATCCGCAAGTCGGATGCCCCGTCGATGCGGGCCGCCTCGATCAGCTCGTTCGGGATGCTCTGCAGGTACTGGCGCATCAGGAAGACGCCAAAGCCCTCCACGAGGAACGGCACGATCAGCCCCGCATACGTGTTGGGCCAGTCGAGCTTCTTGACGATGAGGAACAGCGGGACCATCGTCACCTCCAGGGGGAGCATCATCGTGCTGAGGATCAGCAGGAACAGGGGCCCGCGCCCGACGTAGCGGAACTTGCAGAGGCTGTAGCCGGCCAGCGAGGCGAGGAGCAGGTTCCCGACGGTGATGGCGACGGACACCACCGCCGAGTTCAGGATGTACCGGGTGAAGTCCTGCGCCCTCCAGGCCTCGCCATAGGCCCGCCAGTTGATCGGGTTGGGGATCCACTGCGGGGGTACCGCAAAGAGGTTGGCGGTCGTCTTGACCGAACTGGACACCATCCAGTAGTAGGGAAGGAGTCCGATCAGCCCGATGAGGATCAGCAAGGGATAGGTGACCAACACCTGGCGATGACGCGACGACCGGTCCATCCTCAATTCTCCCCCCGCGAGAACAACCGGATCTGGAAGAGCGTGAAGAGCATGACCGCGGCAAAGAGGAAGACGCTCATGGCCGCGGCGCGCCCCATCTTGAAGAACTCGAACGCCGTCTGGTAGATGAAGAGCGGCAGCACGCGCGTGGCATCCGCGGGCCCACCGCCGGTCATGATGAGCGGGACGGCGAAGACCTTCATGGCGACGATCACGCTCATCACCATCACCAGCAACGTGGTGGGCTTGAGCAGCGGCAGGGTGATATGCCGGAACTGCCGCCAGGGACTCGCCCCGTCGATCTGCGCGGCCTCGTAGTACTCCTGCGGGATCGCCTGGAGGCCTGCGAGGAAGATCACCATGTAATAGGGCGTCGCCCGCCAGATGCCGATGATGATGATGGCCCACAGCGCCCAGGTGCTGCTGCGCAGCCATGGGATGGGGTCAACCCCGAACCATCCCAGGATGGTGTTCACCACGCCGTCCTGGTGGTACATGAAGGTCCACACGACCGCGTTCACGACAGCCGGCATGACCACGGGCATGAAGGCGGCGGAGCGAAAGAGGTTCTTGGCCCGGATCTCGCGGTTGAACAGCACCGCCAGGGCCAGGGACAGCACCCAGACGGGGACGCAGCTCCACACCACGTAGGCGATCGAGATCCGCGCCGAATGGAGGAACAGAGGGTCCTGGACGAGATCGATGAAATTCTCCAACCCGATGAACCTGGGTGGTCGGATGAGGTCGTATTCGTGGAGGCTGATGTAGAACGCCTGCAGCATCGGAAGGAAGCGAAAGACAACGATGATGGCGAGCGTCGGCAAGAGGATGGCATACCCGAAGAGGGCCTGTTTGGCCGTCAGACTCAGACGCGGCCTTCCCCTGAGCGGATGTGGTCGGGCGGATGCAAGGACGTGCACACGGGCCTCCCTGGGCCGACGGACCCCGCAAGGACCCAGCTTGCGGGGTCCGTCGCCATGTGTCGGCCTACTTCTTGAGGACCTTCTCGACCGCCGCCTGCGCGGCATCCAGCGCCGTCTTCGGGTCGGCGCCGTCATAGACCACGCTGTCCACGGCCCGGCCAACCGCCTGGGCGATCTCGTTGACGTTCTCGGACCGGATGTACCAGCTGGCCGTCGACACGTCCTTCATGTGCACGTCGAAGAAGGGAAACTTCTTGGCCACCTCGGTGTTGCCGACCCCCTTGACGGGTTGCACGAATCCCGCCTTGGCGAGCCATGCCTCCGGCTTGGCGAGCATGAACCTGACGAAGTCCCACGCGACCATCTTGTTCTTCTCCGGCCTGTTCTTGTTCACGCCCCACGCCCACCCGTAGACCATGGTATGAGGTTTGGCGGGATCGACTTGCGGCAGCCCGACGACAGTGAAGTCGTCCTGGATGGCAGAGTTGCGCACCTGCGGGGTGGCCCACGGGCCGGTGATCCACATGGCGTTGAAGCCATCGAGGAAGTCCTGGTTCGGGTCGCTGGCGGTGTTCTTGGTGGTCTTGGGATCCCCGCAGTCCTTGGTCACATCCCGCCACAGGGTGAGGGCCTTCACCGTTTCGGGGCTGTTGAGGTACGCCGTCTTCCCATCGTCGCTCAGAATCTTGCCGCCAAATTGCTCCGTCATGGGCTGCAGGTCCTGCAATTGCCAGCGCGGGCTGTGATAGGGGAACTCGAAGGCCTTCCGGACGGTCCGCCGGCCTTCCACCTTCCTCAACTTGGGGCAGAGTCCCATGAGGTCCTTCCAGGTCTTGGGGGCATCCTTCTTAGGGTCCAGGCCGGCTTCCGCAAAGAGCTTGTTATTCATGAAGAGACTCATGGAGTTGCCCTGATAGGGCAACGTGTACACCTTGCCGTCGAATGTGCCGGAGCCGAGCCCGCCGCTGACGTAGCGGGCCATGAGGTCCCGGTAGGTCTTGACGCCAAACACGTCCAGGTTGACTGGATCGAGGACGCCCTTCGCATGATAGGCAACGTAGTAGGAGGCGTCCGCGTCCATGATGTCGGGGCCGGTGCCCGCCGCAAGCGCAACGGTGAGCTTTTGATTCATGTCGGTGGACGATGCGACGGTCGGGTTGATGGTGACGTTGGGATGGACCTTCTTGTAGGCTTCGATCAATTCCTTGACGTAGGCGGTGAAGGGGCCATATTCGTGCCACCAGATTTCAATGGTGACATTGTCCGCGGGGAAGGTGGCGGCGTTGGCCGGCCTGACGAGCCCACCGGTGGCCACACCCATCAGGAGCATTGCGACGAGCAGAGGCAGGACAGCAGTGAATCTCCCAGGCGATTTCATGATTTCCCCCTTCGCGTGAAGACCGTCGGAGAGGACGGGGCACGAGGAGACGCTACCGTTTCCGCCGACCACGTCCTTTGCGGTCGTCCGGGCCGTGGGCGGAGGCGGCCATCCGTTTCCCTTGCTCCACCGCCCGCAGCAGGCGGAGGGCGGTGCCTTCATGATGCTCGATCGCGAACCGTTCGGCCCTGCTCACGTCACCCCGGGCGAGCGCCCGGGCGATGCGCCGGTGCTCCTGCGTCAGTTGCTCGAGGCGACCCGGCAGCAGGACGCTGATATTGCGGAACCGCTGGCTGGCATCGTACAGGTTTTCCAAGAGCGAGTGCAGGCGGGGGGCGCGGGCCGCCTGCCAGATGAGCTGGTGAAAATCGCGATTGACGCGCAGCACCCGGTCGAGGTCCTTCGCCTTGGCGGCCGCGGCCATCTCGTCGAGGACGGCATTCAGGCGGTCGTAGTCAGCCTGAGTGAGATGCGGGGCGGAAAGCCGCGCCGCCAACCCATCCAGTACGCCGCGGATGTGATAGATTTCTATGATCTCGCTCTCGGAGATTTCATTCACCACCGCGCCCCGGTGCGGCGTGAGGGTCACCAGCCCCGCGGCTTCCAGCCGGTGCAGCGCCTCACGGACAGGCATGCGGCTCACGCCGATTTCCTTGGCCAGCTCGTCGGCCACCAATCGCTGCCCCGGCCGGTAGCGGCCCCTCAGGATGGCATCCCGGATCGTGTCGTACACGATCTCCTGCATCGTGCGGTAGGTGCCGAGCATGGTTCACCAGCCTCGTTGGGATGGCCCGTAGTCAGGCAGCCCGGAGCTTCTCTCGGCGGAGACTCACGATCGCCGACCGTTTCGTCGTTCCCCACGCGCCGTCAGTCGAAGCCAACGGGGCGACGGTCGGGGGATTGGCTCTGAGTGAGTGAGGAGTAAGCGGATATTGGATATTGGATACAATGTACGTGTTGCGGCATGGCCTTGTCAAGGCAGAAAACCCCGTCGGTACCCAAGGCGGAGATACTGGGGGTCATGGGGTGGCGGGCCGAGGAGAATCAGGGG
>JBIOJT010000200.1:0-8510 GCA_044451055.1 Methylomirabilales bacterium (SeqCode)
TCCTGATCTTCATCTTCTCATGTAACAAATTCTTTTTTGCCCCGATCCTGAGGGGACGGGTGGGGCGCGCGCGGCCCGGGGGGTTCTTAAACTTAATCACCCGGGCCGAGATCGACTGGGGGGGGGCTATCCGCCGCCGCCACCCTGATCACGCTGCCGATCCTGTTGCTGATCCTGCTGGTGCAACGACACATCGTGCGAGGGCTCACGGCCGGCGGCTTGAAGGAATAGGCACCCAAGGCGAGCGAAGGAGAAGAGGGATGCAATACGTCAATCTCGGCACGGCCGGACTCAAGGTGTCCCGTATCTGCCTGGGGACGATGACCTTTGGCACGCGCAAATGGCGGAACTGGATGCTGGAAGAAGAGGAGGCTCGCCCCATCCTCCGGCGGGCGGCAGAAGTCGGCATCAATTTCTTCGACACGGCGGATGTGTATTCGCTCGGCGTCAGCGAGGAACTCACCGGGCGGGCACTCAAGGATCTGTTCAGGGGGCGTGACGAGTTCGTGGTGGCAACGAAGGTTCACCAGCCCATGGGGGACAAGCCCAATCAACAGGGTCTCTCGCGCAAGCACATCCTGGATGGGATTGATGCCTCTCTGCGGCGACTGGGCCTGGAGTACGTGGATCTGTACCAGATCCACCGCTGGGATTCCCATACGCCGATCGAGGAGACGATGGGAGCTTTGCACGACGTGGTCAGGGCGGGGAAGGCGCGCTACATCGGCGCCTCCAGCATGTACGCCTGGCAGTTCGCCACGGCGGTCTTCACCGCGGATCTGCACGGCTGGACACGTTTCGTCTCGATGCAGAATCACTACAACCTGATCTATCGCGAGGAGGAGCGGGAGATGATCCCGTTCTGCATGGACCAGGGGATCGGGGTGATCCCCTGGAGCCCGCTGGCGCGTGGTTTCGTGATGGGCAATCGGACCCGCGAGAAGGGCGGCGAGACGACACGTTCCAAGGAAGACGGCTTCGCCCACAGCATGTACTATCAGGACATAGATTTCGAGATCGCAGACCGCGTCGGCACGCTGGCAGGCCGCCTGGGCATCGCGCGCGCCACGCTGGCGCTGGCCTGGATGCTGCACAAGCCTGGCATCACCAGCCCCATCGTCGGGACGACGAAGCTCCAGCATCTGGACGAGGCGGTTGCCGCCGTTGATGTCAAGCTGAGCGGGGACGACATCGGCTCTCTCGAGGAGCCCTACCGGCCGAAGGGCGTGCTGGGATTCTCGTAAGCGGCCCCGGGCGTCCGCCGACGAGTTCTGACCGTGCCGGGACGATCTCGGCGCCGAGCTGGGCGCGGGGCCATGACCGCCACCGCCTACCACTTTTCGGAACGCGTGGACGCGGTGCCGGTGCTCCTGGCGGGGCAGATCTTCGAGCACATGGCCGAGCCCCCCACCCCAACCGGATGGGAAGTGTGCGCGGCGTACGACGCGCTCGCGGAGGGCTACCACGGGTTCGTGTTAGCGGACGAGGCGGCCATTGGCCGCGACCCGGTCGAGAGCGGCCGCGTCGCAGCCCTGTTTCGGAGGCGAGGAATGCGAGACCGTGCATCCTCTGTTGCCTGACCCCGATCAAGAATTCGCCTCTTTGCCAAGAGGGGCGAAGGCGATACAGGGTGCAGCGTAACGACTGTTGAGACACGCTGGCGGAGAAACCAAGACAAGGGGGCGACAGGATGGCGGACCGAAGGGTATTTTCGGGAAAGGCGGCCTTCGTGACTGGATCCTCCCGGGGCATCGGCCGGGTCGTCGCGACCCACCTGGCGAACCTCGGCGCCTGGGTGGCCATTCAGGGAACAACGCCCACCTCGGGCCGGGCCTTCGGCGAGGCCGATTCCCTCGAGGCCGTAGCCCGGGCAATGGAGGCGGAGTCCGGGAGCAGGGTTCTTCCTGTTCACGGGAACCTCGCCGACCCGGAGGTCGTCCGGAACCTGGTGGGGGCGATCCGATCGGCCTTCGGCCGGATCGATATCCTGGTCAACTGCGCCGGCGGCGACATCGGCGCGGCCGGGACCAGCGCGCCCATGGCAGGCAAGCCCACGCGGAACGACTCGGTCTTCATCGCCTACGAGGATCTCCGGTCGGTGCTCGACCGCAACCTCATGACCTGCCTCCTCGTCTGCCGGGAGGTGGTCCCCGAGATGATCGAGCGTCGAAGCGGCCGGGTCGTCAACATCGGGAGCATCGCGGGTCTCATCGGCCTGGAGCAGAGTGCCATTTACGCCACGGCCAAGGCGGCGGTGCACGAGTACACCCGATGTCTGGCGGTTATGCTCAGACCCCACGATGTGACGGCCAACGCCATCGCGCCCGGAGACATCGTCACCCCCCGCTTCGTGGCCAGCCGCCCCATCGAGGATGCGAGAATGGTCGAGACGGGAACGCTGGAGCGCTACGGCCGGCCGATCGAGATCGCCCGCGCGGTCGCCTTCCTCGCCTCTGGGGACGCGGGCTACATCACGGGCCAGGTGATCCGGGTCGACGGCGGCAAGCAGTGCTTCGCGGGCTGAAACGGCGAGAGGTCTCGCAAGGCCTCCGGTACGATTCGAGACGTCAACGTGGTTACGCCGCGGTGGGTAGGGAATGAAGATTCTGGCCATTCAGAACTGTAGCGCCGAGGGGTTTGGCCGCTACGAGTGGTACGTGTTGGAGCGCGGAGTTGAACTCCAAGTGGTGCACGCGTACCGGGATGAGCCTCTCCCCGCTGTTAACGGATTCGATGCCATCCTCGTTGGCGGCACGCCAATCTCGGCGTATGCGGCGCACGAGCATCCCTTTCTGCGCCGGGAGTGCGAGTATCTTCGCTTGGCGGTGTCGACGGGAAGGGCGTGCCTTGGGATCTGTTGTGGTGGGCAGATCCTGGCCCACCTCCTGGGGGCGAGAGTGAGGAAGTGTGAGCAGAAGGAAATCGGGGGCTATGAGGTCTGTCTCACGGATGCTGGGCGGAAGGATGGGCTGCTGAGAGGCTTTCCGGCTTGCTTTCCGGTCTTTCACTGGCACGGCGACACGTTTGCGGTTCCAGAGGGGGGCGAATTGCTCGTCACAGGCGAAGGATGCCGGAACCAGATGTTTCGGCGGGGGCATGTGGTCGGAGCGCAGTTTCATCTCGAAGTGACGAGCCGAGAGGCGGGATCGTGGGCGGAGGAATACGCCGACGAGCTGGCGGCGTTTGGCAAGAAGAGGGAGGACGTGCTGCGGGAGTGCCAAGAGCGAGAAGGGAAGATGGGGGCACTGGCGGGGCTACTGATGGAGAACTTCCTGACGCTGGCGAGTTCAAAGGGGGCGTAGGGTACTCGCGACACCTGTTTGCGGGATGGAAGAGCGGCAGGAATTGTCGGTGCGGCCGGTTGGCCGGTGGCGACGTGTGCGAATGTGGAAGCTGGCCGAGAGGCTGGAGAACAGGCGTAGCAGCGAATCGTCGCGCGTTACTCCGCCAGGTACTTGCGGTCCGAGGCGGCTCTCTGCCGCTGGTTGAGGACCTTGACGCCGCGACTCATGCAGACGGCGCCGGTGCGGGCCTGCTCCTTGATGCCGAAGGGGCGGAGGACCTCGAGGAACTTGTCCAGCTTGTCCGGCTCGCCCGTGGCCTCCAGCATCAGGGTGGTCGAGGAAACGTCCACGATGCGCGCCTTGAACAGGTCGGAGAGGCTGACCACCTCCTGCCGCGTCTTGGCGTTCACCCCCACCTTGACCAGCAACATCTCGTGGGCGAGCTGTTCCGGATCGGCGGTCACGTCCGCCACCTTGACCGCGCCGATGAGCTTGCGGAACTGCTTGGCCACCTGATCCAGCGCCGTGCTCTGGCCCTCCACGACGATGGTGATCCGGGTGACCCCCGGCAGCTCGGACGCGCCGGCGGTGAAGCTCTCCACGTTGTAGCCGCGCCGGGCGAAGAGGTTCCCCATCCGGGCCAGCATGCCGGGCTCGTCCTGTACCAGCGCCACCAAGACGTGCCTCATTTTCCCTGAATCCTCCCCCTCGGATCCTCCACGAAGTCGGTATTGCTGGTTCCCGGTCGGACCATGGGGTAGACGTTCTCGACCTCGTCCACCCTGCAGTCCAGGAGGTACGGGCCGTCCGCCTCCCGCGCCGCCGCGAAGGCGGCCGGGAGTTCGCCCGTGGTGCTGGCGCGCCGGCCCGCGATGCCGTAGCTGGCGGCGAGCTGGACGAAGTCGGGGCCGCTGATCGGCGTGCCGATGTAGCGAGCGTCGTGGAAGAGCTCCTGCCACTGCCGAACCATGCCCAGGTAGCCGTTGTTCATGATCACGACCTTGATGGGGAGCCGCTCCTGGGCGACGGTCGCCAGCTCCTGCAGGTTCATCTGGAAGCCGCCGTCGCCGACGACGACCCAGACCGGCTCCTTGGGGTAGGCGACCTGCACGCCCAGGGCGGCCGGCAGGGAGTAGCCCATGGTCCCGAGGCCGCCGGAAGTGAAGAAGCTGTTGAGGCGCCGGAAGCGGTAGTGCTGGGCCACCCACATCTGATGCTGGCCGACGTCGCTCACGAGGACGGCCTCACCCCCCGTGGCCTGATGGAGTGCCCGGATGACCTCCTGCGGGGGCAGGGGGCCCTGCGCATGGACGTCCAGGGGATGGCGCTCGCGATACGTCTCAATCTGGGCCAGCCAGTCCCGATGGTCGAGTTCAGGCAGCGCTGCCGTCAGGGCCTCCAGGACGAGGCGGACGTCGCCCACCATCGGCAGGTACGCGGGGACACGTTTGCCGATCTCAGCGGGGTCGATGTCCACGTGGAGCAGCTTTGCCTGGGGCGCGAAATGCGGCAGGCTCCCGGTGAACCGGTCGTCCATGCGCATCCCCAGGGCGATGAGCAGGTCGGCGTTCTGCACGGCCAGGTTGGCCCAGGCCACGCCGTGCATCCCCGCCATGCCGAGACAGAGGGGATGGTCCGCCGAGAGCGCGCTCAGGCCGAGGAGGGTGCTCACCACCGGGGCGTTGATCCGCTCGGCGAAGCACCGCAGTTCCTCCCAGGCCGTGGCGATGTGCACGCCATGGCCGGCGAGCACCACGGGACGCTTGGCGTCCGCGATCGCCTGCGCGGCCCGCTGGACCTGGTAGGGCGCGGAGCGTACGACCGGGCGGTAGCCCGGGCGCGCGACCCGCTCCGGGTAGTGGAACTCGCAGGGGGCGGTGAGGATGTCCTTGGGCACGTCCACCAGCACTGGGCCCGGCCGGCCGGTCCGGGCCAGGAAGAAGGCCTCGCGCAGGGTCCGCGCCAGGTCTCGGCTCTGCCGGACCAGGTAGTTGTGCTTGGTGATGGGCAGGGTGATGCCGGTGATGTTGATCTCCTGGAAGGCATCGGTACCGATCACCGAGTCGGCGACCTGCGCCGTCAGGGCCACGATGGGGACGGAGTCCATTAAGGCTGTGGCGATCCCGGTGACCAGGTTCGTGGCCCCCGGCCCGGAGGTGGCGACGCAGACCCCCACCTTGCCCGTGGCGCGGGCATAGCCATCCGCCGCATGGGCGGCGGCCTGTTCGTGGCGCACGAGGACGTGGTGGATCTGCGGGTACTTGGCGAGGGCGTCGAAGATCGGCAGGGCGGCGCCGCCCGGATAGGCCCAAACGACGTCGACCCCCTCGCGGAGCAGGCATTCCCAGAGGACTTCGGCACCGGTGTATCGCATGCTCGGATGCTGCCCTTCCTGGTTCGATTCCTCACGACCGCCGCGGGTGACCACCCGATGATCGGCAAGAACTCCGTCACCCTCCCGGGTTACCCGATGAGCGAACCCGGATGACGCCCGAGATGTGGGGCCTGCGCCGGGCGGCGGACCGCAGGACTTCCCCGACCCGGCGGTGGTGAGGGGGACCATATCAGTGGCCGCCAGGCCGGTCAAGACGCTTTTGGTTGCCGGCGTAACGGGGCCGCCTCAGAATCGTCGTAGATTTGGCTTGCCCCTCTTTACGGCACCCGTGGTTTCGCCCTGCCCGAGGACGAGGGTTTCTCGGCGGGTGGGCGCTGAGCGTCCACCTTTCATGGCGCCGTCAGACGTTCCTCCCGGTGCCCGGATTTACCTGGCTTGGTGAGGCACACCTCGAGGTGTGTGTAGGTCGGCAGTCCACCACGTGTCAAACGCGCTCGTACGACATCATTCACGGTCACTCGCATTGCCTCCAAACCACTCCCCCCTCCTACGCCCTGATGGGAGAGGCCGTGCCGTCCAATTCCTCATGGGCAGACCGTTGCCCCCTTCGCCTCAGGGCGTGGAGCTGCCGATCGTATGGTGATCGTCTGGGACTTGTGCTAGCATCCCCTTCCCCGATACTCATTGGAGGTCCGCCATGGCCGCACCTGATCTGTGCTTTACGCCAGCGACGGAGCTGGTCCGGTTGTTCCGGGCGCGGAAGGTCTCACCCTTGGAAGTGATGCAGGGCGTCCTGGCGCGCATTGGCCAGGTCAACCCGCGGGTCAATGCGGTCGTGACGGTGGCGCGGGAGGGCGCCCTCCGCGCGGCGCGGGCGGCGACCAACGCCCTCAGGCGAGGCACAAGGCTTCCGCCGCTTCATGGCGTGCCGGTCTCCATCAAGGACCTCACGCCCACGAAGGGCATCCGGACCACCTGGGGCTCGAAGATCTTTGAGCGGCATGTCCCGCAGGAGGATGCGCTGATCGTAGAGCGCCTGAAGGCGGCCGGTGCCATCGTGGTCGGCAAGACTAATACGCCTGAATTCGGCGCGGGGGCCAACACGTTCAACGCGGTGTTCGGCGCCACCCGAAACCCCTGGAACCTTGCCCTCACCTGCGGTGGGTCGAGCGGCGGAGCAGCCGTCGCGTTGGCGACAGGGATGGGGCCGATCGCCCAGGGTTCTGATCTCGGGGGCTCGCTCCGGATCCCGGCCGCCTTCTGCGGCGTCGTCGGCTTCCGGACCACCCCGGGCCTCGTCCCGGTTTACCCGAGGGAGCTGGCCTGGGACTCCCTATCCGTCACCGGCCCCATGGCGCGGACCGTGGCGGACACGGCGCTGATGCTGTCGGTGGTGGCGGGTCCCGACGACCGGGCGCCGCTCTCGTATGCGGTGGACACCGGGGAGTTCTTGAAGGCCGTCAAGGCTCCCTCGGTGAAAGGGTGGCGTGTGGCCTGGACGCCTGATCTCAATGGCCTGATTCCGGTGGATGCTGAGGTGGCCAAGGTCGCGGAGGGCGCTCTCAAGGTCTTCAGGTCGCTCGGCGCCAAGGTCGAGGCCGCCTGCCCCGACTTCAGCGAGGTCAACGAGATCGTCCTGGCGACGCGCGGGCTCTCCATGGTGGCGCTGCATGCCGAGAAGCTTGCCCAGTGGAAGGACCAGATGCAGAAGGGGCTGGTCTGGAACATCGAGCAGGGTCTTCGCCTGACGCCCCAGGACATCGGTCGCGGCGAAGCGCTGCGCACGGTGCTCTGGCACCGGGTGCGGACGTTCATGCAGACTCGAGATCTGCTGATCCTGCCCACCGTGGCGGTGCCGCCATTCCCCGTGGAGCAACCGTACCCCACTGAGATCAACGGAAAGTCCCTGGACAACTACACCCAGTGGTTCTTTCTCACGTACGGCATCACGCTGACGGGCCTGCCTGCAATCTCGATCCCGTGCGGCTTCACGCAGGGCGGCCTGCCCGTCGGCCTCCAGATCGTGGGACATCGGCGGCGGGAGGCGGCGGTCCTTCGCGCCGCAGCGGCCTTCGAGCAGGCGGCGCCGTGGGCGGGGCACCTCCCGCCGGTGGTGAAAAGCAGCGCCTAGAGCCGGGAGCCGAGAGCGGAGAGGGGAGAGCATGCGTCCGCCTGGGGGATGGGACGTCGAGGCTGACGATTGGCCTTGACAGGGATCAGGGGACTGTAAAAGACTAGCAGGCAATCGGATGAGCTCTTGTGGATGCCCCACGCACCTGGCGCTTTGCAACTGGGGTTGCCGGTTTTGGCGCGGTGGCTCTTGATGGTGGCGACAGGGGAGAGGTCCCTCGTGTTCTTGAAGGGGGTGGTCTCGCCACTTTCTCGCCAGCCTCTCGTGGATGCGTCCTCTTCCGCACGGTCAGCCAACACTGGGAGAAAGGAGGAGACGGTGGGCGTCTGACCATAGAGGTCTCCCACCGGGACACCATGAAGCGAACTCTGATGACAGCAATGGTGCTCGTGGCCGCGATTCTGATCGCGGGGGTCGCATCGGCCGCCGACTTGGTTATCTATGCCGCACTCGACAAGAAAACCATCGAGGAGATCGCCGACGCCTTCAAGCAGGCCACGGGCCTGACCGCGGAGATTGCCCTGCAGATCGAGCAGGCGGGGACGATCGCCTCCCGGATCCAGACCGAGGCGTCGAACCCCCGGGCGGACATCTTCATCGGGGGCAACACCTCCATCCACGACGGTGTGGCCCAGGGTGGTTTCCTGGCCAAGTACGTCTCGCCGGAGGTGGCGCGGGCCAAGATTGAACCGAAGTACATGGATCCCAATGGCTTCTGGAGCGGCTGGTACCTGGGCGCCCTGGCCGTCCTGGTGAACGA
>JBIOJT010000201.1:0-8401 GCA_044451055.1 Methylomirabilales bacterium (SeqCode)
GTAAAGGCTTCGATCCGCCGGACGCCTGCGGCGACTCCCCCCTGACTCACCAGCTTAAAGAGGCCGATCTCACCCGTGCCCGCGACGTGCGTCCCGCCGCACAGCTCGACGCTGAAGTCGGGGACCGTCACGACCCGGACGCGCTCGCCATACTTCTCGCCGAAGAGGGCCATGGCCCCGAGCGCCAGGGCCCGGTCCAGGTCCATGACCTCGATCTGCAGGGCCCGGTTCTCCCAGACCTGCTCGTTGACCAGCTCCTCGATGCGGTCCATCTCCCGGTCGGTCAGGGGGCTGAAGTGGCTGAAGTCGAAGCGCAGGCGATCCGGCGCCACCAGGGAGCCCGCCTGCTTCACGTGATCCCCCAGGACCTGCCGGAGCGCGGCGTGCAGGAGGTGCGTGGCCGTGTGGTTCTTGGCCGTCACCTTCCGGCGCGCCGCGTCCACCACCGCCTGCACCGCCTGACCCGTGAGGAGCCTCCCCCGCTTCACCCGCACCCGGTGCAGCACCAGGCTGGGCACGGGCCGCCGGGTGTCCAGCACCTCCACGGCGGTCCCATCCGAGGTGAGCGTTCCCACGTCGCCGATCTGCCCGCCCGCCTCGGGATAGAAGGGCGTCCGGTCGAGCAGCACCTCGCCCGTCTCCCCCTCTTCCAGGACCGGGACGACTCGGCCGTCCTCGTTGAGGAGCGCCCGGACGACCGCATCAGCCTGGAGCATCTGGTACCAGAGCGGCTCGACCGGGGCCATCGCCGCCGTGAGATCCCGCAGGCTCGCGGGAACCTCCACCTCGCCCGAGCCGACCCAGGACTCCCGGGCCCTGCTCCGCTGGTCGGCCATCTCGCGCTCGAACCCCGCCTCGTCCAGATCGAGGCCCTGCTCGCCGGCGATGTCCCGCAGCAAGTCCACGGGGAACCCGTACGTGTCGTAGAGGCGGAAGATGTCCACGCCCGGGATCGCCCTCGCCCCCTTGGCCTTGAGTTCCCCCATGAGGGATTCGACCATCTTCAGCCCCACCCGCAGGGTGTGACCGAACCGCTCCTCCTCGTTCTGGGTCACCCGCGCCACATAGTCCCGGCTCTCGGCAAGCTCGGGATAGGCCGCCTGCATGAGGCCCACGACCCGGCCCGTCACCGTGGCCATGAACGGCTCCTCCAGGCCGAGGAGGCGCCCGTGGCGCAGGCCGCGGCGCAGGATGCGCCGCAGGACGTATCCGCGTCCCTCGTTGCTGGGAAGCACCCCGTCGGTGACGAGGAAGGCCGTGGCGCGGGCATGATCGGCGATCACTCGCATGGAGACGTCGGCGTCACGGTTGGCGCCGTAGTGCTTGCCGGTCAGATCCTCCACCGTGGCGATGATGGGACGGAGCAGGTCGATGTCAAAATTGCTCGCCACGCCCTGCAGGATGGCGGCGATGCGCTCCAGTCCGGCGCCGGTGTCGATGCTCGGCCGGGGCAGTGGCGTCATCCTCCCGTCGGCGCTCCGCTCGAACTGCATGAAGACCAGGTTCCACAGTTCCAGGTAGCGGTCGCAGTCGCATCCCACCGCACAGGTGGGTTTGCCGCAATCCATCCCCGGCCCCTGATCATAGACGATCTCGGAGCACGGTCCGCAGGGACCCGTATCCCCCATGGCCCAGAAGTTGTCCTTGGTGGAGCAGGCCACGATGCGCGCATCGGGGACGTACCGCCGCCAGAGGGTCCGGGCCTCCTCGTCCGGACCGATCCTCATGCCCGCATCCCCCTCGTGGATCGTCACCCAGAGCCTGTCCGCGGGGAGACCGAGGGACGTCGTCAGGAATTCCCACCCGTACTCGATGGCCCGTTCCTTGAAATAGTCACCGAAGGAAAAGTTTCCCAGCATCTCGAAGAACGTGTGATGGCGGGCCGTGCGGCCGACGTTCTCCAGGTCGTTGTGCTTGCCGCCGGCCCGAACGCACTTCTGCACGGTGACCGCCCGGACGTAGGGCCGCGTCTCCTTCCCGGTGAAGACGTCCTTGAACTGGACCATGCCGGCGTTGGTGAAGAGCAGCGTGGGGTCAGCCTTGGGCACGAGCGGGGAACTGGTGATGTGGGTATGCCCGCGCTGGGAGAAGTAGCGCACGAACCCGCTGCGAATCTCGTTGCCGGACTTCGGTGTGATGGCCATTGTGATGTCTGCTCTGTTCGGTCCCCGGGGCACACCCGGGGCACTCAGCGCACATCGCTGCCCAGCCCGTGCGATGCGTTGGGTCCCGGCTTTGCATGCTGATACTCCGCCGGAATGACCTCAGCGGCCTCGGTCAGTCATCCATGGGTTCCGCTAGGCTGGGGAAGTGCTTCCGGCAGAGTGCCAGGACGACCTCAACCGCGAATCCTTGCCGCGTGAGGAACGCGCCCAGCCGCCGTCGGGCGACCTCCGGAGTCAACCCCTGAAGCGTCTTCGCCTTCCGGACCGCTGCGGCCTCGGCGACTTCCCTGGCGTCCCGCTCGCCGAATGCCTCTCGCAACACGCCAGAGATCTCAGCCTCGGCGATGCCCTTGGACCGGAGTTCGCGCGCCAGGCGTGCCGGCCCCACGGAATGACGATGGGCCCGGGCCAGGGCCCAGGCCCTGGCGTACTCTGCGTCGTCGAGGTAGCGAGAGGCGGTGAGCCTGGCGACCACCGCCTGGATCTGGTCTAGGGCATACCCGCGCTCGGCCAGACGCTGCCGCAGCTCTTGCGTGGTCAGGGCCCGCATGCCCAGCAGTTTGACTGCGACTTCCAACGGCTCCGGACGCTCTGCCGCCGTAGCCTCCCGGCCGCCCTGCCCACGTTTCACCAGATCCCGTTTCCCTCCCGCTCACGACTTCGCGCTATCGAGGCGCCCCGTTGCCGCCATTGCGCATTCGGGCACCCGCTGGCTGTTCGGGTGCCCGCTGAGTGTTCCGCCGGTACTTTAGAGTCGCTGCATCCCCGGGATGGTCTTCGGGACGTCGTCGGGCACCCCCTGCCACGTGGTATCGGCCGTGGACGTGACGCCGCGCACCCGCAGGGCGAAGTCGTCGGGGTTGCTGCACCAGTGCAGCGCTTCCTCATAGGTGATCAGGCCGCGCGTGTAGAGCGACATGAGGGACTGATCGAACGTCTGCATCCCGTACTGGCTGACGCTGGCGGCGATGATCTCGTTCAGCTTTCGGGTCTTGTCCGGATCCACGATGCACTCCCGCACGGTGAACGTCGCGATGCACACCTCGACGGCCGGCACGCGGCCCTTGCCGTCGGCTCGCGGGATGAGCCGCTGGGCGATGATGCCCCTGAGGACTGCCCCGAGTTGGAGCCGGATCTGCTTCTGCTGGTAGGGCGGGAAGACGGAGATGACCCGGTTGATCGTCTCCGTGGCATCCAGGGTGTGGAGCGTGCTCATGACCATGTGGCCCGTCTCGGCCGCCAGGATGGCGGTGGAGATCGTTTCGTAATCCCGCATCTCGCCCACCAGAATGATGTCGGGATCCTGGCGCAGGGCGCTTCGCAGCGCCTCGCTGAACGAAGGGGTGTCCACCCCTACCTCTCGCTGATTGACCAGGCACTTCTTGTCCCGGTGCAGGAACTCGATGGGATCCTCGATGGTGAGGATGTGCCCCGACCGATTCGCGTTGACGTGGTCGATCATCGCCGCCAAGGTGGACGACTTGCCCGACCCCGTCGTGCCCGTGACCAGGACCAGCCCGCGGGGCTCCATGGCAATCTTTTCCAGAACCGGTGGAAGGTTCAACTCGCTGATCGACTGGATCTTGATGGGAATGACGCGCAAGACCAGCCCCACCGTGCCCCGCTGCTGGAACACGTTCGCCCGGAAGCGGCCCAGGCCCGGGACGCTGTAGGCCAGGCTGATCTCGCAACGTTCCTTGAATTTCTCCCGCTGCTTGGCATTCATCACGCCAGAGGCCATGGTGACGACCGCGTCCTGGCCGAGGCGGGGCATCTCCACCAGGGGGACCAGCTTGTCGTCGATGCGCAGGACCGGCGGGCTCCCCACCTTGAGGTGGAGATCGGAAGCCTTCCGCTCCACCGCGATTTTGAGCAGATCCGGCAGTTCCATGGCCCTTACACCTCCGTCTCAGCGGGAGCGACCATGCCCAGCGCCGCACGCAGCTTGGCTTCGATCTCGTCGGCCATGGCCGGGTTCTCTTGGAGGAATCGCTTGGCGTTCTCGCGCCCCTGGCCGATGCGCTCGCCGCCGAAGGCGTACCACGCCCCGCTCCTCTCCACCACCTTGTGCGTCACTCCAAGATCCAGCAGGCCCCCCAGGCGCGAGATCCCCTCACCAAAAATGATGTCGAACTCCGCCTCGCGGAACGGCGGGGCGACTTTGTTTTTCACCACCTTGACCTTCACCCGGTTGCCGGTGACCACTTCGCCGTCCTTGATCGCCGAGATTCGGCGGATGTCCAGGCGGATCGAGGCGTAGAACTTCAGGGCCCGGCCGCCCGTGGTGGTCTCGGGGTTGCCGAACATGACGCCGATCTTCTCGCGGATCTGATTGATGAAGATGACGCAGGTCCGCGACTTGCTGATCGCCGCGGTGAGCTTGCGCAGGGCCTGCGACATGAGGCGGGCCTGGAGGCCCGGCAGGGAATCCCCCATCTCCCCCTCGATCTCCGCCCGCGGCACCAGCGCCGCCACGGAATCGATGGCCACCACGTCAACGGCGCCGCTCCGCACCAGGACCTCGGTGATCTCCAGCGCCTGCTCCCCCGTGTCCGGCTGCGAGATCAGGAGGTCGTCGATGTTGACCCCCAGGAGCTTGGAATAGTTGGCGTCCAGGGCATGCTCGGCGTCCACGAAGGCCGCGGCGCCGCCCAGCTTCTGCGCCTCGGCGATGATGTGCAGGGCGAGGGTTGTCTTGCCGCTGGATTCCGGGCCAAAGATCTCGACGACGCGGCCGCGGGGGACGCCGCCCACGCCCAGGGCGTAATCCAGCTCCAGGGAGCCGGTGGGGATGGCCGCGACGGGCAGCAGCGCACCGGAGATCCCCATGCGCATGATGGCGCCCTTGCCGTATAGCTTCTCGATCTGGGAGACCGCGATCTCGAGCGCTTTGTCCCGCTCCTTCCGATCTTCCCTGACAGGCTGCTTGCGTGTCGCCACCTCGGCCATGCGAACCCCCTAGCCCATTGGGCTGTATGAAGACCTGATTTCAAGCCAGCCTACGTGATTTCCGGAGTGAAGTCAACTCCGATCGGGGAGAGCAGTGCGGCCCGTGCACCTTCTTCCGCCCTTGGGAATCCCGCAGGGACCTTTCCGCCTACATCCCGCGAAGCGTCGGATCCAGGACGTCCCGGAGCCAGTCGCCGACCCGGCTGACGACGAGGGCGGTGAGCATGAGGATGAGCCCCGGGAACGCGGAGATCCACCAGGCGGTGTCCAGATAGCTGCGCCCCTCGCTCAGCATGCCGCCCCAGCTTGGCGTGGGAGGCTGGATGCCGAGGCCGAGGAAGCTCAGCGTGGACTCGAGGAGAATGGTGCGGGCCAACTCCAGGGTGGCGACGACCAGGAAAGGGGCCAGCGTGTTGGGCAGGATGTGGCTCGCCAGGATTCGCCACATGGAGCCGCCCAGCCCACGGATGGCCAGGATGTATTCCCGCTCCTTGATGGTGAGGACCTGGGCGCGGACGATCCGGGCGTACGTCACCCACCCGCTCAGCCCCACGATGATGATCAGGTTCCCGAAGCTGGGGCCCAGCACGGCGATGATCCCGATCGCCAGGAGGATGAACGGAAACGCCAACTGCGCGTCCACCACGAACATGACGATCTCGTCCACGAGGCCGCCCGCATAGCCTGACAGCAGGCCGAGCGATCCGCCGATGGCTCCCCCGATCATCACGGCCGCGAATCCCACGATCAGGGAGACTCGCGAGCCGTAAATGATCCGGCTCAGAATATCCCGGCCGAGCTGGTCGGTCCCGAGCAGAAAGCGATGTCGCCCCGCTTCCGGGAACCAGGTCGGCGACTTGAGCCGCTCGCGGAGCGACTGCTGAAGTGGGTCGTAGGGACTCACCAGGGGCGCGCAGACGGCCACCAGGATCACCACGGTCATGAAGGCGGCCGAGGCCCAGACGAAGAGCGGCACCCTTCGCCACCGCCCGCGGCGGGATCCGCGCGCCCCGTCGACCTTATCGCCGTCGGATGCGCGGATCGAGGATGCCATAGGTCACGTCCACCAGGAAGTTCACGACCACGAACATGGCCGCCGTCATGAAGACGCACGACTGCACGATCGGGTAATCCCGGTTGTAGATGGATTGGATCGCCAGCCGGCCGATCCCGGGCCAGGAGAAGATGGTTTCGGTGACCACGGCCCCCCCGAGGAGGTTCCCGAGCTGCAGCCCGACGATGGTGACGATCGGGATGGCCGCGTTCCGCATGGCGTGCTTGACGATGGTCCAGAACTCCGGCAGGCCCTTGGCCCGGGCCGTTCGAATGAAGTCGGCCCCCAGAATCTCCAGCACGGCCGAGCGGGTGATCCGGGCGATGCTGGCCATGGCGAAGGCTCCCAGGGTCACCGCCGGCATGACCAACTGCCGCCACTCTCCGCGACCCGAGGTGGGGAACAGGCCGAGCCAGAGCGAGCAGACCAGGATCAGCATGATGCCGATGTAGAAGGTGGGAGCCGCCTGCCCGACCAGGGCCACGCCCATCACGATGTTATCGTAGGTACTTCCCCGCTTGACGGCCGACAGGATCCCGGCCGGAATGGCGACCACGACGGCGCACAGGAACGACGCGAAGGCAAGCTCCAGCGTGGCCGGCACCCGCTCCCACACGACCGCCAGCGCCGAGATCCGGAAGTGGATGGAGCGGCCGAAGTCCCCGCGGATGGCCTGATTCATGAACACCCCATACTGCACGAGGATGGGCCGGTCCAGGCCCATCTCGTGGCGGAGCCGCTCCATCTCGGCGATCGGGGCATCGGGCGGTAGGAGGAGCGGGACCGGGTCCCCGGAGAGCCGCATGACGATGAAGACCACCGTCACCACGCTCCACATCGCGACGAGCATGCGAAGCAGCCGATACGTCAGGAATCGACCGAAGCCCTGCATGGAACCCCCGCTATGGCCCGCTGGCGAACGACAAGAACGCGCCGCGCCCCATCCTCGAAGAATGGGGTGCGGCGAAACGTCGGCGTCAGGGAGTTACGCCCGCCGGAGCTTCAGGTTGAACCGGCGGAACTCCATCGTCTGGTTCGCGTAGGGCTTCCAGTCCACGTACTTCTGCAGACCGTACAGCTCCATGGGCTGGATGACCGGAATCAGGGGAAGAAACTCCAGCTCGAGCCGCGCCATCTCCTTGTAAGCCTCGTCCCGGAACTTCTCGTCCACGCTGAATCGCGCCGCGTTGCCCAACTCGTCGAAGCGTGGATCGCGGAACCAGTAGGCGTTGGGCCCTCCCGGCGCCAGGTGCCGCCACATCATCCCGTCCGGGTCGTTGTAGGCCGAGGTTGGGTCGGTCCAGCGGACCCCCTTGAAGCTCTTCTCGCGGATCTTCTGCTGGTAGACCGAGTACTCCAACTGCTCCAGCTTGGCGTTGATCCCCACGTCCTTCCACATGGAGATGACGACCTCGCTCATCTCCTTGTCCATCACCATGAAGCCGATGGGGGTCTCCAGCGTCAGTTCCTCCCCTTTATAGCTCGCCTCCTTGAGGAGCTGCTTGGCCCGATTCGGATCGTACTTCAGTGGCGGCAAGGTCGGGTCGTAGTGGTTGTCGCTCTTCACGACCAGGCTGTTCGGCACGGCCCCCTGCCCGCGCCAGAGCTCCTTCACGATGATGGCGCGGTCGATGGCCAGGCTCATGGCCTGCCGGAACGGCTTGCTGTCCAGGGGCGGCTTCTGCGACGCCACCGAAAGGCAGTAGAGGCCGCCGTACAGCACGCCCTCGATCTTCGTGTTGGGCGCCTTGGCGACACGGTCCACCTGATCCGGCGGGATCTTGGTGATGATGTCCACCTCGGCCTTGAGGAGCGCACCGAGGCGGGCCGCCAGCTCCGGCAGGGGCCGGAAGACGATCTGGTCCACGTCGATCTTCCCGCCCCAGAAATCCTTGTTGGCGTCCAGTATCAATCGGTCGTCCTTGACCCACGAGGTGAACTTCACCGGTCCCGTCCCGATCGGCTTGGCGTTGAACTCGTCGTCACCCACCTTCTGGAAGTAGGCCTTGGGCATGACCTGGCCGGCGTAGAAGGCGACGCGCGCTGCCAGCAGCGGATCGGGCTGCTTGGTTTGGATGACGACGGTGAGCGGGTCGGGGGTGTCGATCTTGTCGATGGTGTTCAGGACGGACTTGGTGATGACCTTCTCGACGCCCACCCTGCAAGCCGCGGTGCAACGGGTACGCGACGTACCTATCGTCTTCACCTTCGTCGCCAGTGCGGTGGCGGCGAA
>JBIOJT010000202.1:0-8377 GCA_044451055.1 Methylomirabilales bacterium (SeqCode)
AGGCCGTATCGGCCGGCGTTGAAGGCCGGCCCAGCCACCACCAGATCCGGCGCGAGGCCCCGCAGGAGCGCCACCACGGCCGGGAGCGTGTCCGCCTCGCTCTGCACCATGCGATTGTCGCCGCAGAACACGGTCCCGACGATCCGGGCCTCCGTCCCCAGGAGCTGCTGGAGCAGCGCGCCGGGACCGACGGGCCCGGGCCGGAGCTCGGGCATCGCATCGGCCTTCTCCTCGCCGCCGAGGCCGCCGAAGAACTGGTTTACGTAATGCGCCACGCGCACGGAGCCCATGGGTCGCTCTCCTCTCCGAAGGATCCTAGTAGGCGCGGTTGCGCAACGTCGACCATCCGAGCTGGTTCGTCGCGCAGTAGACTTGGCGGAGGGCCACCGTGAGCGGCTCGCTCGGCCGACGCTGGAAGCCCTGCTCGTAGGCGTTGCCGGCGAGAAACTCGCTGCCGCCCAGCACCCGCTCGACGGCCGGCCACTCCACGATCTCCTCCTGGTTTCCCATGCTGACGATCGCGGTCGCCTCCGGCACATGAGTCACGAGCGGAAAGTCGGAGCCGTCGGCGTCCGCGTACTCGTCCACGCCGAGGACCGTCGCGACGCCGGCCTGCTCGAGCTTCTGGCAGAGGAGCATCTGGTCCACGTAGGCGTGGCCGCCATTGGACATGGTGATCACGGCCCCCTGGATCCCGAGCATCTGGCAAACCTTTGCGGCCTGGTTCGCCTGCCGCCACTTCTCGTCCTGGGACGTGATCAAGCAGCGACAGAGGAGGACGCCGACGAAGTTGAGCTCGGCGCCGTGACCGCGGTAGAGCGCGCGGATGACGGGCTCGTTCTGGTAGAGGTACGTCGGGCTGCGGTGACAGCCGATCCAGTAGTCCGCGCTCACCAGCGCGCCGTCGAGGACCTCGTTCGGGTGCACCAGGGCGGGGAGGGACTGCACGCTCCGGCCGTAGAAGAACGTCGTGTGGATCTCCCCCTCGCTCATGACGGGCATGACGTAGGCGACACGCGGGAGTGCCGGGTCGACCGGGGCCAGCGCGAAGGACTCGACGGAGTCGGGCGCCAGCGCCCGCGTCGTCCCGGCCAGGAAGACGGCGGTCCTGAGCCCTGCCCGGCGGCACGCGGCGATCGCCTCGGTGGCCGACATCCCGGCCTGGACGGTCAGCTCCAGCACGACGTTCACGGTCCGGGAGAATGGGTGGTACCGGGCGCCGGGGCCCGACATGTCCACGATGGCTTCCTTGAGTCCCTGGCTGTCGGCGGCGCCGGGGATGTTCGCCGTGCCCAGGACCGCCACGCCTTCGAGCCGATGCGTCCGCCCCGAGCCGACCAGGTCGGGCGGGTTCAAGAGACCCGGGAAGTCCCGCGCCCCCGACACTTTGATCCGCGGCTCGACGCTCTCGAGGATGTGGATGATCCGCGTGGAGTCACCGGGACGGGCGATCTCCACGTTGACCTCGGCCAGGATCGGATCTTCCAGGAGGTGCGCGATCAGAGCTCGCCGGTCCACGGAGAGGATGCCGCCCCCGAGGGCGGTCCTCGCTCCGAACTCCACGTCGCGCACCGCGAAGCTGCAGATCTCCAAGTTCATGGGATCACTCATCGTGCGTACTACCTAAACACGGAAGGCCCCACGGTCAAGCGTTTTCTTCGAGAGCCCGTTCCGATAGATGCACGTGGCGCGTCCTCACCGCGAGATCGTTTTTGACTTCGCCGGCGCAGAATGCTCTTCTCTCTACAACAATCTTCTACGCTCTACAAGAATGCTGATCCGGTTGACGATATGGGCCGTAACGTATGGTCCTCGATCGAACGAGCGCAGATAATATGAAACCCATTGTCAGCCCTGGCCCGCCTCGCCCGAGGGTCTTCCCCCAGGGTCTGCCTCGGGCCTTCCTTGGCACAGCCGTGGTTGATCCTCTTCGTGCCGCGGAGCTTCAGGTACTGAGTGATACACGAGCCCCGGGGCGCCGCGCGCCGTTGCGCCGGTGCGCGAAAGGCGCTACGGTACGTCACTGTTGCCGGTCGACCTCGAGGTGGGGGCCGGGAAAGAGGAGGAAGAGATGGCGGCTACCGAAGAGAGAATCGCCAGGTTCATTGTGGAGACCAAGGACAAAGAGGTCCCGCCGGAAGCCCTGCGCACCGCCAGAGACGCCGCCTTCGACTGCGTTGGCGTAGCCCTGGCCGGGGCGGCGCAGCCTCTGGGCAAGATGATCCGGGAGTTGACGCGGGAGGAGGGAGGCAACCCCGAGGCCACGGTCATCGGCGGTGGGCTGCGCACCTCCCCCACGATGGCCGCGCTGGCCAACGGCACCTTGGCCCATGCGCTCGACTATGACGACATGGGGGCCTTCGGCCACCCCTCGGTCGTGCTGCTTCCGCCGGTGCTTGCCTTGGGCGAGAAGCTCGGAGCGTCGGGGCGTGACATCCTCGACGCCTACGTGATCGGGTTCGAGGTCGCGGCCAACCTGGGGGCGGCCAGCCACTACGTCCAGACGGAGGGGGGCTTCCACAGCACCGCCTTCTTCGGGACGATGGGCGCCACCGCGGCGGCGGCCAGGCTCCTCGAGCTCGACGTGGAGCAGACCGTGATGGCGCTCGGCATCGCCGGCTCGATGCCAGGGGGGGTGGTGCAGAACTTCGGCACGATGGTCAAGCCTCTCCACGCCGGAATGGCCTCCCGCAATGGAGTGCTGGCGGCGCTGCTGGCCAAGAAGGGCTACATGGGGACGGACCGGATCTTCGAGAGCAAGCTTGGCTTCTTCTCCACCTATGTCGGTGAAGGCAACTACGACCTGGACAAGGCCGTGAACGGCCTGGGCCATCCCTTTCGCCTCCAGGACACCCTGGTCATCAAGAAGTACCCCTGCTGCGGCACCAACCACAGCGCCCTGGACTCCATTCTCTCGCTGATGCGGGAGAACAACCTCTCCTTCGAGGACGTCGCCCAGGTCACCGTGGAAGGTCTCCCGTACCTCTCCCACGTGCTCCTCTACCCCCAGCCGACGCAGGGCATCAACGGCAAGTTCAGCATCCACTACAACGTCGCGGCCGCCATCCTCGACGGCAAGGTGGTGATCGACAGCCATAGCGACCAGATGCTGCGCCGGCCGCGGGTGAAGGAAGCCCTGGAGAAGGTGCACGTCGAGGTGCAGTCCCGCTGGGACCCCGGGTACACCGCCGCGCCAACCGAGACCCCGGTCACCATGCGGCTCAAGGACGGCCGCGTCCTCACTCGCTCCACCAACCGGCACGCGATGCACGGCACGCCCAAGGACCCGCTCAGCCGGGACGAGCTCGTGGGCAAGTTCGAGCGCAATGCCGGCCTCACTCTCGCGCCCGACGCCGTGAGGAGGGCGGCCGATCTCTGGCTCCACGTTGACGAGGCGGCAGACATGCGTCAGGCGATGGAAGCGGTGGCCGGCTGATCTCGGAATGCGAGAGAGAGGTCACCCATGGAGCGGTTGGGCCAGGACAGGACGCTAGCAGGAGCCGCCGCGCTCCAAGGCCTGCCGGATGTGGCCCAGGCGCATCTCCTCCATCTCCACCACGTGCTCCGCGATGCGCCGTATCGTGTACTCGGGTTCGTTCGCGCCGCGGGGCTGGAGATTCCCCAGCTCGCGGCCCTCGGAGCAGTCGCGACTCAGATCCTCATCGCTGAGGCCCAGCAGGCTCGTGACCAGCTCGGCCCGGGCCGCCTGCATTTCGGCGAGGGCGCGTACCGTCTCGGTCCGGGGTGATCCGATCGCCCGGCGAGCCTTCAGGATGTGCTGGAGGTGATCACTGTGATGGGTCGAGATCCGGTGAATCAGGCGCCGGATGGTCAGTGGGCCCTCTTCGCCGGGCTCCTCGGCGGTGTACGGCAGGCCCAGCTCGTCATCGGTCAGGCGCATGAGAAGGTCCATGGCCTTCTGGCGCTGGGCCTCCAGCGTGCTGATGAGCTTACGCACTTCGGTATCCACGAGCTCCCTCCTGGTCGATGCCGTTGTCGGAATCGTGGGATTACGGCGCCTGCTGCCCGAGGGCCGCGCGAATGAGGCCCAGGGTCCGTTTCTCTTCCTCCAGAACGTGGAGGATGACATCCCGGGGCGACGCGTCCTGGGCTGCCGCGCTGGCGATATCCAGCTGTTCGTCCCGCAAGTCCGTGAAGTAGGCGGCAAACTGGGCGCGGGCCCCCTGGAGCTCGGCCAGCGCCCGCTTGCTCTCGCTCCGTGGGATTCGCTGGCCCCACTTGGTCCACAGTAGCTGTTCCATGTGCTCCCGGTAGTGGTCGCTCAAGCTGTAGATCAACTGCCGGAGGGTGCGTCCGTCCTCCGTGGCCGTATCCATGAGTGGATCACGGACATTGCCCAGGCACTCGGCGGCAGCCTCCTCCAGTTGCCGGAGGCTGTCTTGCAACCGTCTGACCTCGTCCTCCATGGCTGAACCTCCTTCGCTGGCTCGCGCGGACGCCACGGCGCCATGCGACGCCGGACGAGGACACCCCACCACCGTGAGCGACAGCGCGCATCTTACGCGGGCATGGCCCCCTCTTCAACGGCGCGGCCGAGGTGAGCCGCACTCCACCTACCGGCCACTGGCGTTGCGGCTGTCGGCGGGCGGCCGCTCCGGGCGCGTCTGCCGCCACGGAGGTCGAGGGGTGTCGGGCCGCGTCGGTCTCGCGGCCCAACCGAGCTTCCAGGAGCTGAGTGTCAAAGATCGCGTCGGCCCCTCCCCCCTTCAGGGTGCCGGCTACTCGCTACTCGCCTCTTGACTCTGGCCGCTGGGAAGCGCGATCCTCATGCTCGCAGGTGGGGCCAACCACCGCTCGTCTTGAAGCGCATCGAGGATGCAGCCGTGCTGACCTCGGTTCTACGCGCCTGAACGGGGCGCCGCCCGAGTGCGGTCCAAGGAGGCCGGACGATGGATCGGAACCTGGAGTCCCGTAGAAGTCGGAGGATTGGGTCGTTCCTCTCACGCAGGGAGCTACTTGTGGCGGGGAGCGGCCTGGCGGCTTGGTCCGCGGCGCGGCGCGGCGCCGGCTCCCTCGTGGCCGGAACGTGGAGCATGGCGGGAATGCCGGCGGCGGAGGCTGCCACCGAGCAGCCGAGGTACGGCGGGCTGCTCACCCAGGACACGTTTGCCGACGCGCCCCACTTCGATCTGCATCAATCCGAGACCATCGCGGCCCTCCTGCCCCTGGCGCCCTGCTACAATCGCCTGGTCCAGTACGACCCCTTCGACCCCACCAAGATCGTCCCGGACCTGGCCGAGCGATGGGAGATCAGCCAGGACGGGAAGCTCTACACCTTCCACCTGCGGCGCGGCGTCAAGTTTCACCACGGCAAGCCGTTCGGGGCGGAGGACGTCAAGGCGAGCTGGGACCGCATCATCAACCCGCCCAAAGGGGTGTTCAGCGTCCGCAAACTCACCTTCGACGCCGTCAGCGGGATCGAGACCCCCGATGCCCAGACGGTCCGCTTCGTGCTGAAGCGGCCGATGTGGTCGTTACTCGCCAATATCGGTCAGGGCTGGAACATCATCTTCCCCAAGGACATCCTCGACGCCAAGGGCGATATGAAGAGGGACGTCGTCGGGACCGGCCCGTTCAAGATGAAGCAGTACGTGCGCGGCGTGAGCCTGGAGGTCGAGAAGTACCCCGACTACCACATCAAGGACCGGCCGTACCTGGATGGCGTGAAGACCTTCATCATCCCGGACCTCAACACGGCCGTGAACGCCTATATCGCGGGACAACTGCTCCTGCACGAGGCGACCACCGAGTCCCAGGCCGAGCAGGCCCGACAGCAGGTGGGCTCCCGGGGCGTGATCGCCAGGCTCACCCAGATGAGCGCCGTCGACCTGGAAATGAACGCCACACGCAAGCCGTGGGGCGATGCCCGCGTCCGCCAGGCCGCGTCGATGGCGATCGACCGGAAGGCGGCCGTCCAGGTGATGACGGACGGCGCGGGCGAGGTCAGCGGCATGATGCCGCAAGCGGGCCAGTGGGCTCTCCCGGCCGCCGAGCTCAGCAAACTGCCGGGCTACGCGCCCGACAAGAACGCGGAGCGCGCCCGGGCCAGGAAGCTCCTGGCCGAGGCCGGCTTCCCCAACGGCTTCAAGGGGGCGATGCTGGTGCGGAGGGGCGAGCAGTTCGAGAGCGCCGGCATCCTCATCAAGGACCAGCTGGGGCAGATTGGGATCGACGTGAACCTCGATGTCCAGGAGACCGCGGCCTACTACGCCCGCCTGGCAAAACGAGACTTCGAGATCTACGGGGGCAGTTACTCGACCGCGGTGGACGATCCCGACGCCATCTTCGGCCAGAACTATCTCTGCAATGCCGGGCGCAACTACTCCGGGATGTGCGTGGAGGAGGTCGAGAAGCTCTTCCTCCAGCAGTCGCAGATCCGGGACCCGAAGGCGCGACTGCCGGTCGTCCACGAGCTGCAGCGGGTCGCCCTGCAGCAGGTTATGAAGGCCGTGCTGGGCTTCCGCGTGACGTTCTATCTCTACTCCGGCACGGTGCGCAACTACCGGCCGCATTACAGCCGCTACCTTGCCGAGAGCCGCGAGCAGGTCTGGCTGGCGCAAGGCTAGGAGCCTGTCGGAGAGAAGCTCGTACGAAGTGACCGATGTTCGAGCGCCGGCTTTGCCGGCGCAACGATTTCTGGGGGGAGGTTTCGGAAGCGGGGCGAAGCCCCCCGCCGAATGTCCTAGCCCGCCTGGAGGCGCCATGTCCCGGTATCTCGTGCGTCGCCTGATCGCGACCGTCCCCGTCCTGATCGGGGTGTCCATCATCGTGTTCGTGATCATGCGCGTGGCACCGGGGGACGTTGCCCAGATGATCCTGAGCGGCGACTCGGGCGGCGGCGCCAGCGAGCAGGAGGTACGTCAACTGCGCCAGCAGCTGGGTCTTGACCAGCCGTACTTCGTCCAGTACGTGACGTTCCTCGCGGGGCTGGTGCGTCTCGACCCCGGCAAATCCCTGTGGACGAGCCAGCCCGTCATGCTGGAGCTGGGCCGGCGAATCCCGATCACGCTGGAACTGGCCCTGCTGGCGTCCGTCATCTCATGGGCGATCGCCCTGCCGACCGGGGTCCTCTCGGCCGTCTTCCAGGACACCTGGATCGATCACGTGTTCCGGGTCTTTTCCGTCGCCGGCCTCGCCGTTCCGGTGTTCTGGGCGGGGACGCTGCTGGTGTTCCTGCTGGCCCAGCACCTCCACTGGATGCCGCCGCTCGGCTACGTGAGCCCGATGGCCAACCCGCGGCTCAACATCCAGCAGTTCATCTGGCCCGCGCTGATCATCGGGTACGCCACTGCCGCGATCCTGAGCCGCATCACTCGGTCGGCGGTACTCGAGGTGCTCCGGGAGGATTACGTGCGCACCGCCCGGGCCAAAGGCCTGCGCGGCGCCGTGGTCGTGGGCCGCCATGTCCTCCGGAACGCCGCCGCGCCGGTGCTGACGGTGTCGGCCGTGCAGATGGGCAATCTCCTCGGCGGCGCCGTGATCAGCGAGACGATCTTCACGCTGCCCGGGGTGGGCCGGTTCCTGGTCGATGCCATCTTGCACCGGGACTACCCTGTGGTGCAGACGATCGTGATCCTGTTCGGCGTTGTCGTGGTGGCGCTCAATCTGGTAACGGATCTGCTCTACGCTTGGTTCGATCCGAGGACCCGGTACTCCTGATGATGAAACGCCGGGGCGGGGGGGGCCACGAAGCAGGCCACCCCGGAGATGGCCCCCCGCCGGAGAGCGGCAGCCTGGCGCTGCCGGGCTTCCCGCTCCGCCGCTACCGGTCGAGACCGATGGTGTGGCGGTTCGTCCGGCGAAAGCCGATGGGCGTGGCGGGGGCCGTGATCGTCTGCCTGCTGGTGGTCATGGCGGTGTTCGCCGGCCGGATCGCCCAGTACGATCCTTACCAGATCCGCGCGCTGCTGCGGTTCCAGCCTCCGGGGAGCGCGTTCTGGTTCGGCACCGACGATTTCGGCCGCGACGTCTTTAGCCGGGTCGTCTACGGGGCGCGCATCTCGCTAGAGATCGGCATCTCGGCCGTGCTCCTGGGAACTTCCGTGGGCGCGCTGGTGGGCCTGATCTCGGGCTATTCCGGCGGTCGGACGGACCTCGTGGTCCAGCGGATCATGGATGCGTTGATGGCCTTTCCCACACTCGTCCTGGCTCTGGCAGTCGTGGCGGCCCTGGGGGCGAGCCTGCCCAACGTCATCCTCGCCGTGGCCTTCACGCTCATCCCCGTGGCCAATCGCGTCGTCAGGTCTGTGGCCCTCAGCGTGCGTGAAACCACCTACGTGATGGCGGCCCGGGGCCTCGGCGCTTCGGAGCGGCGCGTGCTCTTCACTCACGTCCTGCCCAACTGCTTCGCCCCGTA
>JBIOJT010000203.1:0-8347 GCA_044451055.1 Methylomirabilales bacterium (SeqCode)
GCGGGTGGCGCCGGGGCGGCGGGCCTTGGCTCTGCCTTCGGGGCCCCGGCCGCAGGGGCCGCAGGGGCCGCGCGCACCAGACCGGAGATGTCCTCATCCGGCTCGGCGATGACGGCGATGAGCTGGCCCACCGGGACCGTCTGGCCGTCCCCGACTAGGATCTTCCTCAGGACGCCGCTCCCGAACGCCTCCAGTTCGATCTCGGCCTTGTCGGTCTCGATTGACGCAACGACGTCTCCCCCCTGGACACGGTCCCCCTCTTTCTTCATCCACTGAATGACCCGTCCTTCGGTCATTGCGTCGCTCAATTTCGGCATGATGACTTGGGATGGCATGTTCGACTCCGTCGCGATGAGAATTTCAAAACTGACAACCGACAATGCTAAACTGGCGAGCCCTGCTTTCGGTTGTCAGTTATCGGTTGTCCGTTTGAGATTTGCCATTCCGCCTGCAAGGCGGCTAGACGGCCAGGGCCTGCTTGATGCCTGCGATGATGCGCGTCTTGTCCGGAGTCTTGGCGCGCTCCAGGTTTCTGGCGTAGGGCATGGGGGCGTTCGCACCGGTCACCCGCACCACGGGAGAATCCAGGTAGTCGAAGGCCTCCTCGGTGATGATGGTGGCGATCTCGGCGCCCAGGCCGGCGAAGCCTGCGCCCGCCTCCAGGATCACGGCGCGATGCGTCTTCTTCACGGAGTTGAGGATGGTGGTCTTGTCCATGGGTCGCAGGGTCCGAGGGTCCACCACCTCGACGGAGATCCGCTCTTTCTCCAGGTCCTCGGCCGCTTGCAGGGCGCGGTGCACCATCCCTGTCCACCCGATCACCGTGACGTCGTCTCCCTCACGCACCACCTCGGCCAGGCCGAGCGGGATGGTGTACTCCTCATCCGGGACCTCGCCCTTCGTGCCGTACAGCGTCTCGGACTCGATGAAGATGATCGGGTTGTCGTCGCGGATGGCACTCTTCAAGAGTCCCTTGGCATCCTTGGGTGTCGAGGGACGAACGACCATGAGGCCCGGAACGTGGTAGAAGTAAGATTCCATGCTCTGGGAATGCTGGGCGGCAAGCTGCACGGCCGGGCCCCCGGGGCCGCGGATGACCATGGGCACCCTGAACTGGCCGCCGGACATGTACAGGATCTTGGCCGCATGGTTCACGATCTGGTCCAGAGCCACGATGGCGAAGTTGAAGGTCATGATCTCCACGATCGGGCGCAGCCCAGCCATGGCGGCCCCGATCCCCACGCCTACGAACCCCGCCTCGCAGATGGGGGTGTCCACCACCCGCTTGGGCCCGAACTCTTCCAGGAGGCCCTGACTCACCTTGTAGGCGCCCTGGTAGACGCCGACCTCTTCCCCGATGAGAAACACCCGGGGATCCCGCCGCATCTCTTCCCGGAGCGCCTGGTTCAACGCCTCGCGATACGTGATGATGGCCATGGTTGGCGTCGCCTCATCTGATTTCGAATTTCGGATGTCGGGTTTCGAATTTCATCGCCAGGTCCGACTCGCGGCTTTCGACTCCCGGCTCTCCTAGACGTAAATGTCGGTGAGCAGTTCCTCGATGGGCGGCTCCGGCGAGGCGTCTGCGAAGCGAACCGCCTCCTCGATGACCTGGCTGATCTCCTTGTCGATCTCCTTGTACTCGGCGTCGCTGATGATGCCCTCGCTGCTCATCCGATCCCACAGCAGGACGATGGGATCCGACTTCTTCCACTCGTCCACTTCTTCCCGCGTCCGGTACAGCGCTGCCGCAGGGTCGCGCATGGAGTGCCCGCGGAACCGGTAGGTACGCGTCTCGATGAGGGTCGGGATTTTCTCACGTCGGGCCCGCTCCACCGCCCGGGCCGTTGCCTCCCGCACCGCCAGGACATCCATCCCGTCCACCTGCTCACCCGGAATCCCGTAGCCCGCTGCCTTCTTGTAAATGTCGGTGACCGATTGGGTCCGGGCGAGGGCAGTGCCCATGGCGTACAGGTTGTTCTCGCAGATGTAGATCACCGGCAGCTTCCAGAGGGCCGCCATGTTCAGCGACTCGTGGAAGACGCCCTGGGCGGCCGACCCGTCGCCGAAGAAACACAGGCAGACCTGGTCCCCCCCTTGGTAATTGATGGCGAAGCCGATCCCCGTCCCGATGGGCAGTTGCCCTCCCACGATCCCCGTCCCGCCCATGAAGTTGCGCTCCTTGTCGAAGAAGTGCATGGAGCCGCCCTTCCCCTTGCACAGCCCATCCTTGCGGCCGAACAGCTCGGCCATGGCCTTCCGGGCGTCGGTGCCCTTTGCCAGCGCGTGGCCATGCTCCCGGTAGCCGGCGATCACGTAATCATCCGGACGCAGAACGGAGATGGCGCCCCCGCAGGAGGCCTCCATGCCGACATCCAGGTGCAGGAACCCTCCGATCTTCCCCTGGGCATACATCTCGGCCGCCTTCTCCTCGAAGCGGCGGATGAGCAGCATCTGGTAGAGAAGATCCACCATCAGCTTCTTGTCCATCGGTGACTTCCTTACGACCTCGGGGGCCGCCTCGACAGCGGCTTTGCCGGAGCGCTTTGCCATGATCTCGGCTCCTTAGGGAGAGAACGGTGCGGCATGTTGCTGGGGCCAAGCCTGGAGGCCGGTAGTTCCGAAGTATAGCCAAACAGGCCACGAATGGGAAGGGGTTTGGCGTTGGAGCGATACCCGTTGATGTTGGGCGCGTCGCCGGAGGACCGGACGCACAACCGAGCGAGCCGCCCTGTCCTTAATTGGAGGCGGATAGCGTCGCTGAGAGTCGGGTTCAGAGGAGTAGGCCACTCATCTGACCTCCACGGCCTCACGGTTCGTCCCGGGAGGGATGGAGAGCGCCGGCTCTGGATTGGCCGCCGCCCCCATGGCCTTCCGCTTGAAACCCCGCCGATCATTTCTCCTCTTCGAGCATCCTCTTTGCCTCGAGTAGTCCCTGCTTGTGCTCTTCGGTCACCGTCGGGTATTGCGGATCGATCTCCTTCATCCGTGCCACGATGACGGTTGCGACCGCCAGGCGGGTGAACCACTTGTTGTCCGCCGGGATGACATGCCATGGCGCCCACTCCGTGCTGGTGTGGCTGAGCATATCTTCATATGCCGTCATGTAGTCTTTCCAGAAGGCGCGTTCCTTGGCATCGGCCGCTGAGAACTTCCAGTTCTTCTCCGGCTGCTCGATTCGCTCCAGAAAGCGCGTCTTCTGCTCGTCTTTCGACACGTTCAAGAAGAACTTCAGGAGGATGATGCCGTTATCGACCAGATACCGCTCGAAGTTGTTGATCTCCCCGAAGCGGCGCTTCCAGATGTCTTTATGCTTCTTCAGCTCTGGCGGCAATTGCTGCCGTTCCAGAATCTCGGGGTGAACCCGTGCGATCAACACTTCTTCGTAGTATGACCGATTGAAGATGCCGATGCGCCCCCGTTCTGGCAGCACCTTGAAGTTGCGCCACAGGTAATCGTGCTCGAGTTCCTCCGCCGAGGGCGCCTTGAAGCTGTACACCTGGCAGCCTTGCGGATTCAGCCCGGACATGACGTGTTTGATCGTCCCATCTTTCCCGGCGGCATCCATCGCCTGGAGGATGATCAGCAGCGCCTGAGTGTTCTGGGCATACAGCTTGTCCTGGTACTCAGCCAGCAACTGGACGCCTCGCTGCAGGATCTGAACGGCGTCCTTCTTGGTCACGAACTTGGCCGTGTAGCCCGGGTCATGGTCCTTCTTCAATGAGATCTTCTTTCCCGGTGGGACGATGAATGCGCGGATGAACGTCTCGAAATTCACGGATGCTGTCTCCTCATCCGGCATGGTGGCGCGATAGGTGAGGTGGTGGAAACATCCTCTTGGGGCCGGCTCTACCCGCCGGTGAGGACCGAGCCCGAATTGGATTACAGCTTTGCTCGTCCGGCAACTCGCCCATTGAAAAGCGATGGGATTCCCATGACGCCCCCGGCATCTTGACGGTAGGTACCCAGGGCCTGCCGGTTAATCCCCCATGCACGTTCCCACACGGCGCGCGGCGGCGACCCAGGCATGATCGAGCGGGACCGACCGCAGTTTTCCAGCGACGTCTTCGAGCGGCACGGGCTTGGTGTCTTCCTTGCGAGCCGCCACCATCACGCCGTACTGGCCCTTGTCGATGAGGTCGGCACAGGCGGTGCCGAGGCGGGTGGCGAGCAACCGGTCCGCCGCGGACGGGGTGCCGCCGCGCTGCACGTAGCCGAGGATTGTGACGCGCGACTCGAGGCCGGTCAGACCTTCCAGTTGCTTGGCCAGCCGCATCGTGTTGCCGGCGTGCTGCGCCTCCAGTTGCTCCAGTTCGCCTTCGGCCTTGGCTTCGGCGGCCCCTCGTGCCTTGGCGACCTTTTGTTCCGCAGCCTGTAACGCTTCCGCGTCTTGTTTCGAGAGTGCGCCTTCGGCTACGGCAACGATGCTGAATCGTTTGCCACCGTGGCTGCGTCGGCGAATGGCGCCGGCGATGCTCTCCACGTCGTACGGAATCTCTGGAATGAGGATCACGTCGGCGCCGCCGGCGATGCCCGCGGCCAACGCCAACCAGCCGACCTTGTTGCCCATGAGCTCGACGACGACGATGCGGTGGTGGCTGTGCGCCGTGCTGTGCAATCGGTCGATGGCCTCCGTCGCAATACTGAGCGCTGTGTCAAAGCCGACGGTGACGTCGGTCAGCACCACATCGTTGTCAATGGTCTTCGGCAATGTGATGATGTTCAACCCCTTCTGGGCCAGGCGATGCGCATTCTTTTGCGTGCCGGCACCGCCCATGCACACCAGCACATCCAGGTTGTGCTTGTGATAGTTGTCCACCATCACATCGGTCATGTCGAGCAGCTTGCCGCCGACGGGCATGCGATGCGGTTTGTCGCGGCTGGTGCCGAGGACGGTCCCGCCCAGAGTCAGGATTCCCGACAACGTGCTGTTGTCGAGGTCCAGCGTGCGGTTCTCCATGAATCCGCGGAAACCGTCGCGAAAGCCAATGACCTGCATGCCGTAGGAGCCGAGCGCCGCTTTGCCCAATCCGCGAATGGCTGCGTTCAAGCCGGGGCTGTCGCCCCCTGCCGTGAGGATCCCGACGTACTTGGTCATGCCTCAGAATTCTCCTTGTCTCATTCCAGCCGCCTGGAGGAAACGCGCGTCACAATGTGGCCATCGCCATGAATAACTGCCGCCGGAAATCCTCTCCGGACAGCTTTTTCCAGACCGAAGGGAACTCCCGCACCAACCGCTGCAACTCGACCTGCCGTACGGAAAGATACGTTGTCACGCCCGGGGCAAGGATAACATCCGGGGCCGCCGCAGCCTTGGCCTGGTCGTTCCCCCACGTCCCCCTGGCCAAGAAGTTCTGCAGAATGCCGCACGTGACGACGGCGTCCTGGAGACCCCCCAGGTGGTCCTGCAACTCTTTGATCCGGTCGATGAGGGACTCCACCTCGGCCGGCAGCATCTCCCGGAAAAACTCGAGGGTGTAGCGCAGCCCCTTGGCCGTAATACGGAGCTGGTGCAGCCGCGGCAGCGGCGTATCCCCTCTTTCCACACGACCCTGGTACGCCCGGACGGCGGCGAAGCTTCCGGCCACCAGCGGTGGGACAGCCTCTCGCACCCGGTGCGGGAGCGGTGCAACGCCCTCTGGCGGGACGTGTGGCGCGCCCGCCCCCGGGGTCGCGAGGAAGCGCGCGAATTCCTTCTTGAACTGCACATAGGCCTTGCTGTCCAAGAGAGCAAGCAACTCTTCGCGGGCTGCATCATTCGCCGTCTGCCACGCGGCCAGCAATGGGTCGAGTTCAGATCGCCGCTCCTCGGGTAATGTGTCCAGATACTGCTGCGCCCTCTCCCGGAACACGTCGAGATCGCGGACCCTGCCGAGGGCGCGCCCCGTGCGCCGGAGCGCCTTCCGGGATGGTTTGTAGGCGGCCCTGTCCAGGAATGAGCTGAAGACCCTCAGGGCCGCCCGCATCCGCCGGACGGCTACGCGCATGTCGTGCAACTCCTCTTTGTCGCGGCCCTCCCGGGCCCCCCGCTCGTGCGCTGCCATTCGATCCAGCTGGTCGCTGAGGATTTTGCGCGCTGCCTCCGCCATGGAGTCGGCCGGGTCGATGCCAAGGCCCTTCCGCGACGCAGGGGCCCTGGGGCTGGCGTCGACCAGCGCCACGGCCCGCTCTAGCTTGGAGCGCCTGTCGGGAGCCAGACCCCACTCCCGCTCCAGACACGTTACGAGCCGTTTCAGGTCTCCATTGCCTCCATGGGCTGTCAGCTCGATCTCAACCTCGGAGAACTCCTCCTTTGCACCGCCGACCCGCACCTGCACATCATCCAGACTCAAGATGGCCAGCGTGTGCCCGTCCTGCGTCACGGGACGAATCGTCCGGCGTTGTCGGATGGTGGCGAGGCGAATCAGGCGCTTCCGGCCAACGACCTGCAGTATCCGGACCCGCAGTGGGCTCTCGGGCCACGTCCAGGCTGCGAACACCCATTTCGAACCGGACGCGCCAGAGGGAAGGAGGAGTTCCTGTTCCTCGCGCCGGTGGACAGCTCCCGAGGGTGCACCAATCCCCTTGACCGTCAGCAGGAGTTGCCCATCGCTCTGCCGGCGGACCCGACATGCCATGCCCGCAGCCATGAGCGACCGGTCCTTTGTGTCGAGGTAGGTGTCCTGGACGCGCAAGACCTCCCGCTCCCCCAGCGTAAATCCCGCCAGCCGTTTCAGGGTTTTCAGCCGCCGGAAGACATCGGGATCAGGGATCGCGAACTTGGCTTCGATCTCTATCGCCATGGCGACGTTCGCGGCCTGCTTGTGGCCACGCATCCCATCCCCCCACTATCGCTCCAGCGCCTTAGGCGGAATGAGCCACACCAGCGTTCCTTCCAGCGAGGAGGGATCCTCCACATCGACGTATGCCAGGGAGCCCTTCTTCATCGTGACCCGCCCTCCGCCCGTTACATGGCCGATCGTCTCGCTGAAATCCGGCTCGTGCCCGACCAGCAGCAACCCTCGGGCGCTATTGTGGTCTGCCAGAATTGCCGTCAAGTCTTTCGGCCCGAAACCCGGCGCGAGGCGATCATCCGTGATCACCCGGGTACTCGGGTCCGCGGCTTTGGCGAGGATCTCGGCCGTTTGGAGGGCGCGTACCAGCGGGCTGCTGATGATGACATCGAGGGGCAGGTCCAGCTTCCAAATCGCGGCCGCCTCACGCTTCAGGCGTTTCTTGCCCTCGGCCGTGAGCGGCCGCTCGGAATCGTCTCCGTGCCAGTCCTGCCGGTTTCCCGCCTGGCCATGGCGCAAGAAGTACAGCTTCAGGCTCACGCCTGCTCCTCCCGTTGCGAGCAACCTCCCACCTCGCCTCCCCGTCACGACGAGAAGGCAGGGCCGGTCGAGACCTTCAGCCCCGGTTCACGACGGTCTGCACGCGGTGATCGATCAGCCATTGCTGGCTGTCCAGCGGGGACTCCCCCGGGGCCGGCTTCACCCGCTCGTACGTCCCATCGGCGCGCAGCAGGCGGGCCTTCACCGTGTCCGCCGAGTACGTCGCCAGGACATGATCGCGCAAGTAGCGGACGAGCCGTGGGTCCTGGATGGGGAACAGGATCTCCACACGCCGATCCAGGTTGCGGGGCATCAGATCTGCGCTCCCCACGTAGATCTCCTCGTTTCCACCGTTCCGGAAGTAGAACACCCGGCTGTGCTCGAGAAAGCGTCCAACGACGCTGGTCACCCGGATATTCTCGCTCAGATGCTCTGCGCCCGGCCGCAGGCAGCAGATGCCACGGACCAACAGATCCACCTTCACACCGACCTGGGAGGCCCGGTGCAGCACCTGGATCATCTGCTTGTCCACCAAATGGTTCAGCTTGAAGATCAGGTGGCCTGCGTCGCCCTGCCGCGCGCGGTCGATCTCCCGCTCGATCAGTGCCTGGAGGCCGGCCCGGAGGTTGACGGGCGCCACCAGGAATCTCTGGTACTCCCGCTTGGCTGAATACCCGGTCAAGTAGTTGAAGAGATCCGACGCGTCGGAGCCGATGGCCTCATCGCAGGTGAGTAGGCCTATGTCGGTGTACACCTGGGCGGTCGCAGGATTGTAATTGCCGGTCGAGAGGTGGACGTAGCGGCGGATGCCGTCGCCTTCCTTCCGAACCACGAGGGCGATCTTGGAATGGGTCTTCAGTCCCAGGAGCCCGTAGACGACATGCACGCCCTCGCTTTCCAGGGACTTGGCCCACTCGATGTTGCTCTCCTCGTCGAAGCGGGCCTTGAGCTCCACCAGGACCGCCACCTGCTTGTCATTGCCCACCGCCTCGAGCAAGGCCTCGACGACGGGCGAGTTGCGGCCCACCCGATAC
>JBIOJT010000204.1:0-8299 GCA_044451055.1 Methylomirabilales bacterium (SeqCode)
GGCGGGTCTCCCTATGGAGAGCTTCATCCAGACCGGGACCCTGTCGAAGGGGCTGGGCGTTTTCGGGGGCCTCGTGGCGGGCCCAGCCGGCCTGGCGGCCAAGATCGTGGAGAAGAGCCGGGCGTTCGTCGGCGGAACCCCGATTCCCCCGCCAATCGCCGCGGCCGCCATCCGCTCGATCGAAATCCTCCAAGAGAGCCCCGGGCTGATCGCGGGCCTCCGCGGCCGCATGCTCCGTGTTCGGAAGCGTGTCCGGGCCATGGGTCTCCGGGTTCCCTCCTCGCCGGCGCCGATCCTCTCGATCACCCACCACGATACGGGCAAGAATCTGCGCCTCCGCTCGCTCCTCTTCGAGCGGGGGATCTATCCGCCTTTCGTACACTACCCCGGCAGTCCGCCGGGCGGGCACTTCCGATTCGCTGTCTCAAGCGCGCATGCAGAGGAGGAGGTTGACCTCCTCCTCGAGACGATCGGCATGTCTTGCGACTGAGAGAGGGAGAAACGAGATGATGGGAACGGCTTCAGTCCATTCCAATCTCGTGATCGAGGACATGCGAATTTATCGGTTCGATATCCCGCTCAGGGATGTCTTCACCATTGCCACCATGAGCCTCAGCCAGGCGCAGAATCTTCTCGTGGAGCTCAAGACGAACCAAGGGATCAGCGGCTGGGGAGAGGCGTCGCCTTTCCGCTCGATCGCTGGAGAGACTCAGCGGATCAATATCGCCGCGGCGAAGGAGTTGAAACAAATCGTGGTGGGCAAGAATCCTTTGGCGATCAATTCCCTGATCCAACAGATGGAGGCGTACCTCCCCCACAACACGACTCTGAAGAGTGCCATCGACATGGCGGTATTCGATATCGCCGCCAAGGTTTGCGGCGTGCCGCTGTATGTGTTCTTGGGAGGCCAGAAGCGGGAAATCGCGACAGATCTCACCATGGGCATCGGCAACCCGGACGAGGCGGGGGACAAGGCGCTCTCCATCAGATCCATGGGCTTCCGGATGATCAAAGTCAAGCTGGGCTTGAATTTCGCGGATGACTACAAGCGATTGAAGAACATTCGTCAGGCGGTGGGGGCGGAGCCGATCATCCGCATCGATGCGAATCAGGGATGGGATCGGATCGGCGCGACCAAGAGCTTGAACGCCTTCACGGAGTTCAATATTGAATTCTGCGAGCAACCCTGCCGCGCGCACGACCTGCAGGGGATGAAATATGTGAGCCAGCATACCACGATCCCGATCATGGCCGATGAATCCGTATTCTCAACGACCGATGCCCTCAACATCATCCAGCAGGATGCGGCGCCATATTTCAACATAAAACTCTGCAAGTCTGGCGGGATCCATAGTGCAGAAAAGCTCGCGCACGTTGCCGAGGCGGGTTCTCGGCCCTGCATGATCGGTTGCATGTCGGAGTCGCGCTTGGGGATAACAGCCGCCGCCCACTTTGCCTGCGCGCATTCCATCGTGTGCTTCTTTGATTTGGACTCCTGTCTCGAGCATGCCGACGATCCAATACTGGGTGGCGTCCAAATCAAAGATGGCTTGGTCGCGATCCCAGATGCGCCCGGGATCGGGGCCTACCCGGACCCCGAATACACCAGAAAACTGGATGAGGTGAAGTAAGGCCGGGACCTCATCATCTATCAACTATCAAGTGTAGTGGGTATGGATACCTCCGAGCTGGACTCGCGCCGCTCGAGTGTTTTGGGGTGTGCTCGAATTCCTGGTCCTACTACCTCAATGACAGCTTGCGCGACTACCTGGAGCAAGGTGCCGGGAAACCTTACGGGGATGAGGCGGAAGCCTGACGGGCGGAATAGGCCTGAAGAGACCGGCGAGACCATGTATTGACACGCTGGATGATTGGCTTATGCGCCCCGATGGAAACGCTGTCGAAATTCCAAATGACCAGTTCCCAAATCCCAATGGGGGTCCAGGCTTGCAGTATTCTGGGGGCTTCGGACGGTTACTGTGGCTATTCTTTGAGCGTGCTCAGTGGCGGCGGGCTTGAGTCGTCCGGTTTCCAGCGGATGGCGTCAGAGTCCTCGAGGGTGTCGAGATCGATGGCCGCGTGGGGGCAGGGAACCGGCCAGACCGTGGCCAAGTGGCTCTGGATCACTTGCTTCGCCCCGGCATCGCCGGCGAGACGGAGGAGCTCCGGCAGAACGGGTTGGGCAAATAGGGCCGGGACGCCCAGCGTCCCGGCATACTGCGAAGCGATGATCGGGCGCCTCATGGAACGGTACGCCGTGACGAGGGCCTCAATGTCGTCCGAGCACACCAAGGGTTGATCGCAGAGGGTGAGCACCACCGCCTCGGGAAGTTCCGCCACAGACACCAGCGCTTCGATCCCGGCGCGGATGGAGGTGCTCAGTCCCCCGGCCCAGTGCGGGTTCTGCACGATCTGCAGGGGAAGCCCTTCGATCTCCGGTTGGATCTGTTTCGCATTCGCCCCCAAGACAATGACGACGGGGCGGCAGGTGGACCCAAGAGCCGCTTCGACTGCGTGGCGAACCAGGCTGCGGCCGCGGTGGCGCAACAACTGCTTCGGGACACCCATCCGAGCGGACGCCCCTGCGGCAAGGATGACGATCGCGATGGCCGACACGCTCCGATGTCCTCCCGGCCGGGTTCAACCGTCGTGGCTCCGCCTCGCCGCCGGCGCGGTGATCCCGCCTCCGCCCACCGGACCGACCGAAAGGTTTCCTGCGTCCGTCCGATCATGGATCGGCCCCCTGCGATCTCTGAGGAACCCGGCCCAGCGGTGCGTGCAGACGGCCTTGATCTCCGCCAGGATGGCGAGCGCGATCTCCTCCGGAGTTTCGGCCCCGATGTCCATCCCCACCGGACTATAGACCTTCGCGAGGTCGTGCTCCCGCCCCGCCGGCCCCGCCTCCTTCAACGCCCGAAGCATCGCCAGGGTCCTGCCCCTCGCGCCGAGGATCCCGAGGTACCGCACCGGTGAAGGCAGGAGCATCTTGAGCAGTTCGAGATCGTGCGCATAGTTGTGGGTCATGACGACGGCCGCCGTCCGATCGTCCATCGGAATGCGCTGGGCTACGTCCTCCGGGCGGACAACCACGACCGCATCAGCCCACGGAAACCGCTCTGGCGTCGCAAATCCCGGACGATTATCCACGACCGTGACATGCCAGCCGATCTCCTTGGCGAGGCGTCCGAGCGGAACGGCGTCATCGCCCGCGCCAAAGATCAGCAGCGGCGCCGGCGGCGAGACCACTTCGACGAGCGCCTCCGCCGTCCCCCCGGGCACGGCATACTCCTTCACCCGCGACCGGCCCTCTTGAAGCGCCTGACGGGCCTCGTCGGTCAGCGCCTGCGCAAGCAGCGCGTCTTCAACGTTACAGAACCCCAGACCGCCCTCGGTCAGCATGAGACGGGAGCCGACTGCGCCCGCCACTCCACCCACACCGCGGAACACCGTCACGACCACTCCCACGTCGCGGCGCGTGACGCGCTCCCCCAGGAAGGTCAGCACCTGATTCGCCGGGGCGTCTTGGCCGAGCGGCTCGATGAGGACCTCGACCAGCCCGGCACACCCGAGCCCCAGCCCCCAGACATCGTCCCCGGCGGCGGTCGTATCGTACGTCGCGACCGCGGGAACCTCCGAGGCGATCACCTTCTGGGCGCGCTCGCACACATCGCGATCGAGGCAGCCCGCGCTGATGGAGCCGACGGTCCGCCCGTCCGGCGCGATCAACATGCGGGCACCCGGCCGGCGGTACGCAGACCCCCTCACCTTCACGACCGTGGCCAGGGCGGCCCGTGTCGAGTCGCGCTTGAGGGCGGCGAAGGCTTCCAGCAGGGCCTGGATTTCATTCACGGTCGCATCTCCCGCGCCGGGGGGCGAGCCCGCCTGGCTCCCCTCGTGGCCCGCGACCCGTCCCCTACTCCACCTCGAAGCAGGTCCGGCCGGGCTGGCAGGCCTCCGGGGCACAGAGAAGATCATCGGGGCCCAGGACGGTCAGGGTATGAGCGCACCAGTACGAGGCCGTCGACGAGAATTCAACCAGGTCCACGTCATCCGGCCCGGTCACGTAGTACCCCTTGGTCCGGAGCCGCTTGCAGACAGGATGGGCCGCAGGCTTTTCCATGGGTGTCCTCACGCGGTCGCCGCGAGCGTCCGGCGCAGCAGGGCCTTGGCCAGCTCGACCTTGTACCCGTTGTCCGAGAGCGGCTGCGCCCCCGCCACGGCCGCCTGGGCGACCGCCTTTCCCGTGGCGTCGTCGAGGCGTCTCCCGACGAGCGCGCGCTCGGCTGCGGGCGACCGCCTGGGGCGCGTCGCCACCGCGCCCAGGACGATCCGGGCCTCGCGGACGAGCCCCCCCTCGATTCGGAGCGCCACGGCCGCGGAGACCAGCGGCCAGTCGAAGGCCGCGCGCTCGCAGACGCTGGCATAGGTCGAGCGCACCCTGGGGGCAGCCGGCACCTTGATCTCGCTGAGGATCTCGCCGGGCTGGAGGTTGTTCTCCCTTTGGGGATCGGCGCCGGGCAACGCGAAGAACCGCTCCGCGGAAACGGTGCGCGTCCCCTGGGTGCTCGCGAAGGTGAGGGAGGCCCCGAGCGCGACGAGCGCCACGGCGGCGTTCGAGGGATGCGGCGCGTTGCAGGGCCCGTCCCCGAAGATCGTGTGATACCGGTTCTGCCCCCCGACTGCGAAGCAGATGTCGCCGCCCTTCTTCAGGCACCGGTACGACTCGAGGCGGTAGTACCAGCAGCGAGGCCGCTGGAGGAGGTTGCCGCCGATCGTCGCCACGTTGCGGATCTGCGGGGAGGCCGCCTCCCCGCAGGCCTGGGCCAGGGCCGCATGGGTGGCCCGCAAGGCCGGGTGGGCGGCCACCTGCGCCAGTGTCACCAGGGGACCGATCCGGAAGCCCCCGTCGGCCTCTTCGCCGATGGCACTCAAGCCCGGGATGGCCTTCAGATCCACGATCCGGGGAGGTTCGCTGAGATGCTCCTTCAGGTGGTCGAGGAGGTCAATGCCACCGGCCTTGAAGACGCTTCCGGGCCGCTCCGCGGCGAGATCGAAGGCCCCTGCGAGGCTCGTGGCCCGCGCGAACTCGAATCGGTTCATGACCTGCCCCCCTTCTGCGCCTCGGCCAGGGCGGCCAACACCCGGTTCGGCGTCATCGGGAGCTGCCGGAGGCGGACCCCCGTCGCGTTGAAGACGGCGTTCGCGATGGCGGCCAGGGTGGGCACGAACACCGGCTCGGCGATGCCGGTCGCGGAGGTGTTGTTCCCCGCATTGGCCCCTTCGGTCAAAATGGGCACGGCCTCGAACATGTCTGCCGGGCGGAGGATCTTGTAGGCCTCGAGGTTGGGATTCACCATGGTGCCCACGTTCTGGTCGAGGGTGCGGTGCTCAAACAGGGCCCAGGAGGCGCCCTGGATCTGGGCGCCGATGACCTGGCTTTCCGCCGTGAGGGGGTTGATCGGGATCCCGCAGTTGTTCACGGCCACCATCTTGAGGACGCGGATCACGCCGGTCTCCACGTCCACCTCCACCTCCGCGAACTGTGTGGCGGCGAGGTCTTGGCGGAAGGTCTCGAACTGCCGCTTGCGGTCGGCGAGGCAGGTGATGACCTCCCCCGGCATTTTCTGCGCCGCCTCGCGGAACGACACCTTCCGATCTGGATTGGCGGCCACGATGATTTTCCCCTCTGCAAACTCGAGCTCGTCCGGATTCGCCTGGAGAAGCGGCGCGGCCAGGGCCGCAATCCGCATCCGGGCCTCATGCGCGGCGAGGCGCACGGCGGGCCCCGAGGAGTTGGACGTGGTGCTCCCGCCGGAGGTTCCCCCTGGTGGGAAGCGCGTGTCGCCGACATGCACCGTGATATCGGCAGGCGAAAGGCCCAGCTCTTCGGCCGCGATGACCGCCAGCACGGTCCGAAGGCCCGTCCCGAGGTCCTGGGCGCCATGGAACAGTTCGACGCTGCCGTCCCGGTGCACGCGCACCTCGGCCGCAACGGCCTCCCGGGCCATGACATACCAGTTGCCGTTGGCCATACCGATCCCGCGCTTCCTGGGGCCGGGGGCGGCGCCCGGCGTGGCATTCCGGCGCTCCCAACCGATGGCCTTGGCACCCACGTCGTAGTAGATCTTCCGGAACGGATTCGACTCGTTTTTCCGCCGGAGCTCCAGCGGGTCCATGCCGAGGCGGTGCGCCACCTCGTCCATGGCGCACTCCAGCCCGAACGCCCCCTGCGGGTGGCCGGGCGCCCTGAGTGGGCAGGCCGGGCCCGCGTTCGTGAAGACGTCGTATTCCTCCAGCTTCACGTTCGGGCAGTGCTGGTACAAATTCCCGGCCGGGCCGCCGGTCCGGGAGCTGGGGGCGATCCCGCCTTCCCCGAAGGCACGGTAGTATATGGCCGTGAGCGTCCCGTCAGCTTTGGCACCAAGCCGCACCGTCATCAGGGCCCCTGGGGAGTTGCCGCTGCAGAGCTGCTCCTCGTGGCGGTCGAGCATGAGCTTGACCGGCGCGCCCGTTTGCCGGGCGAGCCGGCAGGCGATGAAGGCGAAGGCGCTCCCGACAGCCGAAGGGGACAGCTTGCTCCCGAAGCCACCGCCCATGTGTTCTGTGATCACCCGGACGTTCTTCCGGTCGAGGCCGAACGCCTCGGCCAGGGCGGCGCGGACCATGAAGATGCCCTGCGTGGAGGTATAGACCGTGAGCTGGTCGCCCTCCCAGTGGGCGACGATCCCATGCGTCTCGAGCACGGAATGGGTGTGGACCTGCACGCGGTACGTGCCCTCGTGGACGGTGTCGGCCTCGGCGAATCCCTGCTCCACGTCGCCCCGGCTGCCCCCGCGGGCGGGCACGATCGGCGCGGGCACGATCGGCCCGGTCACGTTCCCCTTCCGGGGGGCGTTCAGGGGGGCGGCGGCCTGCCCTTCCGCGTACACGAGAGGGGCATTCGGCGCCATGGCCTCCTCGAGATCCATGACGAAGGGCGCTTCCTCGTACTGTACGTCCACCAGGCGCGCCGCATCCTCCGCGATCTCTTGAGAGACAGCGGCGACTGCCGCGATATCCTGGCCCGCGAAGCGCACCACCTGCGAGTCCGTCGTCCAGACCGCCTTCACGCCCTTGAGCCGCTCGGCCTTGGCCGTGTCGATCCGGACGATCTTGCCGGCGGGAACCCTTGCCCGGACCATCTTCGCCCACAGCATGCCCGGGAGCTGCACGTCATACGTGTATTTGGCCCGGCCGGTCACCTTCAGCGGGGCTTCCAGTCGGGGGTGCCGCCCCTTCACGCTGCGGAGGCGCGAGTCGAGATCCCACGGCTTCAGGTCACCCGCAGCGGTGTGGACCTCCAGGGTCACCGGGTTTTCGGCGGGTCCAACCTTGACCAGGAACGTGTTGTCACTGGCGGAGTCCTGCTGCGCCATCGGTCACCCCCTCTGCTTGGCCGCTTTTTGGACGGCCTCGAAAATCCGAGAGTATGTCCCGCACCGGCACAGATTCCCGGCCAGCCCGGCCTTGATCTCCTCCAAAGTGGGGTTGGGGTGTTTTCGCAGGAGGGCCGTGGACGCCACCACGAAGCCGGGCGTACAGAAGCCACACTGGAGGGCGTCGGCCTCCACGAAGGCGGCCTGCACCGGGCTCATCCGCTCGGGCGTCCCCAGCCCCTCCACCGTGGTGATCTCGCGCCCGACGGAATCCACCGCCAGCAGCATGCAGGAGCAGACCGGCTCGCCGTCCAGGAGCACGGTGCAGGCCCCGCAGGCGCCACGCTCGCAGACCTCCTTGGCGCCCGTGAGACTCAGGTGGTTCCTCAGGGCCCGCAGGAGCGTGACCCGCGGCTCCACGGTGGTGGTGTGGACCGTGCCGTTCACTTTGAGGCTCAGCGGCACAGCGTCAGGCCCCAGGATCTCCGCGTGGGCCGGGCGGGGGACCGCGCCGACGAGGCCGGTGGCCGCGGCCCCGACGCCCACCGTCTTGAGGAAGGTGCGCCGGGAGAGCCTCAGGGGGTCGCGAGCATCTTCGTCTGGACGCTTGGTCATAACGCACCTCGCGGAAGAGCGGGGCCTTTGTGGCCCCACCTCGAAGGATGAAGCCTGAGAAGGAGGAGGGCAGGCACAAGATATTACGCGCATTGAATCTTGTGTCAATTCAATGTGTGAACTTGGATACAACCACACCGCCCGTGGGACTGAACGGCGGAAGTTATCCTGGTGCGCTTCGACTGGGATCAGGCATCACGGGTCGGAGGCTTCCAAATCCCCAGCTTCCGACCGGGCGTGGGGCCTCAGTCGCGGAACCTGTCAGCGTA
>JBIOJT010000205.1:0-8294 GCA_044451055.1 Methylomirabilales bacterium (SeqCode)
ATCTTGGGATAGCGTTTGACGATCTCGTCGCGATGGGTTGCGACCGATCGCTGGACCGCGCGGTAGAGATCGCCCTCGAGGCCGGGTGTTCTGAGCTTTGCCTCCAGCTCGTCGTCGGTCAGGGTGCGGGTCACGATGGTTTGGGCGTCGGCCAGGATCACCTTCATCTCCAGGACGTGCTCCATGGTTCTCCCGTAGATGAGGGACCGTGCCCCGGAGGAGTTGTTTCCGATCATGCCTCCGACGGTGGCTCGGTTGCTGGGAGAGGGGTCGGGTGCGAACCACAGGCCGTGGGGACGGAGCTGCGCGTTCAATTCGTCCAGGACGACGCCGGGTTGGATGCGGGCCCAGCGCTCCTCCACGTTCACCTCGAGGACCTGGTTGAGGTACTTGGACATGTCCAGGTGGATGGCCCGGCCGACGGCCTGACCGGCCAGGGCGGTGCCCCCTCCACGCGGGAGCACGGGCACGCCGTAGCCACCGCAGATCTCCACGGTGGCGATGGCATCCTCGGGCGTCCTGGGAATGACGACGCCCAGCGGCTCGATCTCGTAGATGCTGGCGTCGGTGCTGTACAGCACTTTGGTCATGGGATCGAACCGGACCTCGCCCGTGACCCGCTTCTGCAAGTCGTGAATCACGTCATCCATGACAGTCGTTCGACCCTCAGGCATCGGTCGTGTCTCCCGCGCTCGCCTCCCAAGCGGTTCCCGGGTTCGCTTGGCTTGGGGCTAGGTCTCGTTGTCGATCCCCGACCCCGACAACCGGTAGATGGCGTTGGTGCTGGCGATGACCATGCGCCCCCCGGAGTCGAAGGTGAGGCCAACCAGGTTTTCCCCTGCCACGGTCAGCGTGGCCTGCCCGTTCCCCCCGATCCGGAAGATGCCGCGCTCCCCCTGGTAGATCGCCACCACGAAGAGGTTTCCATCCCGGTCGAAGGCCAGGCCCTGGGGCCGCGCCAGATGCTCGAAGAAGCAGGACACCGTTCCTTGCGGACTGATCCGGAAGATCGGATCATCGTTGGACAGGGTGGGGGCCGTCACGTACAGATCGCCATCCGGGCCGAAGGCCAGGTGATAAGCGGCCACGCTGGCCGGGAGCCTGGCGAATCGGCGCCTGGCCCCCTGGGTGTCCACCGCGAAGATCCCGCCGGACCGGTCACCCACGAACAAGGTTCCTTCCCGATCAAAGGCGATTCCGGTGGGGACGCCCATGCCGTCGATGAAGACCTCGGCCTGTCCGGTCGGTGTGGTCTTGCGGACGGTCCCGTCATTTCGGCACGAGATGAAAAGCGCGCCGCCCGGGTCCAGCGCCAGGCCGGTCGGATTCGTGAGGTCGCCGAGAAACGGCTCCGCCCCCCCATGCGGTGAGATCCGGAAGACAGAGACGCCGCCGGGGGCGGCCTGCCCCCGGCTGCCGCTGAAGGTGCTGAAGATGTACCCATCCGGGTTCACCACGGGATTCGCCACGGGGTGCAGTTCGTCGGCGAGTTTCTCCGCGACCTCGAAGAATGGGCCCTCGACGATGACATCGGGCCACACCAGGCGGATGACACCCGACGTCGCGCCCTCGGGGATAGGGGCAACGATCTTCCCGGGCGAGGCGATCAACGGTCGGGTCTCGGTCCCGTCGAAGCGGGGGGATGGCTGCCCCATCTCGCCGCCGCACAGGCCTTCGCCGAGTATCGTCACCCGGCCGCCCTCGACGCCGGCCAGCGGACGAACCCGTAAAATGCGCGGGGTTGTCAAGCGATCTCCTCTCGCAACGCTCAGGCAACGATGGGTTGAGGACGCATCCCAATACGGCTGATTCCGGCCTGCCCGTCCGATCAGCCCGCGGGCATCTCCCGTAACTGCTGCGCCGCCTCCTCGGGCGTGACGGGGTTCACGTAGAATTCTTCCTCCCGATGCAGACGCGCCACGTCCGCCTGCCGCGGCAGGACTTCGATGTGCCAGTGAAAGTCGTCGTGCAGGGTCTCCCACGGGAGGCCCCAAACCGGTGGGGACTTCTCGTTGGGCGAGGTGTGCAGGACCAGGCTATAATCGGGGACCTTTCGCTCGACCCGCTGGAGGACACCCTTGAGCACGGCGGCGAGCCCCGCCAGCGCGGGGTCGTCGAGATCCTCGAACCGATGGCGGTGGGTCGCCGGGAAGATCCACACCTCATAGGCAAAGCGCGGCGCGAAGGGGCAGAAGGCCACGAAGTTCCCGTGCTGCGCCACGAGACGGGTTCCCTGCGTGACCTCCTGGTGCAGGATATCGCAGTACAGGCACCGCTCTTTCAGATCGTAGTACCGCTTGCTCCAGCGCAGTTCGGCCTCGAGGCGGCGCGGGATGACGGGAGTGGCAACCAAGTGCGAATGCGCGTGCTGGATGAGCGAGCCAGCCTGGGCGCCCTGGTTCTTGAAAACCTGGATGTATCGGATCCGCAAGTCGTGCTTCAGGTCCTGGATCCGCTGCCGGAACATCTGGAGGACCCGCGCGATGTCCTCGGCGGAAAGCTGCCCCGTTGAGGTGGCGTGCTCCCGCGTCTCCACCACGATTTCATGCGCTCCCACGTTCCGCATCCGATCGTAGAGCCCCTCGCCCTCGCGGTCCAGATCGCCCTCCACCTGGAAGATGGGCATTTTGTCGGGGAAGGCGCGCACGCGCCAGGCCCCGTCCGGGCCGGTGATCGCCGCCAGCGTCGGCGGCGTCTCCGCCTCGTGGCCCGGGCAGAACGGGCAGCCGTCGGGCGTTTGCTTGCGGCCCGGATCGCCTCCCGAGCGGCCCACCAGGATCCACGTGCGGGTGGTGGGATCCTGGCGCATCTCGATCATGGTTCACACCCTCGGCCGTGGCTGCCGTTCAGCAGCCGGCGCAGGCGAGCCAAGTTGCGGCGATCGGCCGTGACGAAGTCGTCGTCCTTGGGCGTCTCCAGGATCATGGGGACCTGGCGGAGGCGCGAGTCATTGAGGAGATGGCGAAATGCCGCCAGCCCCAATCGTCCCTCGCCGATGTGCTCGTGGCGGTCAACCCGGCTGCCCAGTCCCCCCTTGGAATCGTTCAGGTGGATGGCCCGCAGGCGCTCGAGACCTATGCACGCGTCCAGCTCCTTCATGGTCTTCCGGTAGCCGTCCGGTGTGCGGATATCGTAGCCGGCGGCAAAGACGTGGCAGGTGTCCAGGCAGATCCCGACGCGACCAGCCTGCTCGACCTCGGCCAGGATCGCGGCGAGTTGCTCGAAGCGATGCCCCAGGCTGCTCCCCTGGCCGGCCGTGGCCTCCAGCAGGATCCGGACCCGGTAGCCGGGGAGGGCGGCGTGCAGCTCATTCAAGGCCTCCGCCACCCGCCGTATGCCCTCGGCCTCGCCCGCCCCGGCGTGTGAGCCTGGGTGGGTGACCAGAAAGGGAATGGCCAGGCGCTCGGCGCGTTCCAATTCCACCCGGAAGGCCGCCACCGACTTCTTCCACACGGCCCTGCGTGGCGCGGCAAGGTTGACGAGATAGCAGTCGTGCGCCACCACCGGGCCGATGCCCGTCGAGGCGAGGTTCGCCTTGAAGGCCTCGACCTCCTGGTCATTGAGCCGCTTGGCCCGCCACTGCCTGTTGCTCTTGGTGAAGACCTGGATGGTGTCGCATCCCACCTGCTTGCCGCGGAGCGGTGCCTTGTCCAGCCCCCCGGCGATGGACATGTGGGAGCCGAGCCGGACATCCCCGGAGGGGCGTGGCGTACGGTTCGAAGAACCAGGGGTGTTCAGGGACGGCATAGGCTTCAGCCCTACCCGGATAGGACGGGCCGATAGTAGCCGAAACGCTCGGCCAGCAAGCGGCGGAAGCGCGGGAGGTAGATCAGGTCGAATGCCAGTTCCTTCCCCGGGAAGAGGCGCAGGGCCATGCCGCGCGTGGCGGCCACCATCTCCTGGGCCTGGTCGAGGGTCAGGTCGGTCTGGCCGATCACGCTCAGGGTCAGGTTCACGGCGATGCGCAGTTGACGCACGCGGCGGTCTTCCTCCTCCAGTTCTTCCCGTGTCGGCATCGCAAGTCCTCCAGAGCAAAATCACTATAACAGACCAAGGATGGGTTTCCAAGGAAGACGGGGATTGGGTAGTGTCCTAATTTGAATCTTGATCCTGATGGCGGCCAGTTGACGAATGTCTTCAGCAAGAAGCTGGCGGACCTCAAGGCGGCCCTGGCCCTGCACTTCGCGTACTACAATTTCTGCCGCGTTCATGGTAGTCTTCGCATCACTCCGACCATGGCGGCTGGAATCACGAACCACGTATGGACCCTGGGCGAATTGGCCGCTGCGTAAAGAAGGCAGACCAGCATGACCGCCGATGAACGTCTCTCACTCATTCGGGTAAAAGTTGAACGGGCCAAAAAGCACATCGCTGATCTCGACAGAGAGACCCTCGCCTATCTCGCTTCGAATCCGTATGAAGTCAGACCCAAGGAAGATCCTCAGACTGGCAAGCCAATCTTTTACTTGGCGAAGTGTGAGCCGATGTCGATTCACTTGTCCGCCATCATTGGGGATGCGGTCCATAATCTCCGAAGTTCCCTCGATCATCTGGCCCAACAGTTGTTCACGGTCGCAACTGGGAGCACTTCCTCTGGCACGCACATCCACTTTCCTATCGATAGCAGTGCCGCGCAGTACAAAGCCAACGCTCCGGGAAAAGTAAAGGGCCTGCGGAAGGACGCTATAGACGCGATCAACAGTATCGAACCATACGACGGAGGGAAGGGACGTGACTTGTGGGTTCTCAACCACCTGGACAGAATCGACAAGCATCGCCTGCTCGTCACTGTGAATTCCGCGTACTTCGAGGATTTGCCCCTAAAAGCCCTGGTCCGCATGATTCCAAGGTGGCCAACTGACGCTCCTGTGCCCGAAGGCAGTTTTAGAGCCGCTGAGCCATCCATCTACGACCTGAAAGCAGGCGACGAATTGCCGGTCCACCCAAGTTATTATCCTAAAGTGGGCGAGAAGGTGTATTTCCGCTTTAACGTAACGCTCCATGAGTCTGGGGTTATCGAGCGTAAGCCGCTGCTCCCAACGCTCCAGCAGATGGCCGATTTGGTTGACAACCTCATTCTCACTTTCAAGCTTTTGCTGGCTTAAATCTCGTGCCATTTTTGATCCTCTCAGCAAACTCGGACACTACCGGGGATTGCGCTTGCCGCCTCCGGGCACGCCTCATACAATGCGGGGAGGGCGGAGAGCCGTGAGCCGAGAGGACAGCACGGGGCGCCGAGAGCCGAGAGCGAGAGGAAGGAGACCCCTGATGCAAGATCCCCAAAGTGACGAGATCCCTCTGCTTACCAAGACAGAGGCCATCGCCGAGGTCCGCAGGTGGCTGGAAGCGGAGAAGGTGGATCCGGAGAAAATCTTCGCCGCATCGGGGGAGACGACGATCCGCTACAAGGACCTCCTTCATCATCTGGAGCAGGAGACGCCCGACGGAAAACTCCTCCTCTTCGCCATCTCCCGTGGCCGCCTCATGAAGAGGTCTCGGGAGCAGGAGATGCAGGCCCTCCTCCAGATCATCGGCCAGCCGCCCAAGCCGGACAAGCCTTCCGCCTCCTGATCTTCGGACGTGTCCCCGGCCTCGCGGAAGAGACGTGACGCGTGAGGCGCGATGCGGAACGCAGGAGGGAGAGAGCGCCGTGCGGGCCCGTTCTGGCAGGCTCGGGGTTCGGTACTGTTTGGTTGCGGACGGATGGGACGACCTCACGGAAGGGAGGGGGGCACACCGGGCGCCCCGAATGCTCAGACGCGGACCTCAGGGCGCCCGGTGTTTCGATGCCCGACGGTTAGAGTTCGCGCGGCCACCCGAAGCTGTTGCGCATCATCAATTGCACAGCCTAGCCCAGCGTGGAATCGATGATCGCCAGGGGGCCCTTGCGCTCGACGTAGTTCACCTGGGTCAGGCCGAGCATGGTCTTCACCCGGTCCTCGGAAACCTGCTTCCAGGGGCCGGGGGAGGGGGCCCCGCCCGGCGGCGGCTGCGGGAAGGCGGTGGACATCGCCGTGTGGAAGGTGATGTTGCCCTCCACCTTCTGCATCACCTGATGGATGTGACCGTTGAGGACGGTGACTGAGCCGAACCGCCGGAGCAGGGCCAAGGCCTGCTCCCCATCTCCCGTGGCCCATCCCCATTGTGGATAGACCGCCCAGAGCGGGACATGAGCGAACACGACGACGGGCGTGCTGTTGGAGAGTCCCGCGAGGTCCTGCTTGAGCCAGTCCACCTGATCCGGTCCCAGGCTCCCAAGGCGGCTCTCCTTGAACGTGAGCACGTTCGCGAGCCCGACGAAGTGCACCCCCTTGTAGTCGAAACTCTGCCAGCCGCTCCCCTTGGTGCCAGCGCCAAAACGGTTCAGGTACTCCTTCCCGCCATCGGCGAAGACATCGTGTTCGCCGGGCACGTAGAACACCTGGCGGGCCTTCAGGCTCTTGAGGTTCTCCGCCACCGTGTCGAAGGCGCCGGGCTTCTGGCTGTGGCTCAGGTCGCCGGTGTGGAGGACGAACTCAGGCACGGGCTGCAGGGCGTTGATCCGGGCGATGGCCTGCTGCAGCGTGGCCGTCACGTCCTTGTTCGGCTCCGCGTTGAAGCCGATGTGGCTGTCGCTGATCTGGACGAAGCTGAAGTCTCCTGTGGAGCCCTCCCCGGTTGCGGCCTGCGCGATGGTGCGGGACGAGAGGATGCCGCCGCTCACGGTCAAGAGGACCCCAGTGCCGACCCAGGCCATACATTCCAGGAAGCCGCGGCGGTCCACGCCGTCCTCGCTGCGATGGTCCCTGCTGTGGTCGTCATGCGTGTTGATCATATGCTCTGCCATATCATCCTCCTTATGCGGCGAATGCGGTTCGGTCACTTCACGACGATTGTGCCGGTCATGTGCGGGTGCAGCGTGCAGTGGTAGGTGTACGTGCCCGGCGTCGAGAAGGTGTACGAGAACGCCTCATCGGCATCCAGGCCCGGCGAGGCGAACACCTTCTCGGAAGAGGTCACGGTGTGCGGCTCGTCGTCTCGGTTGGTCCAGGTGACCGTCGTGCCTCCCGGGACGGTCAACGTTGCGGGGTTGAACTCGAAATTCTCGATCGTGATCTTGGGGCCGGCTACCTTCGCGGCCATCACTGGCGGCGTGGGGTCCTTGGCCTGGGCCGCCGGCAGAGAGGCCGGTAACACGAGCAGCACGAGGGCCGCGGTCCCTGCCAGCGCGGTGCGCCATCCGAATGGCTTGGCGATGGTGTGTTCTGGGATCCTCATTGCATTGTCCTCCTTTCTCGGCGTGCCGTATGGCCCGCGTGTGATTGGGTTGGCCGCCTATCGGGCGGCCGGTTGACCGGTTCACCCTTGCTAACGTGACCTCGCGAGAATCGTTCCCGTGAACGGGCAAAAAAACTTGGGAACGGATCCCTAAGAGAAGCGTTAGCAATATGAAGAGGTTGAATACCGGTGTTGAACTGTGGTCCGAGCCGTTCGACATTGCGCAACACCGAGGATATAATGCCGATATGGCGTGGGGGGATAAGTCTGGCGAGGGCGCGACCCTGGGGCGCGATGCCCTGGCGTATGTCGACGCCCTCCACAATTTCGCGCGCTATCTCACCGGGAACGGCGCCGACGCGGACGATCTGGTCCAGGAGACCTACGCCCGGGCGCTTCGGTTCTCGCACCGCTTCGAGCCGGGAACCTACATGCGCGCCTGGATGTTTCAAATCCTGAGGAACACCTTCTTGACCTTTTACCGCCTCCGCGAGCGCGAGCCCGCGATCAGCGAGGCGGGCGTGCCGGACGGCGAGGCCCCGATGTTCCACCACGCCCCGGCGGAAGACAGTGAGAGCGCGGGGGCCCACATGGATCTCGAGCGGGCGCTGGGGCTTTTGCCCGAGGAGTTCCGGACACCGCTCCTGCTGGCCGAGGTCGAGGGGCTGTTGCTCGAGGAGGTGGCCCGCGTCATGGATTGCCCGGTCGGCACGGTGAAGTCGCGGATCTTCCGGGCCAAGGAGCGGCTGCGGGGGCTCCTCAAGGACTACGGCGGGCCGGGCAGGACGTGAGGACATGACGACCAACATCGACGACCACGGCGGGGAGCCGGACGAGATCGCGCGGCTCCTGCGCGAGCGCCTGACACGGCACCAGGCGCCCGCGCGCCTGCGCGTGTCCGTCGTCGAGGTGCTGAGCCCGCCCGAGGGCCGCCGCCGGCCGTCGCTCTGGCTGCCGCCCGCGCTCTCGGCGCTCGCCACCGCCATGGTCATGCTGCTCTGGATGCTTCCCGCGCTGCCGCGCTCGGGCGGCGACCC
>JBIOJT010000206.1:0-8257 GCA_044451055.1 Methylomirabilales bacterium (SeqCode)
CTCATTCGGCGGTGCGGCGGGGTGGGACGGCTCCGCAGGCCAGGGGGGGTAGGGCTCTGCCTCCTCGCCAGCGCGGCGAGCGCGCGTTGCACTGCCCGGATCTGCCGGTCGATGCCCGCCTTCTCCCGTTCCAGGTGGCGGAGCACCGTGCGCAACGCCCCGGTCACCTTCAAGGCCATGGGATCTCCTTCCGAGGGGTGGGCGAGCCGTTCGGGGTCGACAGGACCCCTGTATACCTTGAACCGGAATGGGAAGCAAGGACGAACGCGGCCAGAGCGTGAATGAGCGAGGAGCATGGCTCGGCATGCCATGACCTTCCTTCCCTGCAATCACCAAGCGCCAGCACATCGTATTCGGATTTCATGGTACCGAGGGACCGGTCCCCTACTGGAACAGTGGATCACCTCTCCCGCCGGCCGACGGTGGAGACTCACGGTACCTGCAGCCGGGTACCGCATGGAGAGAGGGCATCCGCCCCGGGGATCTGGGCTCGATGCCGACCGGGATGCGACTTGGCGGCGACGGGGCGGAGGAGCGGCTGCCGGCGACGCGGATGCCGATGGAGCAAACCATCCGATCCGCCACTGGCAGGCACTGGAAAGTGATTGCCATTGGTTAGAGTGCCGGGGGGCCGGAACGCCAGGGGACAGGAGACGGGCTCACGGCAAATTCAATCGGGCACGACGCTGGAAACGGCGGACACAGCCAAGGGGAGCCTACGGGGTACCGCGCCAGTCCGACCCTACCAGGGGTGAGGGACAATCACAGCAAGGAGTACAGGTACGGAATCGTTTTCGCAGAGTTCCGCTCTTGGAGCAGGGCCTCCATCATCACCGGGTCGATCCGGTCGGTGAGGGCCTCGAGCTTCCGCGTGAGCGTCAGCGCGGCGGAGAAGTTCTCGGCGGTGTCCAGCTCTTTCGGGTAGACGTCGAAGGCGTACCAGTCGTTGTCGTATCCCAGCTTGCGGAGCGTATAGAACAGCTCCACGAACTCCCACAGGTGGAAGGCGCCAGGCAGCATGTCCCAATCCCAGTGCCCGTCGTTGTCGTTCAGGTGCACGTAGAAGAGCCGATTGGCCCGGGCCAGGAGGGCTGCGGACTGGGCCGGCCGCTCCTCGGCGTACAGGGCGTGTCCGATGTCCAGCGTCGCCCCCAGATTCGGCGCACCCAGCATGAGACAGAAGGCGGCGGTCTCCCCCGCCGTCCCGAAGATGCAGCGCGCCATGGGGTCGCTCTTCTTGTACTCGATGCAGAGGCGCATCTGTGGGTTATGCGCGCAGGCGGCGGCGAACGTCTCGGCCGCGGCGTCGTAGGCCTGGAGGTAATCCACCTCGAAAAGGCTGTCCGCCCCGTCATTCAGCGGGCAGGTGGTGATGCGGCGGCAGCCGAAGTCCGCCGCGGCGTCCATGGCCCGCTTGAGGTCGTCCACCACCTCCTGCCGCTCGCTGGCGCGCGCCGAGATGAAGGAGCCCCGCCACCACTTTCCGGTCCGGCGGGAGCGGAAGTTGACCCCCGACACGCCCAGACCGGAGCGCTTCAACAGTTCTTTCAGTTCTCCCGGCTGCTCGAAATCCGCGGGGTAGCACAGCTCCGCGCCCTCCGCGCCTGGGATGCGACTGAGCATGGCGAACTTCTCGGCGAGGTTCCGGTTCCCCTGGTACAGCATGTACCGGTTGCGGGTCTCTCCGAGGAAGGCGGTGATGATGGCGCACTTGTTCATGGGGCTCCTTCCTTAGACGCGAACACCCTTCTTCAGGACCTCCCAGATCTCCCAACGGAGCGCCAGGAAGGCCGGGTCGGTCTTCATCGCCTCGCAGCGGGGCCGGCCGAAGGGCACGCGGATCTCACGGACCACCCGGGCCGGTCGCGGGCTGAACACGATGATACGGTCGGCCAGATATATGGCCTCCTCGATCCCGTGTGTCACGAAGAGGACCGTCTTCTGCTCCTGCTCCCAGATCTGGAGGAGCTCGTCCTGGAGGATGTCCCGGGTTTGCACGTCCAGGGCCCCGAAGGGCTCGTCCATCAGCAGCACCTCCGGGTGAATGGCGAAGGCCCGGGCGATGCCGACGCGCTGCTGCATTCCGCCGCTCAATTGATGGGGGAACGCGTCCTCGAAGCCTTCCAGACCCACCAACTGGACGTAGTGGCGGCTGATCTCCCGCCGCTCCGCCTTCGCCATGCCCTTGACCTCCAGCCCGAACTCCACGTTCTCGAGGGCGGTGCGCCACGGGAGGAGATCGAACGTCTGGAAGACCATCCCCCGCCCGTGTCCCGGCGTGCCGGTCATATCGTGGCCATCCAGTAAGATGGCCCCCGCGTCACACGGGATGAGGCCATCGATGAGGCGCAGGAGGGTGGACTTGCCACAGCCGCTCGGCCCGACCAGGGCCAGGAACTCGAGGTTCACTACCCCCAGGGAGAGATCCTGCACCACCGGCATGAGCTCGCCATTCGGGCGGTGGAAGCTCTTGCTGACGTTCCGGACTTCGAGCTTGGGGGCCGGCATCGCGCCTAGCCGACCTCCTTCACGGCCTGCTCCAGATAGGACCGGTCGATGACCTGCTCGATGTTCACCGTTCCCTGGATGGCGTCCGCGGCCTTGTAGACGGGCAGGAGCCCCCTGAAGTTCTCAACCGTGAAAGGCTCCATCGCTCCTGGCCAGGAGTTGAGCTTCTGGACCAGGGTGTCCCAGACCGGCCGGAGGTCCTCGCTCGTCGCCTTCGCCGCATCCGGGTTCGTCGAGTACTTTCGGTACTGGTCAGCGTACCACGGGAAGTCCTTGCTCGCCCGCCGGAAGGCGAGGAGGTGGGCCTTCAGGAGATCCACCGCGGCCCGCTTGTTCTCCGGCTTCTTCAGCCACTCGGCCGTGGCGAAGTACACCTCGCCGAACCAGGCCGGGTACTCCTTCGAGGGCTCGAGGAGCGCCGGGTAGTTCCCTTGCTTCGCCAAAACCAGGGCCTGGTCGAAGTGAACCGGCACCGCGTCCACCCGGCCGGCGAGTAGGGCCTGGGTTCTGGCCCCCGACCCCCCGATTTCCACCACGGTGACCTTGTTCAGGTCTACGCCGCGCTTGAGGAGCGGACCGATCAGCAGGACGTGCGTGAAATCCCCCTTGGAGTTAACCGCCACCACGGTCCCGGGCTTCTGGAGGTCCTGCAGTTGCTTGATCTTGTTGCCGTTCACCACGAACACCAGGCTGGTGTTGTTGAAGACGAGGCCGATGATCTTCACGTCGGCGCCCGCCTCGGCTGCGCGGATGGTGATGATCGGATCTCCCCCGCCGATGTCCCCGGAGCCTGAGACGATGGTTTGGGTGATCACGCGCTGAGAAGCGAAGCGGGTGGTCTTGGCGGGGGCGTAGCCGGGGAAGGTGGGGAGGATGTCCTTCATCGCCACGAGGGACGGAACGTGACTGCCCAGGGTGAAGCCCACAATGGCGATGTCCAAGACGCGCCCACCCTGGGCCCAGGCCGCACCCCCTCCGGGAAGCCTCGGGGTTCCGAGGACGCTGGTACCGGCACCGACGGCGAGAGTCTTGAGCAGGTCACGACGCGACAGTTCCACGAGTGTGCCTCCTTCCCTTCTGTCCGAACCCAGCGCCCCGAGGGCGCGCATCATGCCACGGCGCTCCGCTCGTCATACCACGGGGCCAGTCGCCTCCCGACGAGGCGCAGCGTCGTGTTGGCCAGAATGCTGACCACCATCAACGTCAGGAGCAGTCCCAACAGCGGCGCGGTGCTGGCTTGGAGCCCGGTTTTGTGGATGAGCGCCCCATAGCCCACGATGACGTACATCTCCGCCACCACCATGGCGCGGATCGCGTGGACGAGCCCGATCCGGGCCCCCGTGATGAGGTACGGGTACAGGGCGGGCAGCATGACCTTCCAGAAGAGTTGGAACCGCGAGGCGGCGAACGAACGGCCGACATCCAGGAGCCTCGGCTCAAGGCCTCGCGCGCCGTGGTAGGCCGTGAGCACGATGTACCACACGGACGCCATGAAGACGATCGCCACCCGGAACTCGAAGCCGCTGCCGAAGAGCAGGAGGAACAGCGGCACCAGGGCCGCTACGGAAGTCACAACGCACATGCTCACCCAGGGGTGCAGGATCACGTCGCAGACCCTGGACCGTCCCATGACGATCCCCATCGGAACCCCCACGAGGCAGGCCAGCAGGAACCCGATGCACATCTGCCGGAGGGATACGAACAGTTCGGCCAGCATCGTCCCCTCCCGGAGGAGCCCGGCGTACTCTTTGGCGACCGCCGAGGGGGCGGCGAAGAAGTTCTCGCCCGCGACCCGCCCGACCCCCTCCCAGAGGACGAGGACCAGGAGGATTGCGCTGGCTTGCAGGGCGAACCGGGAAGCTCGCGTCATGGCGACCTCAGTGCCTGACGTGCCAGGGAAGCAGACGCGCCTCCAGCGCCTTCAGACCCTCCTGCGCCAGAAGGCCGAGCACCGAGAGGATCGTGAGGACGGCGAGCAGGCCGGCGCTGTCGAAGCGGTTCGCGGCCGCCTGCATGTAGGCGCCCAGGTTCACGGCCGCGAAAAACAGCTCGGCGGTCACCATGGCGATCACCGCCCGCACCATGCCGATCCTCAAGGCCGTGAACAGAAACGGGAGGCTGGTCGGCAGCAGCACCTTGCGGAAGAGCGTCCGCCGATCCGCACCGAAGGCCCGACCGACCTCGATCAAGTTGGGGGGCACGTTGCGGGCGCCAGCCGCGACGGTCACCAGCATGTCGAAGACGCACATGATGAAGACGAGGGCGGTGCGGGCCGCGAAGAACAGTCCGAACCAGATCACGATGAAGGGCACGAAGGCGATGGTCGGGATGGAGTAGATCGCATTCACGATGGGGTCGAACATCACGAAGGCCTTCTCGCTCCGCCCCATGAGAAACCCCAGGGGCAGGGCCACGAGAACCGCCAACCCGTAGCCGAGCAGCGTGTGGGCGAGGGAGTGGAAGAGCAACCCGGGTAGTTCGAGGGAGCGCATGTGAAGGAACAGGTGCCGCGCGACGGCAGTGGGCGGAGAGAGGACGACCTTCGAGAATTGTCGCGCCACCATCTCCCACACCAGGAGGCCGCATGCGAGCGAGAGCGTATAGAGCGCGCTGGTCTTGAGCCGCGAGGTCCCCAGCATTGGTACCCTTCTCTGCCGCGCCTGCCCGGCCATCCCGCTGGCCCCGACCCTAGAACCGGGCGCGCCCTGCAAACGGGCCAGCGCGCTCCCTTCCCCACGGTCGGCTTTTTCGGCTCACGCCCTCGGACGCTTTACTCGCGAGGGAGTTGCAGCCCAGGCCTCTCAACCCGCGGACTCTTCTCCGGTCCCATCGCCATCCCCTCCCCCCGTGCGGTTCCGCGAGCACCGGGTGGCCCCTAGGGCCAGGAGGTGAAATCCAGGTCCATCTGGTACCGGTCCGCAAAAACCTCAATCCTTACGCTGCTACCTTCTCTAGCTGGTATTCGTGATGGCGCCGGCCGGAATCTGTCGTGACGCGACCCGATGATGTGAAGGAATGGAGTGACCGGAAATCGCGGAGACCGGCCGGTCGGCGGACCCGGGATGCCCAGGGCCAGGCGGGCATGCGGGCGGCCGCGATTCCCGGAGCCATCTCGCGGGCTACAAGATCCGCCGCGGTGATGGCGCCGACCGCAGCCAACGTCTGCAGGAACTGGCGACGTGCGGTCCAATCCGGGTCCCTCGTCAGGGCCCTCCCTCCCGCTGCAGGCGAGGCGGGACTCTCTAGCCCGGGAGTTAGGGCGGGAAGTTAAATCACGGATCCTGAGGCTTCGTGCCGGGGGGATGGACCCACGGGTATTTTGCCTTAGCTGTTGCATTCCTTATGCGTCGCTCAATAATGCTGTCCACTGGAGAGGATGGTGGCTTTCTTCTCCTCGTACTCTTGTTTCTGGATCTCGCCCTTGGCGAAACGCTCGTTGAGGATCTGCAGCGCGGAGTAGGTCGGATCGCCCCATGGGCGCCCTGGCCGGTCCATCATGTGCCACGGCGGTCCCCAATGGTAGCGCCCACGGCCGCATCGCCGACCGAGCTGGAAGCTGGCAGCACAGACAAGGAAGATGAGCAGCATGATCAGTGGGCCGATCCACCAGAACCCCCCACAGACGCCCCGCATATGCCAAGGCCCAGGCCAACCCCACGGGGGCTGCGGCGGACCAATCGGCTGCTGAGTCTGCTGCGCAGAGGCCAGCACCGCGTGAAACAGCACGAAAACACCTCCGGTCAAGAACGCTGAGAGCTTCGTGCTCATTTCGGTATCTCCCTTCTCAAGAATCAATCCTCACGGGTGACATGGTCGGGCGGTGAAACACTGGCTCCACGCGGCCCCATACGGCGAACGAATAAGCTCTTGTCCGGCGGGTCCTGCAGGGCATAGCGTCGCAACCGCGGCAGGAGGCCCGCCGGGTAAGACGGGTTGAACGGAACCGCTGGCCTACCAGCTATGGGGATTGTATCCGAACCCTGGGGCCGAGGGAAGGGCCTTGTGGGCACACACGACAGGAACCCCAGCGAGGACCGGGGGTGGACTAGGGGCCAGGGAAGGCAGCCCGCGCGATCTTCCCGTGGGGTGCCCTGCCCCGCTCCGGTCCTCGCGATCCCCTCCCTGGCTCGGGGTCGACAAGGACCCGATCGCCACCTGCTCGGCGACCTCGCTGGTTGCCCCCAAGCAGACCCGCCCCTTCCATGCGCCTGGGCCTGGCAGAAGCCGCCCAGCCACTTGTCCCCCATCTGGCGGCAGCCCGGCGGGTTACCTGCGGCCGTGGCGGGGATGACCTGCTGGCGCGCCTGGGCCGGGGGGACGACCTGCCCCCGGCACCTCGCCGTCTGCCTGGGACGGGGTGAAGCGGTCCATCAGCGACTCGATCCTGGAGAGCCGGAGCGGCGCGGGGACGCTGAACTTAAGCCGCATGGTACTGGCGGCGTGGGTCCGGCGCGGCCAGCCGAAAGGCTCCTCCCCCAGGCAAGATCCGTCGCGGGGATGGCGCCGACCGCCGCCAACGTCTGCAGGCACTGGCGACGTGTGGTCCAATCCGGGTCCTTCGGCAGGGCCCTCCCTCCCGTTGCAGGCGCGGCCGCTCGGGGTTCGGGAGTTCAGAAGCCGGCTGCTGCCCCTTGGGTGGAAAAACCACGAGCGGACTGGCCGCCCACGGCCCCCGGGGGCCGACGCTGGCTAGCGCCGCGCGCCATGACGGAGCCCTCCCGCGAGGCTGGAAGGGGTGCCGGGAGCGTCGGGCGGGAGCCTGTGGCTGGCGGGGCTGGGGTGTCAACGGGGCAGATTGCGATCCGGTGGACCAGGGGACGAGGCATCCCCCGCCCGCGTCACTGGGCAGAACGCTGGGGTGTGGTCTCCACCGCCCCGAACTACAGATGGACGATGGCGATCGTCCCACCCCTTCTGCCGCTACAGGCGGCACGGGAATCTGTCGCCTGGAAGTTTGGGCGAGAGGGTAAATCACGGATCATGGTGCCGGGGGGGGCGGTACCCACCTTGTGCGCACTTTCCGAGTTGGGAAGCCCTCTTGGGGTGGAGAGAAGAACCGTTATTCATGTGGCGCACAGACACGCGCTTCTTCGCGCTCTGGCGAGGGGTGGAATGCACGTTAGTAGACTGTTCAGGATGCCGCAAGGAAAACCACGCGGCGCCCTTCCTCACGGGGCCAGGACGAAGGTCCGCTGGACGGTGGGGGTCCGGGCCTGGTCCAGGTAGACCTCCACGCGCCAGGTCCCGTAGAGGCCGTACTGGGTGATCCAGGTGCCCCCCACGGGGAGCCGGGTCGTGACCTGCTCCATCCCCAGCTCTTCGTGGTGGGCCTGGGGCGCCCGGCCGGACGCGGGAAGGGCCGCAGCCTGCCCCTTCGCCGCCTCCCCACTCTCGAACGCGGTGGTGAACTGCTGGTACAGGGCCCCTTCGGGCAAGTAGAGCAGCAGCCGCTGGGTGTGGGGGCCCGGGGTGAGGTCCCGGTACTCTACGAGGATCAGGAGGTCCCGAAGCGGTCTGGCGGAGAAGTGGTCGCCCCCCAGGAGGGCCTGGCCTGAGGGCAGGAGCCCCTCGAAGGCGAGCCGCACCGGCCCCTCCGGCCCCGCGAGGGGCGGGAGGTAGCCCCGCGGGGGGCTCGCCCCGCTGCCCGCGGCCGCCCCCCCGGCGAGCGCCAGGGGTAGCAGGAGGGTGACGAGCAGGACATATCGCTTCCACATGGGAGCCTCCTTACGGGAGCGGGGAGAGCTTGTAC
>JBIOJT010000207.1:0-8213 GCA_044451055.1 Methylomirabilales bacterium (SeqCode)
GACTATCACAGGCCGAGCATATACTCCTGGTACCCTCCGTGTCCAGCACAAAAGATGTGGGACACGGTCAGCCCGATGGGAGAGGGTGCGGACCGAGAGCCTGAATCGGATCGCGTCGGTTCAGGCGCGCCGTGGGAATTCTGTTGACGCTGCTGCTGGGCGAGGGCAACATAGCCGTTAGCATGCGGGGCTGCCCATGCAGGATCTGTACACCGAGTTCAAGACAGTCGTCCAGGCGTTCAACGCCGAAGGCATTCCCTATGCCGTGTGCGAGGGCTTGGCTTTCGCCATTCACGTCCGCCCGCGGGCGACGGTGGACCTGGACTTCCTGATTCGGGCCACCGATCTGTCCCGCTGTCAAAATGTCCTGATCGGGATGGGATACACGCCGCATCCAAAGCCAACGTCGTTTGGTGGGGGGGCCGTCGCCATCCAGCGGCTCTGGAAGCCCCAAGAAAAGGGCGCTGACGTCCTGACGGTCGATCTCCTCATCGTGAACGAGGCGGTCATGCCGGACGTGTGGGAGGGCAGCGACGAGATGCAGTGGGAGGGTCTTCCTGTCCGGATCGTTTCCCGAGAAGGGCTGATCACCTTGAAGCGCTTGCGGGGCTCGAAGCAGGACCTTGCCGACATCGAGCGGCTGTCTGAACCAGGAGTCGCCGAATGAGCGAGGCTCCCCGGACGGTCGCCCCTCGCGAGATTGACACGATCATCCGCCAGACGGCGGATCTCCGGCGGCTCTGTCTCTCACTGCGAGAGGCGGGGAGTCGCGAGGGCGAGGCCCGCATGGACCTCCCGGCACTTCGCGCCGGCTTCAAGAACCTGTGGAAGCAAGCGCGGTACCACAGGATCGTCGCAGTTGGGCGCATTCTCTCAAAGGACCTGATCGAGGGCGACGAAACGGCGCTTATGTACTACACCTGCGCCCTCAAGCGGCAGGCGGAAAGCGCGCCATGGCCTGAGGGGTCCGCGTGATTCGGCTCGTGGATGTCTCCAAGATCTACGACGGGGCGGGGGCCCCGGTCGCGGCGCTGGCGAGCGTCTCGCTCGCGATCACCCCCGGGGAGTTCGTGGCCCTGATGGGACCCAGCGGCTGCGGCAAGAGCACGCTGCTCCATCTCGTGGCCGGGGTGGATCTCCCGACTTCGGGCGACGTCTGGGTGGATGGCCAGGCGATTCCCCGGCTCTCCGACCGTGCCCTCAGCCAGTTCCGGCGCGACCGGGTGGGGATCGTGTACCAGTTCTACAACCTGCTCCCGACGATGTCCGCCTGGGAGAACGTGGCCCTGCCCGCGCTCCTCCGCGGCCTCTCCGCGCGGGTGGCACGGGAGCGGGCGGAGGAACGGCTCTGCCAGGTGGGTATGCTGCACCGGAAGGACCACTGGCCGCACGAACTGTCGGGCGGCGAGATGCAGCGCGTGGCCATCGGCCGGGCGCTGGTGAACGGACCATCCGTCCTGCTGGCGGATGAGCCCACGGGCAACCTGGACTCCAAGGCGGGACGAGAAGTGCTGGAACTCCTGGCACGGCTGAATGCCGAGCGAAGCGTGACCATCCTCCTGGCGACCCACAGCCAGGAGGCCGCCGCATTCGCCCGTCGCATCATCCACCTGCGGGATGGGTCGATTTCTGCCGAGCAATAGTCTGATCCGTCAGGAATTCAGGGACCAAAGAGCGTTCGACTGTTCGAAAGTTCGGGTGTTCGGGAGTTCTGGCGACCCCTGAACAGCCGAACCGCCGAACGGTCGAACCGCCGAACGCCGTTGGGTAGGTCCGCATGCGTGCTTCTTTTCACCTGATCCGATTGGTCGCCTGGCGGGGGATTTCTCGGGACCGGCTGCGAAGCTTCATCACCGTCCTGGGCGTCGCCCTGGGCGTGGCCGTGGTGCTCGCCATCCGCCTGGCCAACGACGGGGTCCTGGAATCCTTCCGGAACAGCCTGGATCACGTCGCCGGGAAGAGCCGCCTCCAGGTCACCGCAGGAGAGCTGGGATTCGACGAAAGCCTGTTTCCGGTCATCGCCGGGACACCGGGCGTGGCACACGCGATTCCTGTGGTCCAGGCGATCACGCCGGTGGCAGGCCTTCCCGGCGAGGTCTTGCTGGTACTGGGTGTGGATGTCCTGGCCGATGCGGACGTCCGAGAGTACCGGGGACCCACGCCGGAACTTCCCGATCCCCTGCAACTGCTGACCGAGCCCGACGCCATCCTCCTGACGGAGCGGTTCGCACGGACACACGGGTTTTCCGTCAACGGCACGATTCAACTCCACACGCCCACGGGGCCAAAGACCTTCGTCGTCCGCGGGCTCCTGGCGGACCAGGGGGCGGCACGGAGCATGGACGGGCAGTTCGCCGTCCTCGACATTGCGGCGGCGCAGCTTCGCTTCGGCAAGCTCGGCCGGCTGGATCGCGTGGACCTCTTGCTGGACGAGCGAGCGGACCCGAACCGGGTCGCTGCAATTCTCCGCCAGCACCTGCCGCCCGAGGTCACGGTGGAGCGGCCGGAGGCACGGAACGCCCAGGTGGAGCAGATGCTGGCCTCGTTCCAGCTCAACCTGTCCGTCCTGAGCCTGATCGCCCTCTTCGTCGGCGTGTTCCTGGTCTACAACACCATGTCTGTGTCCGTGGTCCGGCAGCGACGACAGATCGGCATCCTGCGCGGATTGGGGGTGAGCCGCGGCCAGATTATGCTGGCCGTGGCAGCCGAGGGGAGTCTGATCGGCCTGCTGGGCTCTGCCCTGGGCGTGGCGGCGGGGGTCCTCCTGGCGCGAGGAACGCTCGGGGCGGTGAGCCAGACCGTCTCGTCGCTCTACGCCTTCGTCCGACCCGGCGAGCTGCATCTGCCTCCTGCGTTGATCCTGCAGGCGGCTCTCCTCGGATGCGGGACCGCCATGATCTCCTCGTTGCTCCCCGCACTGGAGGCGGCAACCGTCACGCCTCGCGAGTCGATGGCAGCAGCCTCGCTGGAGCGCCGGCACCATCCCTGGCTCCTGGCATGCGCCGGATTCGCGCTGGTCCTGGCCGCATACGGGCTCGCGCAGGGACGTCCGGTGGGGGGTCGGCCCCTCCTGGGCTACGGCGCGGCGTTGAGCCTCCTCCTGGGAACGACGCTGCTCTGTCCGGCCTTCCTGCTGGTGTGTCAACGGGGGCTGGCGGTGGGCCTGAGTGGATCACGACTGGTTGCGGGGCGGATGGCCACCGGGAATCTCGGCCGGGCCTTGCGCCGGAACGCCGTGACGATCGGCGCCATGGTGGTTGGGTTGGCCATGCTGGTGAGCGTGTCCACCATGATCCAGAGCTTCCGCCGGACGGTGGAGGTCTGGATCCAGCAGACGATCCGTGCCGATCTCTACCTCTCGCGGGCCACGCGGTTGATCAAGGGCGCCGACACGCGGCTTCCCGCCAGCACGCTGGAGGAGGTGAGAAGGATCCCGGGCGTGGCGGAGGTGGATGGGTTCCGGGGACTCCGGCTCGAGGATGGGCGCGGCGGGCGGTTCCTCTTGGGGGCAGGGGACTTCGACGTGATGGCCCGCCGGGGCCGGCTGCTGTTTCGCCACGGCGATTCGGCGGCGATCCTACGGGAAGCCCGGGAACAAGAGGGCCTGATCGTTTCCGAGACCTTCGCCGAGCGGTACCGGCTGAAGGAGGGCGACGAGGTGACCCTGCATCCGCCCGGACAGACCGTTCGCCTGCGCATCGCCGGCGTGTACTACGACTACACGACGGAGGGAGGGCTGGCGGTCATGGACCGATCCCTCTTCCTGAGACTCTGGCGAGATTCCTGGCTGACCTCGATCGTCATCTACCTTTCGTCCGGGGCCGACCCTCAGGCAGTCCGCCAGGAAATCCTCCGGCGGCTGCCCACGCGCGAAGCGCTGGTGGTGTTCTCCAACCGGGAACTCAAGGCGCGCATCCTGGAGATCTTTGACCAGACCTTCGCCATCACCTACGCGCTGGAGGTGGTGGCCCTGGTGGTCGCAGCCCTCGGCATCCTCAACACGCTCATCGCGTCGGGCCTGGAACGGACCCGGGAAATCGGCATTCTTCGCTCGGTGGGGTTCACCCGTGGGGGCGTCCAGCGCACCATCCTGTGCGAAGCCGCCATCATGGGGACGCTGGCCAATGTCCTGGGGGCGCTTTCCGGGGTGGCGCTGTCGCTGATCTTGATCTACGTCATCAACAAGCAGTCCTTCGGCTGGACGATCCAGTTCACGTTCCCGGCCCGTCTGATCGCGGACTATGCGGCCCTGACGCTCGTGGCCAGCCTGGCGGCGGGGTGCTTGCCCGCCTGGCGCGCCTCCCGCCTTCCCATCGCCGAGGCGGTGCGCTATGAATAGTCGAAGGAACGGAGAGCGTTCGGCTGTTCGGGAGTTCGGGTGTTCGGCGGTTCCGGAACCATCGAACCGCCGAACGGTCGAACCGCCGAACGCTTTTGATAAAGTCTCTTGAGGTCGCTCATGATTCCTGAGGTATGGGTATGGCTGCTCACGACGGGCGCGGCACTGGGCGCAATCACCCTATACGGCATGGCGACGCTGACGTTCCGCCTCGGGGACCACACGCTGGAGATCGTGGCCCTGGGGGTTCCTTTCCGCACGATCCCGTATGCCGAGATCCAATCCGCCGAACGCGGAGGTTCGCTGTTTCGCGAGCACTGGGTCTCGTTCCGCCTGAACAATCGGATCACGCTCCACCTGCGGCGAGGAAAGCGCCGCAGCATCGTCATCACCCCACGGGATCCGGACGCGTTTCTCCTCGATCTGCGCTCCCGCCTCTCCGCCGCTCCGTTCAAGGAAACCGACTGAGCGCCATGGCGCCGGGCCTCGCAAGCGGACTCCGGATCATGCAGGGGCGCGTCCCTGCTTTCCCCATCGCCATCTTGGCGTTCTTGATGTCTTGGGGGTGGATGGTTGCTCCGGGCGTCGAGGCAGCGGAATTCCGGCTGGCCCTGCCCGGGTATACCTTCTCGTTTCCTCGCGATCATTACTCTCACGACGATTTTCGCACCGAGTGGTGGTACTACACCGGCCACCTGCGCGCCGCAAGCGGCGAGGCATACGGCTACCAGGTGACGTTTTTCCGGAGCGGTGTGGCCGCGGCCCGGGCCAACCCATCGCGCTGGGCGGCGAAGAATCTCTACCTGGCCCACTTCGCCATCTCGGACATCCCGGGAAAGTCCTTCAGGTATTTCGAGCGAGTCAACCGGGCCGGACTGGGGCAGGCCGGCGCGAGCGGCAGGGAGTTCCACGTCTGGATCGGCGATTGGGAGCTGACCGGAGACGGGACGACACAACGACTCCGGGCAAAGGAAGATGGGTTCGCCGTTGACCTGACGCTGGTCTCGCAAAAGCCTCCCGTGATCCACGGCGAAAACGGGATCAGCCAGAAGGGGGAGGGGCGGGGGCACGCTTCTCATTACTATTCGCTGACGCGCCTCACGACCGAGGGCACGCTGACGGTACGCGGCAAGAGCATCCGGGTCTCTGGCCTGAGCTGGATGGATCACGAGTTCGGCTCCACGCAGCTCCATCCCGACCAGGTGGGATGGGACTGGTTCAGCCTTCAGTTCGATGATGGAACCGAGCTGATGCTGTATCTCATCCGGAAAGCGAACGGGCGGCCCGACGCGTATTCGGCGGGGACCTTTGTCGGAGCGGACGGACGCACGGTAGGGCTCAAGCAGGCGGACTTCACCGTGGAGGTCCTGGACCGGTGGAAGAGTCCCCGAGGGAGAGGTAGCTACCCGATGAAATGGCGGCTCAGGGTACCGACGATCGGTCTGGACGTGATGGTGACACCGGCCTTCCCCGACCAGGAACTGGACACGACGAAGAGCACCCGTGTGATCTATTGGGAAGGGGCGACGTCCGCGGAGGGCACGACCCAAGGTCGCCGTCTTCGCGGACGCGGCTATATAGAGATGACAGGCTATGCCGAGCCCTTCCGAAAGAAGCTGTAGCCGTCCTCCTCAGCGGGGCGAGCATGTCAGGGAGAGGACATCAGACTGACCGCGACGAGCCCAAGGCTTCGGCGTCTTCGAGCTTTTCCAGGGGCGCCAACCTCCGTCGGCTTTACGCAGGCGAGAATTGACAGCGCATCGAGAAGGGAGTAGCTTCACGCCATCCAACCGCAAGCAAAGGGTCCGGGAAGCGAATCCATGTCCGAGTGGGCGAATAAACGGCGGCACCCCCGCTACCCGATCAGGCTTCCAGTCCTTTACAAGGTCACGGCCCCCGCGCTCGGGAAGGCCGGCGTGGGCTGGACCCGCGACCTGAGCGAAAGGGGGGCCTGCCTGGAACTGACCGAATACATCGAGCCCACGTCGGTTCTCACGCTGGTCCTCCGGACGGACAGGGGAAGTCCGGAATTGGAGGCAGTGGTGCTCTGGGCTGCAAAGTTGGGCCCCGCAGGGCAGGCCGCCCTCCACGGCGTGAGCTTCGCTCATCTGACAGGCGAGCAACAGAAGGCCGTCTACGATCTTCTCTCCCACAAGGGGCACGCACGGCTCGAAGGATACCGGCTCCCCTTGGAGCTCCCCGTCGTGTGTCGGCCCAAGGGGAGGACAGATTCGATCCTGCGGGGACGCACCGGCGATGTCAGTCGAAGCGGGCTCTTCCTCCTCCTGCCCGAGGCTATTCCTCCCGGCTCTGCGCTGCAGATCACCATTCAAACCGCCCGTGGGAATGTCGAGGCAGAGGGGATGATCGTCTGGGTGGGTCCGGCGGAGCAGCGGACACCTGGGGGGTTGGTCCGTCACGGCTTCAAGTTTACCGACATCAGCTGGCCCAACCAGATGACCCTTGGCCTCTTGCTGGCGGAAATGCCGTGAGGGTCCCCACCAGTGCCCGCCCGTTTCCGGCCTGCGGCAGAGACGAATCCCTCGCCCCGTCACGTCGGGGGGAATATGCAAGAAGCAATCTCGGCGTGTTCTCGTGGATGGCGCGAGGAGAGCGGAGCGTGCGTGCCCTGCCTGCTCGAGAATGACGGGCCGGGATCGGCCGGTGTGCTCCGCCCGCTCGGGTTCCACGGGACGGCAACGCCGATAGCGGAGGTTCCCGGATGATGCGAAGCACGTGGTCTCTGACCAAGGTCATGCCTCGGGGGCGTGGGGGCATGGTCGTTGCCGAACATCCGCTAGGCGCCGAGGTGGGGGCCTCCATACTCGCTCGCGGCGGCAACGCCGTGGACGCGGCCGTGGCCACCGCGTTCGCCATGCCGGTCGTCGAACCGTTCATGTCCAGCCTGGCCGGCGGCGGGAGCTTCCTCGTCCACCTGGCCAGGCGAGGCGAGACCATCGCCATCGACGCCAACGTGGAGGCGCCGTCCGCGTGCCACGAGCGTTGCTATGAACTGGGCGAAGGGATGCAGCAGGATCTCTTCACCTGGCGGCGCGTCGTCGGCGACGCGAACATCTGCGGACCCAAGGCCGTGGCGGTGCCGGGGTCGGTGGCGGGGCTCTGCCTGATGCTCGAGCGCTACGGCACTATGGATCTCGCCGACGTGCTGGCGCCTGCCATCCAGCTGGCCGAGGAAGGCTTCATCCCGGACTGGTACATCGGCCTGACCATGGCGATCTACTCGGAGGAGCTGCGCACGTTTCCCGAGACGTCCCGCACCTACCTGCGAAATGGCCACGACATCTACCGGCCGCCATCCCTGGCGGATGGGGATGTGCTGCGCCAGCCCGATCTGGCCCACAGCCTGCGCCTGCTGGCCAAGGAGGGGCCATCGGTCTTCTACCGCGGGGAGATCGCGGAGCGGATCCACGAGCACATTCGGGGCCAAGGCGGGTGGCTCTCCAAGGAGGACCTGGCCGCCTACACGCCGCGAGCGCTCGCGCCGCTCACGGGCGCGTACCGGGGCGTGGGGCTGGCCTTTACGCCCGGGGCGACCGGCGGTGTCACCGCCCTACAGATCCTGAACCTGTGGGCGCAGTTTCCATCGACGCGCGTCGGGTACGCGACCGCGGCCGGTTTGCACCTCCGGGCCGAAGCGGTGCGGTACGCGTTCGAGGATCGCCTGCGGTTGCTGTCCGACGCGCTCCGCGTGAGCGCGCCGTGGAATGGCCTGGTGTCGCTCGCGTACGCGGCGGCGCAGGCCAAGGGGATTAAGGCCGCCGGTCCCCGCAGCAGCGTCCCAGCCCCCGACCCCTGGGCCTACGAGTCGGCGGCCACGGGAGGGCCGGGTCGCACCCCGCCCGCGCCCGCCCGC
>JBIOJT010000208.1:0-8206 GCA_044451055.1 Methylomirabilales bacterium (SeqCode)
CCCCCGAGCAGGCAGTTTCTTAGGAGGGTCCGTGGGGAGGGCTGAGCCCTTGCCGCGGGTCCTGTGCAAGGGCGAGGGCCTTCCCCGCGAACGAAGCAGCGCGGGGAACGGTGTAGCCATTATTCCGCGCTGCGTAGTATTTCGGGGCCTTGGCCCGATCAGTTTCGGTCCCTCTCCTCAACATGATCTCAGAGACCGTCGGGCAGGTCCCGCGTGGTGCTCGTGTGACGTTGCTGGCGACACCGATCACCCATGAGAGTAGAGTGTACCAGGAGGAACTGGAGCAGCGCGGTGTAAACTTTGTCTTTGAAACTCCCTGGATGCCACGGATTCTCGATTTGATATCCACGATCAAGGCCGCGACCGAGCGAAGCGGGGCGAGGGAGAAGTGGCTTCGGTTGCAGGAAGAGTTGCTCCAGCGAGGAGTGACCACCGCGGTGGTTGCCTGCACGGACCTGAATGTGGTGACCGATACGGAAGCGAGAAGTATTGAAATAATCGATTCCGGAGAGACGCTCGCTGCCGCGGTGGTGAGAGAGTATTGCCGGAGAACGCAGAACCATTCGATAGCGCTCTCGCTCGCCGCAAGGAGTGCGGGGGGTTGCCAGGTAGGTCAAGTTCCGCGTCTCGAGGCGCGGACGGATACCAAAGGAACTGAGGGGGATAAGCTTTGGGACCGGATGTCGCTGATCATCGCCCGTCGGCATTCTGGAGGTGAGGCCATGTCTGATAAGAAGACGGATAAGGATGCGTACCCCACGACGAGCAGTGCCGACGAAGGCCGGAAGGTCGGCATGTCAACCTTCTTGATCCACGGCAAGGCGCAGACCGCCCGCTGGGATTTCAGCCATCACACGGTGCCCCCGCTCTCCTCGTCGGTGACCTACCGGCTGGACTCCGCGGAGCGCGGCGGGCGCGGGTTCCTGCAGTTCGGTCGTGGCCGCGAAGACGAGGCGGAACCGGTCTATATCTACGACCGCCTGGACGAACCGACTCGCAGTATCCTCGAAGACGACCTCGCCAGGGCGGAAGGGGGCGAGATCTGCTGCACCTTTGCCACGGGGATGGCCGCGATCTCTGCGGCGCTCGGCATCCTGCTGAAACCTGGGGATCAGATCGTCGCGTACGGAACGATCTACGGCTGCACCTACTCCCTGCTGACGCGGTGGCTTCGCCGGCTGCAGATCGCCACCACATTCTGCGACTTCACGGAGTTACAGAATGTCCGGGCGGCCATCCGCCCCGAGACCCGGGTGCTCTACGCCGAGACGCCGGCGAATCCGACGATGGAGCTCGTCGACCTGGGGGCTTTGTGCGCGCTACGGGACGAGATCAACGCGGACCGTCCCGCTGACCAACAGGTCCACGTCTTGATTGACAATACCTTTGCGTCGCCTTATTGCCAGCGCCCGCTCGAATTGGGGGCGGACCTGGTGATCGAGTCGCTGACGAAGAACATCTGCGGGTTCGGCACCGACATGGGGGGCGCGGTCATCTGCAGTCGGCGGTACGAGGAAGAACTCTTCATGTATCGGAAGGATTTCGGCGGCGTGCTGTCTCCCAAGTCCGCGTGGGCGATCCTCGTGTACGGTCTGTCCACGCTCACCCTGCGGGCAAAACGGCAAATCGATACCGCCTTCAAGGTCGCCAAGTTCCTGGAGCAACATCCGAAGGTCGGCAAGGTGTACTACCCGGGCCTCCCGAGCCATCCGCAACACGCGTTGGCGCTGAAGCAGATGCGGAGTACGCTCGGCACTTTTGCCCCCGGAACGCTCCTGTACTTCGAAACGTGCGAGGACGGGGACGAGCCGGTGCGAGCGAGGCGCCTGATCGATTGGGCAGCCAAGCATTCCTATTGCATTACCCTGGCTGTCTCCTTAGGGAACATCCGGACCTTGATCGAGGCGCCCGGCATCATGACGCACTCCGCCTTGCCGCCGGAAGCGCAGAAAGCGGGCCGCATCGCGCCAAACGGTATCCGGTTGTCCTTCGGGCTGGAAAAGGCGGAGGACATCATCTACGATTTGGGGGAAGGCTTGGCACAGGCCTGAGGATCATGTTGAGTGCCATGACCATGACGCCCAAGGAGCGATTCCTGGCGGGGATCCTCGGGAAGCCGGTTGACCGGACGCCCGTGGGCAGCCCCACGTCAGTTGCCACGGTGGAGCAGATGGTACTGACGGGCGCCTCCTTTCCCACCGTGCACCTGGATGGGTTAGCGATGGCCAGGCTGGCGGCCGGCGCATACGAAATCCTGGGATACGATGCCATCATGCCCGTCTTCAGCGTGACACAGGAGGCCGCTGCCCTGGGCTGCGAGGTCGATTGGGGGACCATAAATTCGATGCCCGTTGTGCGCACCCATCCCTGGTCCGATCCCGATCGGGTGCGGGTGCCGGAAGATTTCCTGGAGCGGCCGCCCATCAGGGCCGTCCTGGATGCCATTCGGATCCTGCGTGGCACCTATGGCGGCCGCGTGGCCATCATCGGGAAAGTCATTGGCCCCTGGACCCTGTCCTATCACCTTCACGGTCTCCAGGACTTCCTGATTGAGACCCTCCTGGAGCCGGACAAGGTCCGTGCGTTTCTCGACCGGCTCAAGACAGTTCCCCTTCGGTTCGGCAAGGCCCAGGTTGCCGCCGGCGCGGATGCGCTGTGCCTGGCGGACCATGCGACTGGCGACCTCGTGCGGGGCACCATGTATCGTGACTTTCTGCAGCCCATCCATCGGGAGATGGTGCAGGAGCTCGGTTGCCCAGTCGTCCTGCACATCTGTGGCAACACGCTCGACCGGATCGGATATATTGCCGACGCCGGCTTCCCGGCCTTCCATTTTGATTCCAAGGTGGACGCCGTGGATGCGATGCGCGCGGCCGGCGGCCGCGTGTCCCTGGTCGGAAACGTGAACAACACCGAGATCCTGCTGGCCGGAACCTCGGAAGCGGTCGAGCAGCATGCCCGCCATGCCGTCGAGTCCGGCGTCCGGGTCCTCGCCCCCGAATGCGCCGTCCCTCTCCGCACGCCTCTGGAGAACCTCAAGGCAATCCACCGCGCAGTGAAGCACCATGGCTGAGCCCGCGGAGGGCCGGGTTCTTCGGCCGACAGGCACCCACGCACTCGATACGTCCCCATACGCCGGGTCTTGCGGGAGGGCTCCGGCCTACCTGTCTCCGGACAGGGGAGAGCCGGCGGGCATGGTGGGTAGGAGGGAGGTGGCGGAAGAGGGAGGGATGAGGGAAGAGACTGGTTCTGTGCGCAGGGAGCCGCTGCCAGGCAGCGTTCCGGATCTTACTGCGGCGTGAGCCTCCGGCACGAGCCCCAGAGGACAAAATGCCAAGTGAGGCTAGGTAGCGGCGGCCTCTGGCGGGCCATGCGCGTGGCCCGGCGAGAGGCCAAGGCGGGTGAGGATATCATCACTGGCCGCGGAGCGGTCCCGCGCGGTGCCAATGCTGACAGGTCGGCCGCAACCGGGTCGAGGCCGGGATCATCCCTTCTGCTGCGCCGCTGCGCGGGCTTTCATCGCGGCGATGGCCTTGCGCTTGTTTTCCAGAATCTCGGCCCTGAGGGCGACCGGGTCTGTGTTGACGAGGCGTGCCACCGGCCGGCCGTTGCCGAAGTGCTCCCGCACGATGTCGGGTATGTCCGCCACCTGCACGCCCGAGTACCAGACGCCCGCGGGGTAGACGACCAGGTTGGGGCCGCGCTCGCACAGGCCGATGGACCCCGACGTGGTGACCTGTATCTCGTCGCCGAGGCCGGCCTTGCCGAGTTCGGCACGAAGCGCCTCGAGCACCGCCTGGCTCCCGCGAGCCGCGCAGCACGGCGCGTTGTCGGGCTTCTCCTGGTTGCAGACGTAAACGTGGTAGCGAAACGGCTCCATCCGGCACCTCCCTCGCTGCGAGTCAAACCCCTCCTCCGGGTCTCGTGAGAACGGGATCTTGCCAACTTTTTCAGCTTGTCCGAAGGCACAGCGATCAGCCGTCGGGTGGACGGGGCACGGCGGACGGCGAAGTCGGCGGAGGCGTGGTTGCGCTGGGCGAAGCAGGAGAAGCCTCCGCGGTGCGTGGGGGAGTACCCGAGGGCGGCGCCTTTGCCTCGAGTGGCTTGGGCTCCGTGCCCTTGATGAAATATTCGAGGATCGCGCCCTTTTCGTCCCGCGGGACGGGAAGGCCGGTCATGTAATTGACGGGAATGGCGACCACGTTCTCCGGAACCGGGAAGTCATCGGGTGGGAGATCGCCCAGCGCCTTCTGCATGAAGTTGATCCAGAGAGGGAGGGCCAGGTGACTTCCGGTCTCCGCCGAACCCAAGGAGCGCTTCACATCGTAACCGATCCAGACCCCCGCGACCAGGTTGGGGGTGAAGCCGACAAACCACACGTCGGTGGCCTCGGAGCTAGTTCCCGTCTTTCCCGCCAGCGGCCGTTTCAGGACGCGGGCGCGGGCGCCTGTTCCATGCTCGACCACGCCCTTCATCACGTTCGTCAGGACATACGCGGTCTCCGGCCGCATGACCTCCTGCGGCTCGGCGATGTGGTCATCCAAAATGCGTCCGTGGCTGTCGGTCACCTTGCGGATGGCAAACGGCTCCGCCCGGACTCCTCCGTCTGCGATGACCCCATAGGCCGAAACCAGCTCCAGTGGGGTGACCTCGGAGACGCCCAGGGCCAAGGCAACCTCGGGCCGGAGGTCGCTTTCGATTCCCATTTGGTGAGCCATCCGGACGACCGGGTCCACGCCGATGTGCTCGATCAGCTTGACGGTCACCACGTTGATCGAGTTCTCCAGCGCCCGGCGCAACGTCATGGCCCCATGGAACTTCCGGTCGTAGTTCTCCGGGGACCATTCGACCACCTTCCCCGCGACCCGGAAGTAGAAGGTGACGGGAGAGTCCTCGATGATCGTCGAGGGCGTGAGCCCGCGGTCGAAGGCGGTGGCGTAGACGAACGGCTTGAAGGCGGAACCGGGCTGCCGCTTGGCCTGGGTGGCCCGGTTGAACTTGCTCCGGTCGAAATCATATCCCCCGATCAGGGCCTTGATCGCCCCGTCCCGGGGGTCGAGAGCCACCAGGGCGCCTTCCAGTTCCGGATCCTGCTCCAGCGTCAAGTCCAGGACCTTCCGTCGGTCATCCACTGACAGCACCTGGACCAGGATGGGATCCCCCTCGCGGAACGCCTCGGCGAGATTGGTGATCTTCGTCCACTTCATGCTCTCGAGAGGGATTTCCCCCCGGTAACGTCCGACCTGGACCTCTAGGGACTTCGGTTTCACCCTCATGATGGTGCCGGGGAGGATCTCCCCGGTCCGCGCCGTGTAGGGGCCGATGCGGGCCCGCGCCACCTCCGACCCGCGCTCCTCCTGTGGGCGATAGCCCCTAGCCTTGTCGAGGTCGCGGAGTCCGCCAACGAGGGCCTCCTCGGCGGCACGCTGCATCCTCAGATTGAGCGTGGTGTAGACCTTCAGCCCACTGTTGTAGAGCATGTAGGCACCGTAGGTTTCCTCCAGCGACTGTCGGACGTGCTCGACGAAGTAGGGGGCAAAGGTTCGGCTGCGCGTGAAGAGCGTCTCGTCGAAGGGGGTCCGGCCGGCTGTCGCAGCCTGTTCCCGACTGATGAACTTCATCTCCACCATGCGGTTCAGCACGTGGTCACGCCGCCGGCGGGCGCGTGCCGGCTCCAGGATAGGAGAGAACCGGTTCGGGGCACTGGGGAGCCCGGCCAGCATGGCTGCCTCAGCCAAGCTGAGCTCCCCCACCGATTTCTTGAAGTACGTCTGCGCCGCGGCTTCCACTCCATAGGCCCCGTGGCCGAAGTACACCTGGTTGAAATAGAGCTCCAGGATCTTATCTTTGGAATAATGCTTTTCGATCTCGACGGCCAGGAGGGCTTCTTTGATCTTGCGGGTGAAGCTCTTTTCGGGCGTGAGGAAGAGGACGCGGGCCAGTTGCTGGGTGATGGTGCTGCCCCCCTGGGACTTCCTCCGGCTGATGACGTTCATGATCATGGCGCGGGCGATGGCCCGGGGGTAGAGCCCGCGGTGCTCGTAGAAGTGGGAATCCTCGGTGGCCAGGACGGCTTGTCTGAGCTGAACCGGGATCTTGGTCAGGGGAAGCAGGATGCGCCGCTGCTCGTAAAACGAGGCGAAAGGTTCATCCTGATCTGTGTACAGGGTGGTTACGAGGCTGGGCTGGTAGTCTTCGAGGCCGTCCAGGCTGGGGAGGTCGCGGAGGAACCCGACGAAGATACCTGCGGCGGCACCCAGGCCGATGACCAGAAAGATCAGCAGGCTCGACAGACCGGCGAAGACGAGGCGGCGCCAAAATGCCTGCCGGCTGGCATATGATCGCCCGGCACGTCTACTGAACGCCATGTTGGCCGAACTATAGCACATGGACATGGAGGAGAAAAGGGGCGCGCCCGGGACCACGGCTTGTCCCACCTGTGTGGCTCATCCGGGAACCTGGATGGTGCAGAGGCCAGGCGCGAGGGCGGGGGACCGGGCGGCGGCCTTTTCGGTTGCGAGGCCTCGGTCGCTGTGGTACAAGATGCGACTGCCTCCCCCGATCCGGAATGCTCGGCGGACTCGAATTCCCGCAGAGGTCCGCACAGCCGAGTGGTAATGAAGCATCCGGATCGGGGCCAGCCGAGTCGGAGCGAGCGACATGGACGTGGATCGGGAAGCCCGCCGACAGTTGGAGGTGCTGAAGGCCAGGGCGGTGGACCTTTTGGTGGAGGAGGAGTTGTACGAGAAGCTCCGGCGGTCGCTCTCCACGGGGACGCGGCTCCGGGTAAAGCTCGGCCTCGATCCTACGGCGCCGGACCTCCACATTGGGCACAGCGTGGTCATTCACAAGCTGCGGGAATTCCAGGCTCTCGGCCACGATGTCATCTTCCTCATCGGCGACTTCACCGGGATGATCGGGGATCCGAGCGGCCGGTCCGAGACCCGCAAACCCCTCACCACCGAGCAGATTCAGCAAAACGCGGAGACCTACAAGCGACAGATCTTCAAGATCCTGGATCCACAGCGCACGATCATCGAGTACAACAGCCGCTGGGGGAAGGCGCTGGGCTCCGAGGGGATGATCAAGCTGGCCGCGCGTTACACGGTGGCCCGGATGCTGGAGCGGGATGATTTCCAGAAGCGCTTCGCCGAGGGGCGTCCCATCAGCCTCCACGAGTTCCTGTACCCGCTCCTACAGGGATACGATTCTGTGGCGTTGCGAGCCGACGTTGAGCTAGGGGGGACGGATCAGAAATTCAATCTCCTGGTTGGACGCGAGCTTATGCGGGACAATGGGCTCGAGCCGCAGGTCATCATGACGCTACCGATCCTGGAGGGCCTGGACGGCGTCCAGAAGATGAGCAAGAGCCTGGGAAACTATATCGGCATCGACGAGCCTCCCCAGGCGATCTTCGGGAAGGCCATGTCCATCCCCGATAATTTGATCGTGCGTTATATGGAGTTGGCGACCGCCATCCCTCGGGAAGAGATCGTGACGATCCAGGCGGGGATCGCCAATGGCTCGGTGCATCCGAGGGACGCCAAGATACGGCTGGCGAAGGCCTTGGTGGCTCAATACCATTCGGCTGAAGCGGCCGAGGAAGCGGCCCGGCGATTCAACGAGACCTTCAGTGCCCGAGTCTTTCCGGCTGATGCGCCAGCGGTGACGCCTCCAGCCGACCTCCTGGAGCCCGGCGGGAAGATCTGGCTCGTTCGCCTGATGACGTTCGCCGGAGCCGCCTCCAGCGGATCCGAGGCGAGGCGGCTGATCCGGCAAGGGGGAGTCGAGGTGGACGGGGAGGCCATTCGAGATGAGGACTTCCGGGTTCTCCTCGACCGGGAGCGACGGGTCCAGGTCGGAAAACGCCGATTTTTCAGAGTATTGGCGCCCAAATAACCGAACAAGGTATATCGGACTGCGGGGAAAAAAATTGCTTGACAGGTCAGGGGAAGTGAGGTAAAAACACAGGTCCGCCAGGTCGTAGATTCATGAGTTGGACTCTTGACCGATCAGGCGAAACGTTCTAGATTCTTTGTGGCGGGAGGTGTCGCGGCCCGCCACTTCTGTTCTCTGACAATCGAATATCATTGCTACTGGCTTGTGGGTGGACACACGCGCAATTCCATCCCCGTCTGCCAGAGACGGGGTGGTCCGAGATCTCTCACAAGAGAGAACATAATTACTCGGAGAGTTTGATCCTGGC
>JBIOJT010000209.1:0-8194 GCA_044451055.1 Methylomirabilales bacterium (SeqCode)
AGCGTCCTGGTCGTGGGCTGCGGCGGCGTGGGACTGAACGTGATCCAGGCTGCGGCCCTGGTCGGCTCGGCTCGCATCATCGCGGTGGACATCCGCGACAACAAGCTGAAATACGCGGAGCAGTTCGGCGCCACCCACTGCATCAACGGCAGCCACGAGGACGTGGTGAGCCGGGTCCGCGCGCTCACCGGGGGGTTCGGGGCCGATTATGCCTTCGAGGTCATCAGCCAGCCCAAGACGATCGAGCAGGCCTTCGAATCGCTCCGCAAGGGCGGCCTGGCCGTCATCGTCGGGATGGCGCCTCCCGGTGCAACCCTCACCCTTGACCCGTTGGCGATGATGCGGACCTCTCGGGCCATCATGGGCACCGCCTACGGGAACATTCGGCCGGCGACGGACTTCCCGCGCATCCTTGCGCTGTACCAGGCCGGCAAGCTGAAGCTCAAGGAGTTGGTCTCCCACCGGTTCGGGTTGACCGAGATCAACGACGCCTTCCGGGTGCTCGGCGGCGGGGAAGTGGCTCGCGGCCTCGTCGTGTTCGACTAGGTTTGGCGGGTGGGAGGAAAGCCGAAGACAGAAGGGCACCGGGAGAATCCCGGTGCCCTTCGTGTTTTGGTGGTCGAATGGCTGTCTCTCGGTCGGCCCTTCAGGCAGCCTACCGCGGATAGCTACCGCACGCTTCTGACAATCGTCGCAAGAGCCGCCATCACTTCCGCATGAACTTCTGAAACGTGTGCGCGTCCGCTGGCACGAGGCCATTCTTGACCGCGAAGGTGTACGTCACCTCTCCCACGTAGAGATCTCCCCGCGAGTCCACGCAGAGGGTGTGCGGCGCGATGAAGTTGCCGGCGGCACAGCGGTCGGCGCTGCACCAGCGCAGCAAGAGGTTCCCCTCCAAGTCGAACACGCTGAGTCGCCCCGGCAGGTCGTACTTGATCGGACCGTGGACGAAGGAACTCTGGCCGACCCGCCACCACAGCTCGGAAACGTAGACCAATCCGTCACGATCGATATAGATGTCCGTAGGCCGTTGCACGTGAGTCCACTGGTCGAGATATTCCCCCTCCGGGCTGAAGAACTGGATGCGATCGTTCTCCCGATCCGCAACCAACACCCGGCCGTCGCGAGCCACGAAGACCGCGTGGGGCAAGTGGAACTGTCCGGGTCCGGTACCGGGTTCCCCCCAGGATCGAATCAGCTTGCCGTCGGCCGTGAAGTGATGGACCCGGGCGTTCCCGTACCCGTCCACGACGTACAGGTCGCCGTTCGGCGAGACCGCAGCGTCCGTCGGGCGATTGAACGGCGGTCCGCCGCGTGTGATGCTCTTCACGGTCTTCCCGTCGTAGCCCGTGTCCGATGCGACTCCGGGTGTGCCGATGATCATGAGCTGCTTGCCGTCTGGCGTGAATTTTCGGACGGTATGGTCCCCATCATCCACGGTCCAGACCGAGTCGTCCGGACCGATGCAGATGCCATGGGTTCGCGGCGTGAAGATATCTTCACCCCAGGAGGTGACGAAGGTCCCGTCCCGCTCGTAGACGATGACGCGGGCGTCCCCCCGGGTGAGCAGATAGGCCCGATCCCGAGAGTCGGTTGCTACACCGTCCACATCCTTGTGCACATAGCCCACCGGCAGCTTCTCCCAGCCCTCGAGCACATCGAATCGCGGAATTGACGTCATCTGTACGACCCTCCCTGTAAATGTTCGCGTGGATACTGTGCGGTGCGTAAAATAGGCGACAGTCCCTCCCGGACCGCACAGTCCGGGGGAGAGTCCGAGGAGGGGCGGCGGCCCGCCCCTCTCGGTCGGGTACCCGCGACGAAGGCGTGGGTGCGTGGGGAGGGCTGAGCCCTTGCCGCGGATCCTGTGCAAGGGCGAGGGCCTTCCCCGCGAACGAAGCAGCGCGGGGAACGGTGTAGCCATTATTCCGCGCTGCGTAGTAAGACCCAGTCGGTCAAAAACGAGGCGTATGGTCCGGCACCAGAGGAACGCTACTCAAGACGACTGGCCGCTGTCAACCGGAAAGCGCAACCCTCCCTTTGATCGTACGAGCGGTCCGCCCTGGGGGCACACTGCTCCCCGGCGCCATTCGTGCGGACCCGGCTGCCGGTCGCTAGCCCTTCATGGCGCCGGCGGTCAGGCCCTTGATGAGGTGCTTCTGGAGGAAGGTGAAGAGGACGGCCACCGGGATGGTGCTGATCATGACGCCGGCGGAAAGCTGGCCCCACTGGACCTCGTACTGGCCGGCCATGTACAGGAGGCCCGCCGACAGCGTCCGCATATTGGTGCTGCTGGTGAACGTGGTGGCGAAGAGCAGCTCGCTCCAGGAGGAGACGAAGGCGAAGATGGCGGTGGCGGCGATCCCCGGTGCCGCCAGGGGCACGATGATCCGGAGCATGGCGCCGAATCGGCTGGAGCCGTCGATCATGGCGCTCTCCTCCAGCTCGCGCGGGATGCTCTCGAAGTAGCCGACCAGCATCCAGACCGTGAACGGGACCGTGAACGAGAAGTTGGAATAGATCAGCGCCTGGTAGGTGTCGATCAGGCCCAGCGCGTACCATTGGGAGAGGAGGGGCGCGATGAGCAGGACGGCGGGGAACATCTGGGTGGCCAGGAAGACCAGCATCAGCGTGTTCTTGCCGATGAACCGGAAGCGCGCCAGGGCGTAGCCGGCCGAGGTGGAGATCACGATGGTGGCCACCATGGTGACCGAGGAGACCCACAGGCTGTTGGCGAAGAAGATGCTGAACGGGGTGAGGCGCGACGTCCAGGCCTCCACGTAGTTGCGGAAGGTGGGATGGGCGGGAATGTAGGTGATGGGCGTGGCGTACAGCTCCACCCGCGTCTTCAGGGAAGCAGAGAGGGCCCAGAGAAACGGCCCCATGGCAAAGAGCGTCATGATCGTGAGGCCGGCCCAGAGGACCGGGCCGCCCAGGATGCGCTCGAGGAGATCCCCAGACCGATGTTTTTTCATCCCGACACCGACTCCACGCCCTTCGTGAACTTCAGGTAGAAAGCCGTGAAGACCAGCATGATGACCAAAAGGATCACCGATAGCGTTGCGGCGTAGCCAAAGTCCAGATCCGTGTACGCCGTGAGGAGCGTGTAACTCGAGGTGATCTGTGTTGCGTTAGCCGGGCCGCCGCTGGTCATGACGAAGATCAGGTCGGCGTAGTTGAATGTCCAGATGATGCGGGTCGCCGTGGCGACCACGATGATGGGCCGCAGCATGGGCAGCGTGACGTGCCAGAACCGCTGGGTGACGCTGGCACCGTCCACCGTGGCCGCCTCGTACACCTCGTCCGGGATGGCCTGCAGGCCCGCCAGGATCATGATGCTGAAGAATGGGATCCCCCGCCAGATGTTGGCGAAGATGACTCCGGCCATGGCGAATGTGGGCTCGCTCAACCACGCGATGGGCACACGCAGTAGTCCCACGTGCCTGAGGATGTCATTGAGCGGCCCGTAGTTCGGCTGGTACAAGTACTCCCACACCAGCCCGACGACCACGCCCGGGATGATCCAGGGGAGCAGGTTCAGGGTCCGGCAAAATGCCCGCCCCTTGAACTCGGCGTTCAGGAGCAGTGCGCCCAAAAAGCCCAGCACGAACTGGATGCTGACCGAAAAGAAGACCCAGACGAATGAATTCTTCAGCGTCAGCCAGAACGTCGGGTCATGGATCATCCGCAGGTAGTTGCCGAGGCCGATGAAGCGGTAGTCCTGCGGACGGGAGAGGACATTGTGGTACAGGCTCATGTGGATGGCTTTGAGGATCGGGAAGAGGACCGTGCCCCCCAGGCAGACGGCCGCCGGCAGGAGATAGCCGTAATTGGAGAGGGTCTCCCGCGTCGTACGGGAGATGAGCGCCCGCGGCGCGGGCACGGCGATTGTGGCTTGTTGATTCACCCGGGCTGCCCCCAAGAAGTGCGGGTTGGCGCCAAACGACCCCGGGTCACCAACGCGTTGGGGTACCCGGGGGCACGCAAGAGCCGATGAGGTGACGCCTCACATCATGTTCTTGGTCAGGACCTCGGCGAACTTGTCCAGACACTCTTTGGCCGAAAGCTTCCCGACCATCGCCTGCTGGAACAGCGGCACCCCCTCCGAATCCAGTTTTCCACCCCAGCCCGGATAGACGAGATACGGGTTGATTATCGAGAAGGGGAACGACTTGACGAAGCCCGAATACGAGGGCCCCGTATATGGCGGCCGGTTGGTGAGGGCCTTCCGCGCGGGCAGGAGCCCCAACGCCTTGGCGAATTCGTAGTTGGGGTCATCCTCCATCAGGAAGGTCATGAACTTCCAGGCCCCTTCCTTGTTCTTGGCCGCCTTGAACATGGTGAGCGTCTCGGTCAGGTACATCGAGGCGCGCTTCTTGGCCGGGCCGAGGGGCAGAGGCACGGTGGCGAAGTTCGCCTCACCCACCGCCTTCTTCTGCTCTTCGACCGAGCCGGAGTTGTGGAGGACCATGCTGGTGACACCGCGGCCGAAGCCCTCGACGATCTGGCGATAGCCGTCGGTGGGCGCGCTCGGCGGGGCCACCTTGTGCTTCCGGAGCAGGTCCAGGTACCAATCGAAGGCCTCGACGGCCTCCTTGGAGTTGATGACCACCTTGCCGTCCCTCAGCACCTGGGCGCCGTTGCTGATCATGAACTCCGTCGCGTAGAGGACCGCCCAGTTGCCGCCACCGCGCAGTCCGAAGCCGTACTGGTTCTTGTCCGTCTTGGTGAAGCCCTTCGCCAAGGTGAGGAAATCGTCCCAGGTCCAGTCGTCCTTCGGCGCCGGCAGGCCGTATTCTTTCACCCGGTCCGTCCGGACGAAGATGGCGTCGTTGGTGATCGTCCACGGGAAAGAGAGGATCTTGCCCTTCACCGTCACCGTCTCCCAGGCCGTGGGTGTAGTATCGCCGTAGTGCTTCCAGCTCTTAATCTGACTGGTGAGGTCCTCCAGCGCCCCCATCCCGTCGAACTCGCCCAGCCAGCTATCGTACATATGACAGCAATCCGGCGGATTCCCCGCCACCACGCCGGTGATCAGCTTCTGCCGCGCCTGCGCCTGCGGGACGAACTCCACCTTGACTTCCACCTCGGACTGCGCCTTGTGGAAACGCTCGATGAGCGATTCGACCATCGTGATCCGCAGAGGCTCGGGCACGCTGAACTGGAAACGGACGGTGCTTGCGGCCGATGCCCTGCGTGGGGAGAGGAAGGGCGCCTCCCACCAGGCGAGGTCGCTGGCCGCGATGGCGCCCGAGGCGGCCAGCGTCTGCAAGAACTGCCGCCGGGATGCGCTGAAATTTTCGTGTGACATTGTGCTTCTCTCCTCTCCATTTAGCCATCACCAGGGAGCACGATCCCCTCGCCAACGCACCCGTCTAACATATGCTTCCAAGGGGTGTCAAGGGGTCTGCAAGGGTTCCTGCGGTGCACGAGACATAGGCACGCGGGACAAGCCCTTCCATGGTGGGAGGCCAGCCGGCCACGAGGACTCCAGCGGAGCGGGCGTAAACGGCAAACGGCCCCGGGGTCCCGCAACAGCCGGGGCCCCAGGGCCGACACAGCAACGGAGACGGTCTCTACGCCATGTTCTTGCTCAGCATCTCAGCAAACTTGTCCAGACACTGCTTTGGTGTGATCTGGCCAACGAACGCCTGCTGGAACATGGGCACCCCCTCCGAATCCAGCTTGCCGCCCCACCCCGGGTAGGCCAGGTACGGACTCACGATCGAGAAGGGGATGGACTTGACGAAGCCCGCGTAGGAGGGCTCGGTGTACGGCGGCCGCTCGGACAGGTTCTGCCGGGTGGGCAGCAGCCCGAGGGTCTTGCAGTACTGGTAGTGCTGCTCGTCGTCCATCATCCAGGTCAGGAACTTCCAGGCCCCCTCCTTGTTCTTGCCACCCTTGAACATGGTCAGGGTCTCGGAGAAGAAGAACGAGTTGCGCTTCTTCGCCGGGCCGACCGGGATCGGGAACGTGGCGAAGTTGGGCTCTCCCACGAACTTCTTCTGCTCCTCGATGGAGCCGGAGTTGTGGAGGTACAGGCTGGTCACGCCGCGTCCGAACCCCTCGACGATCTGGCGATAGGCGTCGGTCGGGGCGCTGGGCGGGGTGACCTTCCACTTGCGGATGAGGTCGATGTACCACTCGAAGGCCGAGACCGCCTCCGGCGAGTTGATGACGACCTTGCCGTCCTTCAGCACCTGGGCGCCGTTCCCGTACATGAACTCGGTGGCGTACAGGACGGCCCACGTCCCCCCGCCGCGCAACCCGAAGCCGTACTGGTTCTTCTCCGGCTTGGTGAAGCCCTTGGCCAGGGTCAGGAAATCGTCCCAGCTCCAATCGAAGGTGGGCATCTTTAGGCCGTACTCTTTCACCCGGTCCGTTCGGATGAAGATGGCGTCGTTGGTGAGGGCCAACGGGAAGGACACGATGCTGCCCTTCAGGCTGACGGTTTGCCAAGCCGTGGGCACCGTGCTGGCGTAGTACTTCCACTCCTTCATCCGCCCGGTGAGGTCCTCCAGGGCCCCCATGCCGTCGAACTCGCCCAGCCAGTTGTCCCACATCTGGCAGCAGTCCGGCGGGTTTCCGGCTGCGATGGCCGTGATCAGCTTCTGCCGCGCCTGGGCCTGGGGGACGAACTCCACCTTCACCTCGACATCCGACTGCGACTTGTTGAAGCGATCCACCAGGGACTCGATCAGGGAGATGCGGAGCGGCTCCGGGACGCTGAACTGGAACCGGACGGTGCTGGCGGCGTGGGCCTTGCGCGTCCAACCAAATGGCTCCTCCCACCAGGCGAGATCCGCCGCGGTGATGGCCCCGGACGCGGCCAGTGTTTGCAGGAACTGCCGACGGGAAAATCGCCAACGGTCATCCATGTCCTCTCCTCCTTCTCAAGTCAACCCTCTTTTGGCTACCGGCCCTGGAGTGCGAACGGGGTCGGATCGCCTGCCGGACCGCGCCGACTCGTTCTGCATCCATCCCTGGTTCCCGTCCTCACCTTCGCGCGATCACCTCCTTCGCCTGCTGTGGAGTCCTCTCGGACCGCTTCCTCAGGACCAGCGGTCGCCCGAGACCCACCGATCGGCTCACGAATGATTTCCCCGCATGCACGGGGATGACGACGGCGGTGTGCCGGCCAGCGCCGGAACCCCAGCCCATTGCTCGCGAAATATTCGCCGCTCCCTCACGCACCATCGCGCCAACCTCGTGGGTCTTGGCGAGCGGCAGGCGGGAGACCGGGGCGCTGACACTGATCGCCGCGATGGGGGTTCCACGGTGATCGAAGATCGGCGCACCCACGCAGCGCACGCCCTCCTCGAACTCCACGTCGTCAATGGCATAACCCTGCCGTCGGACGCGGCCGAGCTCACGTTCCATCCTGGAGAGCACGACAATCGTGCGCGGGCTGTGTCTGGGCATGCCCTGACGCAGCAGGACCGCTCGAGCCTTCTGGGACGGCAGAAAGGCCAGGACAGACTTCCCCAGGGCCGTGCAATGCATCGGAACGCTCCGGCCGAGGCGCGAGTGCGTGCAGAATGGACCCGATCCTTCCAGCTTGTCCAGGTACACCATGCGCTCGTCCTCCGGAACGGCAAGGTGGACGGTCTCGTGACATTGCGCGCCGAGCTTCCGGAGGACCGGTCGCGACACGTCGAGCAGGTCCGTCCGCTCCAGGACCCGCTGACCGAGATCGAGCAACTTGAAACTTAGACGATAGGACGGCCCGCCCTCTTCACGGGTGACGAACCCATGCTGGGCCAGCGTCTTCAGGATCCGGTATACCGTGGGGCGGGTGAGCGTCAGGGCGTGGCTGAGCTGAACGGCGGTCAGCGGACGGGAGCTGGATGCCAGGGCCTCGATGAGGGCCAGGGCTTTCGTCAGGGAGCGATTCTCCACGGCCGTCACCCTGTCTCAGAATACGGACATCGCGTCCGCATTGCGTTCGGAATGAACACGTTCCTAGCACCACCCGGGTTTCATTGTCAAGGGTAAACTCCCGTGCTGACCCTGCGGCTCCGGCAAATCATCCCTCGCGTCCGCCCGGCCCGCATGTTGTAGTTCAGTCAATATCTCAGTGTAACTGTTCAATGAAAATCTCAGTCCGCGGCGAGGGGCCAGTGGGGTAACGGCGGCGCCGGAGACTCCGCTGCGGGGGGCCTGTCACCGCAGCCTGAGTCGCAATGAGCCGATC
>JBIOJT010000210.1:0-8193 GCA_044451055.1 Methylomirabilales bacterium (SeqCode)
CGCAGGGCGCTGGAAGCGGCCAGGAAGCGGACCGCCCCCCTCCCCATCCCTCCCCCTCGGAGGGGGGAGGGCTCGGGTGGGGGTGACATCTGCGAAATCTGTGGTTAAGTCGGGGTGGTGAGGGCCTTTGATGAGACGGGTGGTCGAGCCTGAGCATGCAGTCGCGTTCTGGGACGCGCGGTATGCCGATGCCTTGGTCTATGGGACCGAGCCGACGTCGGTCGCGCGCCGGCTCGTCGCGGTTTTTCGCGCCCACGGGGTGCGGAGTATCTTGGAGGCCGGGTGTGGCTCCGGCCGCGATGCCTTGCTGTACGCGCGCGAGGGATTCGAGGTGACGGGAACCGAGATCAGCGGGAACGCCTTGCAGTGGGTGCGACAGCGGGCGCAGGCAGAAGGCCTGCAGATCACCCTCCTCCGGGATGATCTGGCCGAGACGCGCCTGCGGCCGGGGTCGTTTGACGCGACGGTCGCGATTCATGTGATTCATCTCCAGCCGGCGCCTGTCCGCCAGACCATGGCGAACCAACTGTGGCGCCTCACGCGGGACGGCGGCCTGATCGCCATGGCCAACCTTTCCGTGAATGAGGCCGGTTTCGCCGCCTGGGACCCGGATCCGGAACCGAACACCCGTGTGGACCCGAAGGGGAAGGTCATCCATTTCTTCGACGAGGCGGACCTGCGTGCGCTCCTGCCGCCCGATCGGTTCGACCTACTCACCCTCGAGGAGGTGGATCTCGCCGAGGTCCCGGATAGCGGCCCGGTCACGCACCGGGAGTGGCTGACCATCGCCCGCAAGATCCGCGCCTGCTGAATCCGAGCACGCCAGCCCTCAGCCCCGAGGCAGCCTACCCCCTCCTCACGCCGTCGCCTGCGACAGTTTTTCATTGTCGGGCGGCAGCGAGCATCGGTATGATTACGTCGGCCGTGCACCGTCTCATCCATCGGAGGCATCCGTGACTCCACGCCCCGAGCGCGACGAACACTTTTGGACGCCACGCCGAGCCCGCTGGTTTACTCAGGCGGTGCAGATCAGCAACTTCCCGGCACACACTCTCAAGGCTCTGGAGCCTATCCTGCTCGGCTGCCGATCCGTCCTCGACGTGGGGGCAGGGGTGGGGGCCCTCAGCGTGCCGCTGGCCCGATCGGTGGAAGAGGTCACCGCCCTGGAACCTGCCCCTGCCATGCTGGAGGAACTCCGGGCGAACATCGCGCGCAATCGCCTGACGAACGTCACCTGCACACCCGCCGCCTGGGGAGAGATTGCACTGCCGCCCCACGATCTTATCCTGGTGGCGAACGTTTCCTCCATCTTCGATGACCTGCTGGGGTTCTTGACCTTGGCCGAGCCGCTGGCGCGTCGGGCTATCGCGCTGATCCAGAACGTCGGGCCAGGGATGGAGAAGTTCTACCTTGGGGAGTTATATCCTCTCCTTCTCGGGCGACAGTTTCCGGGCCGGGACGATTATTTGCGGACGGTCACGCTCCTTCACGGCCTCGGGATCTACGCCAATGTCCAGATCATCGACTATCATTTCGACCAGCCGTTCGAGGATCTGCAGGAGGCCGTGGAGTTCTGGAAAGAGCAGATGCGGCTCACGGATCCCGAGCAAGAGCGACGGCTCCTCGCCTTCCTGCAGACCAAGTTGCAGCGGGTGGGATCGCGCCTGGTGGCGCCCATGCGGCGGCAGAGTGCCGTCATCTGGTGGCGCGTCGCCCCGAGAGACCGGCTGTAGGCTGCGGCCATCCTTTGCGCCGAATGAACTTTTCCCCAAGACCTAGCGTTGACCGCGAGTTCAAGACCACCCCGCGGGAGACCCGCCGTGTGATTGGCCACGCTGAACAAGATGGTGGCCAGCCACCGGGAACTTCTCATCCTCCTCCGGTGTTTGGACAATCAGACTGGACCAACAATTCCGGAGGAGGAGCACAATGTCTCACCGATCCCACATGAGCTGCTTCGCGTGTCTTGGCCTGCTCATTTCCCTCTGCTTGCCCCTGCTGGCTCTGGCCGTGGGGAGCGGGACGGTCCCTCCCCCAGTGGCTCCGCGCTCGGCTGAAGCGGAGTATAACAAGGGGCTGGAGGCCAAGTCGGCCAAGCGGTTCTCGGAGGCTATCGCCGGCTTCCGTCGCGCCGTGGACATCCGGCCAAACTTTCCGGAGGCGTGGAATGAACTGGGGTTCGCACTGCGCCAGACCGGCCAGTTCGCTGAGGCGTTGAAGGCCTATGATCAGGCTTTGCGACTCCGGCCGGACTTTCCGGAGGCGCTGGAATATCTGGGCGAGACCTACGTGAAGATGGGGCGCCTGGAAGACGCCCAGGCGGTCCTGGCGCGCCTCAGCTCGCTGGACCCCGCCCGTGCCCGGGAGCTCGAGGAAGTGATCCAGGCGGCGAAGTAGTCCGGCCGGACCTTCTCTTCATCGCTCACGCTCACAGCCTGCTTCCTCCGGTCGTTGGACCGCAGGCCTTCCTGTGCCCCTGAGTCTTGCGGTTTCCCTCCGTGTGATTCCGAACCGCGCCCGTGGTGCCGCCGGACGTATGCCCTCTTGACAGGCAGAGACTCTCATCCTAACATTCAATAGTCTATTTGAATGTTTGGATAAGCTGGGAGGCGGCGATGTTGAAGACGATGGACGCCACGGCCCTCAAGGCGAAGCTGTTCCGCGGTTTTGCCGAACCCCACGCGACTGGCCATCCTGGAGGCGCTGATGGAGGGCGAGCAAAGCGTGGGAGAGATCGCCCAAGCGACGGAGACCTCGTCGGCCAACGTCTCCGCCCACTTGGCCTGTCTCGCAGGCTGTGGGCTGGTGCAGAGCGAGAAGCGGGGGAAGTACGTCTACTATCGGCTGCAAGAGCGAAGGGTCCGGGACCTGATCAAGATCGCCGAGGGGATCCTGGCGAACGTGGCCCGGCAGGTGTACGAGTGCACGCATAACGAGCGGTAAGGCTCGTTCAATGCCGGGAGTAGGAATCTCGTATGGGCAATCCTTTCGGCTTGGCAGTTCCGGCCGCACGCACGTTCCGGCTGACCGGCCTCACGTGAATGAACTGCGCCGCGCGGCTCGAGCGTGCCGTGGCGGAGCTTCCGGGGGTCACCCGGGCGGTCCTGAACTTCGGGGCAGCCAAGCTCACCGTGGAGGGAGCCTTCGATCCCAAGGCGGTCATCCGCGAGGCCCTCCAGCACGATGGGGCCATCGCCCGACTGGAGGGCACACCGGTCGTGCGGGCCACGGGGTGGGTTCATCGCTTGCCCGAGCTCCGGATGGCAGTGGCGGGCCTCTTCATCCTGGCGGGATGGGGCGCCGGGCTCTTCGGCTATTCTCCGCGCACAGCCATCCCCCTCTTCGCCGCTGCCATGCTGATCGGGGGGTACGCCACGATCCGTCAGGGCCTCCGTGCCCTCGCCCGGTTCCGGTTCGACATGAACGGGATGATGACCGGCGCGGTGACCGGCGCCGCCCTCATCGGGCAGTGGGAAGAGGGCGCGGTGGTCGCGTTCCTCTACGCCGTCTCCAACTGGCTCGAGGGGTACACGATGGACCGGGCCCGCCGATCCATCCGGGCCCTGTTAGACCTCGCCCCCAAGGAGGCGCGGGTCCGGCGGGATGGTGCGGAGATCGTCGTCCCCGTCGAGGACGTGAAGGTGGGCGACCTCTTCCTGGTGCGGCCCGGGGAGAAGCTTTCGATGGACGGGATCGTCCGGGTGGGGACGTCCGCTGTGAACCAGGCCCCCATCACCGGAGAGTCCGTGCCGGTTGACAAGGCCCCGGGGGATCCGGTCTTTGCGGGAAGCCTGAACGGGCACGGCGCGCTGGAGGTGGCAGTCACCCGGCGCGTCGAGGACACGACGCTGGCCCGCATCATCCACCTCGTCGAGGAGGCCCAAGCGCAGCGGGCGCCCTCCCAGCAGTTCGTGGATCAGTTCGCCCGGGTCTACACGCCCGCCGTCTTCGCCCTAGCCGTCGGCCTCATGCTGGTTCCACCGCTCGCCGTCGGCCAGCCGTGGAGTCCCTGGATCTACCGCGGCCTGGCCCTGCTGATCGTTTCCTGCCCATGCGCTCTGGTGGTCTCCACGCCGGTGACGATCGTCTCGGCCATCGCCAATGCCGCCCGGCGCGGGATCCTGATCAAGGGGGGCGCCTACCTGGAGGAGCTAGGGCGCCTCAAGGCAGTCGCCCTGGACAAGACCGGCACCCTCACTCGGGGTGAGCCCGAGGTGACCGACGTCATCCCCGTGGACGGCAGATCATCCGAGGACCTCCTGGCGCTGGCAGCGGCAGTGGAGACACAATCGGAACATCCCCTGGCCCGGGCGGTCGGGCGTGCGGCCAGGCGTCGGAACTTTTCCCTCCCCGCAGCCGAGAGATTCACGGCGATTCCGGGCAAGGGCGGTCACGCCATCGTGAAAGGCCAGGCCGTGTACGTTGGCAGTCCTCGACTCTTTGTGGAGATGGGAAACGGCATCGGGGTTGAGGATCGGGTGGCCTCACTGGAGCAAGAGGGCAAGACGGTGATGTTGGTGGGCACCCCCCAGGGCATCCTGGGGATCCTGGCCTTGGCGGACCAGCTCCGGCCGGAGAGCCGGCAGGCGGTCGCCGGGCTCCGGGCTGTCGGCATTCAGCACATCGCCCTCCTGACAGGCGACAACCGCGCTATCGCCCAGCGGATCGCCCACCAGATCGGCGCAGACACGCTCCGGTCCGAGATCCTCCCGGAGCAGAAGCTCGAGGCGGTGCGGGCCCTGCGGGCCGAGTTCGGCAGCCTTGCCATGGTCGGCGATGGCGTGAATGACGCACCGGCCCTGGCCGCGTCCAGCGTGGGCATCGCCATGGGAGTCGCCGGGAGCGACGTGGCACTGGAGTCGGCCGACGTCGCCCTCATGGCTGACGATCTGTCCAAGCTTCCCTTCCTCGTGCGACTGGGACAGGACGCAGCCCGGGTCATCCGTCAGAATATCGGTTTCTCCCTCGCGATCAAGGCCCTCGCCATCGCGGCCGTCTTTCCCGGCTGGCTCACCTTGTGGCTGGCCGTCCTCGGGGACATGGGCGCCTCGGTGCTCGTGACCCTGAACGGGATGCGACTGCTGGCCGCCTGTCCCGCCCCTCGGGTAGAGGATACCGGACGACCCCCCCGCCTAAGTCATTTCCCGCTTTGAGTAGGGCCGGGATAAGTGCGCCGCAGCAGTCAGGGGCTCGCACACAGAGCATTTGACCCCAGCGGCCTCGTTTGGATTGTCGGCAGCATGGGGCGCGGGCGTGCCTGATAATCCCCCGCAATCACTTCCCACCTATCCAGAATTGGCTTGATAAAATTCGACTTCAGGGCAATAATGCTGCAAAGTCTACCGGAAGGTAACGGAATTTCTCGGAGGCTTTAGGTGGAAAACTCCGAAGTATTACGGCTGAAGGAAGCAGCGGACTACGTCCGTGTGAGTGAGAAGACGCTGCGGGAGATGGCCAAGACGAGTAAGGTCCCATGCCAGCGGGTAGGGCGTGAGTGGCGGTTCTTGAGGAAGGCCCTTGAGGAATGGTTGGCGGGCACGGAGCCCACTGGGAGCAGGGCACCCGTCGTTTCGGAACCGGTAGGGCAACTTTATTTGCCCACCGCCATAGGTGCTGAGCGGCCGGGAAGCAACGGTTTTGGCGACACGGCTTTCACGAAAAACCGCGAAGAGCCCATACATAGCTGGGTGCCGTGGATCGCCGGTTTTTCGGCCTCTTTCGTGGGTGAGATTCTCGACAGGGAATTGGGCAGAGCATCGAAGCTGACTGTGCTCGACCCGTTCGCCGGCGTCGGCACGACACTGGTGGAGGGAATTCGGCGTCACTGCGACGTCCTGGGATTCGAGATCAACCCCTACGCAGCCCTGGCCTGTCAAGTCAAACTGGAAGCACTCTATCACGATCCCGCCGTCATCCGCCAAGCTGCAGAGAGAATCGAGTTTGAACTACGAAGCCGCCTGCGAGGCGGTGGGGGCAAACCGAACAGTCAGCCGCCACCGGGATTCCACACCCGCGACCCCTTCTTCAGCCCCAGGGTTCAGCAACAAGTTCTCTTCGCCAAGGATTTCATCGCCGAGGAGAAGGAGGACTGGCTGCGCCGACTGATATGTCTGGCGTTAGGCGCCGTGATGGTAGGTGTATCCAACTACACCTACGAACCCAGCCTCGGGCGACGGGCAGCGGTTGGAAAGAATGTCATTGCAGACGCAGATCTCCCCCGGATCCTGCGGGATAAGCTGCTTCGCATGGCTCACGATATTGAAGCTTGGCAGATCGGGAGTGGCAAAGCAAGACGTCGGCCAAGAAGCCGTGTCCTCAACGAATCTTACCTCACGGGAGCCGCCAGCCGTCTTGATGGGGCCTTGGTAAATGTGCTTATCACGTCGCCGCCGTACCTCAACAACTATCATTACGTGCGAAACACCCGCCCCCAAATGTTCTGGCTCGACTTCGTTTCGGAAGCGGCGGATCTAAGGCAGCTGGAAACCTCCAGTTTTGGAAAGTTCTGGCAAACTGTCCGAGCTGAGCCCCAGATTCCACTCGCCTTCTCATATCCAGAACTGGAAGGAAGACTAGCCGAGCTTCGCTCTCTTCACCCGGAGAAAGGAGCGTATGGCGGGGCGGGGTGGGCCAATTACGCGGTCACGTACTTCAACGACTGCGCCAGATTTTGCGAGGCGACCGCGCGGGTGATGGCCCCCGGCGGTCTGGTCGTCGTCGTGATCGGCAACAACATACTTCAGGGCGTCGAATTCAAGACCGACCAGCTCTTTGCGCACATTGCGGAGCGATACGGCTTCGAGGTCCAGGAACTGCACCGGGTACGAAAAAAAAGAACCGGATCCAGTATCATCAACTCGTCGGTGCGGGCGGGGACCACCAAAGAGAAAGTCGAACTATACGAGACTGCCGTCGAGCTTCGAATGGGCTCAGCAGACAAGAGGACTTGAGCTCAGCGATGATCTTGGCGGGCGTCTCCGCGGACCTCAGCCTCTTGGCCTATGCCCGGCCTGGGTGCAGGATATCCCAGCGGGGCCGCTTCATGTCTTTGCGGCCCGCTCCGGGAGGGTGGTTCCCGAAGCCGTCAATCACGGTGTTCCAGGCTGTCCGATAATGCTCGATCAGGAATCGCTCCGCCAACTCGATCCATACAGGAACCACGACCAAATAGCGGCAACGGAAATCCTCAAGGCGAAGGTTCTCCGCCTGCTGAATGGATTTGGTGTGCTGGACTAGGCGATTGTGCAACGTTCGACCGGCGACGGCTTTCTTGCCTCCCTTGCGTTTCCCCGCCAGGACGGCGCTGCCAACATAGATTGGAATGTCTTCCCCTCGTATCGCCTCATAGCAGTCCAGGTCTCCGACGTAATAGAGCGCGTAGACCCCTACACCCTCGAATGGAGCAGGCGCTAAGTTCTGGCACGGCTGCTCCATCAGCGCGCGCACTACGTTCTGAGCCAGGTTATCATAGTCCAGAGGATCATACTGCGGGGGAGTCGCCGCTCTCGCCATTGCTGTGCTCCCTAGTTCGTTCTCGTGTACCCGAAACCGCCATGGGTGACAGCAGATACCCTACTTTGGCCTCGCCGCGACGAGCCGATCCGCGTAGAGCCCGGGTTCCCCAGCCCAGCTCGAACAGCTGCGCCAAGACGCCCGGAGCATGCGTCAGGGAATAGGGATGCGTCAAGGGGAAAGGGGGAAGCGCAGGTGCGAAGTCAATGGTGTAGCCCGACCCGTGCCCCTGTTTGTTGACGCACGGGGGGGATCGTCATATACAATAGCTTCCGGCCGGCTACTTTATTCCTCTCCCACTGGAGGTATATGAACACAATGCCCACCGTCGCCACTTCGGCCGCACAGGTTCCGCAGTCCCGCATCCGGGAGCTGGCGGAAGCCGCCATGAAAATGGACGGCGTGCTGAAGTTGTACTTCGGAGAATCCAACATCCCCACGCCCGGATACATCAAGCGCGCCGCGTCCGCCGCGTTGGAGGAAGGCTACACCTTCTATACGGAGAACGCCGGTCTACCGGGCCTGCGGCAGGATCTGGCCGATTATTATGGTAGGCTTCACGAGGTGAAGCTCGACCCACTGTCCGAGATTGTCGTGACTGCTTCCGGCGTGCAGGCGCTCAACGTGGGGATCCGCTGCGTCCTCGATCCCGGGGACGAGGCGCTCGCGCTGACGCCCGCC
>JBIOJT010000211.1:0-8132 GCA_044451055.1 Methylomirabilales bacterium (SeqCode)
ATCTCGGTCAACCGGATCTCCAAGACTCGCTCGACCCCGCCCGCCCCGATCACCACCGGCACGCCGAAATAGGTGCCGTGGATTCCGTACTCGCCCTCCAGATAGGTGGCGCACGGCAGAATCCGCTTTTTGTCTTTGAGATAGGCCTCGGCCATGACGATCGCCGCGGCGGCCGGCGCGTAGTAGGCGCTCCCGGTCTTGTAGAGGGCCACCAGCTCCCCGCCCCCCTTCCGGGTCCGTTCCACGACGGCGTCCATGCGCTCCTTGGACAGGAGCTCCGTCACGGGGATCCCGCCCACGCTGCAGCAGCGGGTGAGCGGCACCATGTCGTCGCCGTGGCCTCCCAGGACGAACGCCTGGACATCCTCCACCGAGACGTTCAGGTCCATGGCGATGAACGTGCGGAAACGCGCCGAGTCCAGCATCCCGGCCATGCCCACCACGCGCTGTTTGGGGAACCCGGTGAGCTTCTTGAAGGCGTAGACCATGGCGTCCAGGGGATTGGCGACCACGATGCAGAAGGCGTGGGGGCAGGCACGCTTCAGGTTGGTGGCCACGTCCGTGATGATCTTGATGTTCGTGTCCAGAAGGTCCTCGCGGCTCATGCCCGGCTTGCGCGGGATGCCCGCAGTGATGATGCACAGATCGGCCCCGGCCACGTCGTCATAGGAGCTCGTGCCCGAGAGACGGGCGTCGCGCCCGACGACGGGCAGGAGCTGGGAGATGTCCAGGGCCTTGCCTTTGGCCATCCCCTCGGCCGCTGGGATGTCGAAGAGCACGATGTCGCCCAGCTCCTTCTGTGCCGCCAGCAGAGCCAGGTTCCCTCCGATCTGACCCGCCCCGATGAGGGCGATCTTCTTGCGTGCCATGTCCCGCCTCCTTTCTCGCCTCAGGACGTTACATGCGCTCGATGATGGCGCTGGCGAACTCGGAGCACTTCACCTCGTGCGCACCCTCCATCAGCCGGGCGAAATCATACGTCACGATCTTGTCGCCGATGGCGGCGGACATCGCCTCGTAGACTTTGGTGGCGGCCTCGACCCAGCCCAGGTGTTCCAGCATCATGGCCCCGGAAAGGATCAGCGAGCCCGGATTCACCTTGTCCTGTCCCGCGTACTTGGGGGCCGTGCCGTGGGTGGCCTCGAAGATGGCGTGGCCGGTGTCGTAGTTGATATTGCCGCCGGGGGCGATGCCGATCCCCCCCACCTCCGCCGCCAGGGCGTCGGAGATGTAGTCGCCGTTCAGGTTCATGGTGGCGATGACGTCGTACTCGGCCGGCCGGGTGAGGATCTGCTGCAGGAAGGCGTCGCAGATGACGTCCTTGACCAGGAGCTTCCCCCCGGGGTTCCCGCCGCAGTCGTCCCAACCCACCGCCACGTCCTTGAACTCCTCCTTCACCAGCTCGTAGCCCCACTTGCGGAAGCCGCCCTCGGTGAACTTCATGATGTTGCCCTTGTGGACCAGGGTGACGTTGCGGCGCTTGTGCTCCAGGGCGTACCGGATGGCGGCGCGCACCAGCCGCTTGGTGCCCTCGACCGACACCGGCTTGATCCCGATGCTGGAGGTCTTGGGGAAGCGGATCTTCTTGACCTTCATCTCCTTCTGCAGAAACCCGATGATCTTCTTGGCCTCGGGTGTCCCCGCCTCCCATTCGATGCCGGCGTAGATGTCCTCCGTGTTCTCCCGGAAGACCACCATGTCCACCAGCTCGGGATGCTTCACCGGGGACGGCACCCCCTTGAACCAGCGGACCGGGCGCAGGCACACATAGAGGTCCAGAATCTGCCGCAACGCCACATTCAGGGACCGGAAGCCGCCACCCACCGGCGTGGTCAGCGGCCCCTTGATGGACACCCGGTATTTCTGCATGACCTCGACCGTGTCATCGGGAAGCCAGATCGCCTTCTCGTACACCCGGTTGGCCTTCTCCCCCGCGTAGATCTCGAACCAGGCGATGCGCTTGGCCCCGCCGTAGGCCTTGGCCACCGCCGCATCCAGGACCCGCCGGGAGGCGGGCCAGATATCCACGCCGGTCCCATCCCCCTCGATGAAGGGGATGATGGGGTTGTCGGGCACGACCACCTTCTTGCCTCGCAGCGTGATGGCCTTGCCGTCCTTGGGCGGACTGAGCTTCACCTTCGTCGCCATGATTGCGCCTCCTTTGCTTCACGAGTAAAATCTGGCGGGAATTAGAGCGCGCCGCGTCCGGGCCGTCCAAGCCGATCGGCCCTCCGTCAGCCTCCCGGGCAGCCCCGACTGCTCGCCCCCCAAGCTGGCAGCGCCGCAACCAGAGCACGAGCAGAATCCGTCGGCGAGAGTGTGGTAGCACAGGGGTCAGGAGGGTGTCAAGATCAAATCCCCCGCGTTCGGCGGGGTGATGCGAACTGGCGAAACTCAAGACGCAACCCGAACGTCTGGAAAACCGAACATCGGGAGAAGTCCTGCTCGATATTACGCCGCGACGCTCAAACTGATCGGCCGCCTCAAGGCAATGACACTTTCCGGCAACGTTGAAAGCCGGGTTTTGTTTGGTCAGGCCAGAGGAAGCCCCCGCGAGTCCTCAGAGAAGTCGGAACATCCGACCGAATCGGGCCGCCGTCTTGAAGGAGAGTTGCCCGTGGCGTCCGAGGGGGACGCTCAGGGGTCGAAGATGGAGGCAAGGAACTCGATGATGAGCTGAGCTCCGGTGAGCGGGGTGACACCGGTCGGATCGAGCCACGGGTTGACCTCTACGAGATCACATCCAACGATGTGGCCTTTCCGTGCGATGCCCTGGAGAAGGTCCCGCACTTCTGTATAGGTCAGGCCCCCCGGGTCTGGCGTCCCCGTCCCGGGGGCTACGCCGGGATCAAGCGCATCGACATCCAGCGTCACGTAGATTCTCTCCGCATGGGGCACCTGGGCCAGCGCGGCCGCGAGTCCGTCCCGCCGCATGGCCGCAGCACTCACAATGCGGTTCCCCCGCGCCGCGGCCGCCTCCAAGTCCTCCTCCTTCGCTCGCAGCCCGCGAATCCCGAGGGTAACGATATCCCCGATGAACGGCAACTCCGCTATCCGGCGGATTGGGCAACCGTGGCCAAAGCGAACTCCTCCGACCTCTTCGCGGTAGTCCAGGTGGGCGTCGATGTGCACCAAGGACAAAGGCCCATGGCTCGTGAACCCCCGCACGGCAGGAAAGGTGATCGAGTGATCGCCGCCCAGGACGACTGGCATCGCACCGCGCGCGACCACAGTCTCGACAGCATCGCTGATTCGCTGGAAGTTCCCCTCAAGGTCAAGCGCGACGATGTCCACATCCTCACAATCGGCCAGGCGGAGCCGGCTGAGGCGCCGCCGACCAGCCTCCAGGTCCCAGTACCCGCGTTTCCCCGGGCCAGGTCCGAAGAAGGCGTAACGGAGCGACGCCTCGCGGAGGGCTCGGGGTCCAAACCGGGTCCCTGGGCGAAAACCGGTACCCTCGTCGTATGGCACGCCGAGGACGGCCACGTCGGCCTCGACGGCCTGTGGGGGAACGATCGGCCCCCGCGCAAAACTTGGGATGCCGGTGAAGGCATGGGTAGCATTCAGCATCGGTTGCACCACGTCCACAACGGGGGTGCGGTCTCCGTGATCGAAGGCCTCCCTAACCCTTGACTCCAGAGGAGGCCGGTCTGAGGCCGAGCCCGTGGGGTCAGGAGATCGGCACCATTTGTTTTGGTTCAAGCGCGAGCCAGACGCGCTCACCCACCTGAAAGACCTCAGTGGGGGAGGCGGTGACCCTGAGGCGAAGCGCGCTTCCCACAGGCGCCACCACGTATTCCCAGGACTCGCCAAGATAGGCCCGCTCCACCAGTTGCCCCTCAACGAGGCAAGCACCAGCCGGGGCAACCGGTGGTTCCCGGTGCAAGACGATGCTCTGCGGGCGCACCGAGAACAGGACCGTCCCGTCGAAGTGCTGCCCACCACTTTCGAATCGGTCCCTCCGGATCGCGAAATGGTCGAAGCGGATCTCCTCGCCGTGGCAATTCCCCGCGAGAAAATTGGTCCGGCCGATGAAGGCTGCGACGAACCGAGTTTTCGGCCGCCCGTAGAGAACATACGGCGCATCCACCTGCTCGATTCGTCCCTGATTCATGACGGCGATGCGGTCAGAGATCACCATGGCCTCGGCCTGATCGTGCGTCACATACACGGTCGTGATCTTGAACTCGTCGTGCAGTCGTCGGATCTCGAAGCGCATCTCCTCACGCAAGTTGGCGTCGAGATTGGAGAGCGGCTCGTCCAGGAGCAGGATCTCGGGCTGGATGACGATCGCCCGGGCCAGCGCCACCCGTTGCTGCTGCCCGCCGCTCAGTTCGGCCGGGTAGCGGTTGGCGAGTCCCTCCATCCGAACGACCTTCAGGATGTCCCTGACTTTTCGCTGGATCTCATCCCGGCCGAGCTTGCGCAGCGTCAACCCGAAGGCGACATTCTCTGCGACCGTCATGTGCGGCCAGATGGCGTAGCTCTGAAAGATCATGGACATTTGGCGTCGTTCCGGTGGCGTGCAAGCGCGTGGCGACGAAATCACCCGGCCATCTACCTCGACGGCCCCTTCCGTCGGACCGATGAAGCCGGCGATCGTGCGAAGCGTGGTCGTCTTTCCGCATCCGGAGGGGCCGAGCAGTGTGACGAACTCGCCCGAAGCGATCTCAAGGCTGAGCCGATCGACGGCGACGGTCGAGCCGAATATGCAGCTGACCTGACGCAATGCCAGTTTCGGCGTCCCACCGCTCGCATTGGATGATTTCTGGTCCGGATTCGACATGGTTGACGCCCCGCCTCCCGACACCCCTGATGGCTCGATCCCGGAGAGACCCCGGGCCGCGACATCACGCCCTTCTCAACATGAAATCCCGGCCCACGAGCCTGTACCCGGCGACCACGATCGCGGTGGTCACAACCAGCAGCACCAGACCCAACGCCGACAAGGTCTCGAAGTTGCCGTCCTCACTCAGGTCGAGGAGCATGACGGATATCACCCGCGTATTGGCGCCGACCAGGAAGATCGCGGTGCTGAGCTCTCGAATTGCCGGGATGAAGACCAGGATCCATCCTCCCGCCAGGCTCTTTTTCAACAGAGGCGCCAGCACGCGCCGGATCGCGGTAAGCCGGCTACCGCCAACGCTTCGCACCGCCTCCTCCATCTCGGGGTTGATGGCACGGAGCCCCGCCACGCTGCTCACGTAGGCGATCGGCAGGAACCGCGTCGTGAAGGCCAGAATCATGATGCTGGCGGTTCCAGAAAGGGACAACGGGGGTGGCGCGTAGGCCGCGTAAAAGCCGATCGCCAGCACGATGCCCGGGATGACGAAGGGGGACATGCACAGCAACGACAAGAGATTGCCCATGGGGACAATCCGGCGGCTAACAATGTAAGCAATGCCGAGCGCCAGGCCGGTCGCCAGAAAGGCGGCGGCACCCGCGTAGGTGAAACTGTGGATCATGGTTTGCCGGGCGCCGTAGTGCTCGAAGAGCAGGTAGTGAAAGTTGCCGAGCGTCAGGTTCTGGAGTGAGAAACCCTTGCCCCACGCCCTGCTGAATGCGGCCTGCCCCAGGGCAGTGTAGGGCAGGAACACGGCCAGGGCGCAGACGAGCAGGGAAAAACTCAGAAACAGCCAGCGAAACCACCCCGTGCGAGTTATTCGACGACTGCCAGCCTTTCCGCCAACCGTGGCAAAGCCCTTTCGGCCCAGGATGAGGCGCTGGACCCAGAACAGGAAACACGTGATCCCGACCAGGGGAATCGAATACGCGGCGGCCGCTTCGGCCCGCACGGGAAATTCGAAGAACTGCCAGAGCTGCAGCGTCATGACGTTGAACTGCGCGGGCACGGCGATCACCGCCGGAGTTCCAAAGAGCGCGATGGTGTCCAGAAAGGTGATGATGGCGCCGCCGAGGATGGCCGGGGCGACGAGGGGAAGGGTGATGCGAAACGTGGTACGGAGCGCGCCGGCCCCCAGAATGTTGGCGGCGTCTTCCATCTCCGAGGAGACCAAGTCCAGCCCCTCGTTGGTGAAGACGAAGATAAAGGGGAACTCGTAGATGGCGATGACAAACACGAGGCCGGGGAAGCTGTATATATTGAGGATGCCGCTCCCGCTTCCGGTCACCGCCATCCAGACCCGATTGAGCCAGCCGGAATTCGGTCCGGCCAGGAGAATCCATCCGATGGCGCCAAGGTAGGATGGCGTGATGAACGCCCCGAGGACCAAGGCGCGGATGAGATCCTTGCCCGGCATATCGGTCCGCGAGATCGCCCAGGCAATCGGAACGGCGAACACCGCCGACACCACGGTGACGGCGCCCCCCAGCCAGAGCGAGTTGACCAGCGCGCGGAGGCGGCGGGGCTCCCCATAGGCGATCGCGTAGTTTGCGAAGGTAAAGCCGCCATCGCCGGTGCGCTGAAAGCTGGAGACCACGAGGCGGAGCATGGGACTGACCACAAGGAACACCAGGATCCCAACCAAGGGAAGCCAGACCAGCATGGTCGGCTCCAGGCTGCGCAGCCATCGGGCGGGGTCCGTTCGCCCGCCCTTGATAGCCTGGGACGCTGGCATCGTGCGCGCGGGGTTCACCCTCCGCCTCCCACAGTATCCTCGGGAGCCGCTCCCCCCTCGACAGCCCTTCCACACCACCAGTTCAGCACAGGTACAACAGCCCAACCGGCATCCGGGTCCGCTGGTCGTTCACATGCCAAAGGTATCCCGCCACTTCTCCTTGGCCACCGGGATGCCTTTGCTCACCTCATCTACCGTTAAGATTTGGACCTTGACGTCGTTCAAGGACTTTGCGCCAGGTGGCGACGGCACCTCTGAGCGCAAGGACTGCTCGAAGTTCTCTGCGAGCACCCGGTAACTTTCAGGACTGAGAAGGAATTCCATGAAGAGCTTTGCCGCGTTCGGGCTCCGGGTGCCCTTGATGATCCCCGACGGCTCCACGACCGCGAGGGCCCCGTCCGTCGGGTAGATCACCCCAAGGGGATTCCCCTTGGCGGCGCTTCGCAGTGTCGTGGCAGGGTCGGCCGCGGCAACTTGGCGCTCCCCCGAGTTCAGGATGGTCACCGAGTCGTCGATGGAGCGGCCAATGAGCGGCTTGACCGCCTTGAGCTTCGCGAAGAAATCCCAGCCGTAAAGCTTGCTCATCAATACCGCCCACACGCCGACCATGCCGCTGTAATTGGGGCTGCCGACCGCCACCTGATTCGTCCACTTGGGATCGAGCAGGTCGGTCCAGTTCTTCGGGGCGTCGCTCTCCTTGACCTTGTCCTTGTTATAGGTGATGCCCACCAGACTGACTCCCGTTACGTGGTAATAGCCATCGGGATCGATCCCTTGGAAGGCTTTCACAATCTTGGAGGCATTCTCGGGAATGTACTTCTCCAGATAGCCCTTCTCCTTCAGGAACAAATAGTGGCTGGCGTCGGTGGAGCTGAACACGTCAGCCTGCACCGAACCTGCCTGGAGATCCTGCAGGAGCCGCTGAAAGGCCACCTGAGATGTGGTTTTGATGGCATTGGCGCGAACCCCCGGGTACTTCTCGGTGAAGGCATTGGCGATCCGCGTGGTGACCTGCTGGTCATAATGCCCGGTATACCAGGTGAGCTGCCCCTCTTTCTTCGCCGCCGCGTACAGCTCTGCCTCGTGGCTGGTTTGAGCGAAAGCATTCGGGACAGCCAGAGCGGCGATCCACACCGCACACAGCAGGACCCCCATCGCCCTCGAAATCACGCCAGACATTTTCTTACCCCCTTCCTCTTCGAGCGCCCTCGTTCGATGGCTTCATCGCCTACAGTCAAAACCGTCAGCTGCCCGAAAGTCCTTGGCAATGCCTCGTTGGTTCCTCATGCCATTGCCATGCGAGAGGCGCTCGACCCCGTTGGCGTCTTGGAGGAACGCCCGCCATTTCGCACCACGCCATTCCCCGTGTGGCACCGCACGAAGAACCGGGAGCGCCGCTCCCCCCTGCTTCACCTCCTTCCACGCCCGCCCTCCGTCAGTAGAGTGGACGATCCGGCGCGGGCAATCCAGGCGGATGTTCCCGCACGACGGCCCTCAGCTCGGCCACGAACCGGTCGACCCAGGCCCGCGGCACTGTGCTCCCGACCCGGAAGA
>JBIOJT010000212.1:0-8120 GCA_044451055.1 Methylomirabilales bacterium (SeqCode)
CCGGTTGAGACCTGGCACCTCAGACTGGAACATGCGTATCACCGCTAATACTCCGACGGGCTCCTAGTGGGGCGCCGTCACACTCTGGATTCGGAAAACCTGTCCGGTATCGTCCCCGAGTGCTAGAACAATCCCAGGGCCTTCCAGTAGAACGGCCCGATGCCCATCCAGATGACGATGAAGACCAGGGACACGATAAAGCCCACGCTCCACCATTTCTTCAGGTCCACGTACCCGGCACCAAAGTAGACGGGAGCCGGGCCGCCGCCGTAATGGGTGAGGGAGACGCAGAGGTTGGAGAAAAAGGCGAAGATGAGAGCCGCGAAATAGGGCGGCGCGCCGGCGGCCACCGCTACGGTGAGGAACGGGACGAAAAAGGCGGTGGCGTGAGCGGTCAGGCTGGCGAAGAAATAGTGGGAGTACATGAAGACCAGCGCCAGGATGGCCAGGGCCGGAAGCCACGGCCAGCCCTTGACGTAATTTCCGACGTAGACCGAGAACCACTTGATGAGGCCCAGCTTGCCCAGCAAGCTTGCCATCCCGACCAGGCCCCCGAACCAGATCAGGGCATCCCAGCCGGCGCGCTCGGCCAGCACGTCTTCCCAGGTGATGGCACCCAGGATCAGCATGAGGCAGAGGCCGAGGAAGGCCACGACGGTTGCGTCCATGCCGGTCCAGGATCCGGTGAGCCAGAGCAAGAGGGCCAGGAAGAAGGCGCCCAGCACCACCCACTCCTCGCGGCGCATCGGCCCCATTTTGGCCAATTCTTCCCGGGCCAAATTGGCCGCCTCCGGCGTCTCACGGATCTCAGGCTTCGTCAGCAGGAAGATCAGGTAGGGCATGATGAGGAACGAGATCAGCCCTGGCCCCAGCGCAGCGATGGCCCAGCCGCCCCAGGTAATCTCTATGTTGATCGTCTTCTTGGTCAACTCTGCGATGAGGGGATTGGCCGCCATGGAGGTCAGGAACATGGCGCAGGTGACGGCATGCACTTGATAGGCGCTGAGCATCAAGAAGCTGCCGATCCGACCGGCCGTCGGCCCCGGTTCGGAGCCGTACGTCGTAGCAAGGTTCTTGACGATGGGGAAGAGCACGCCCCCGGTGCGGGCGGCGCCTGACGGAATGCCGGGCGCCAGCACCAAGTCGGTGATGGCCAGGGAGTATGCCAGCCCCAGCGTTCGATGACCGAAGGCCCGGATGAAGAAGTAGGCGATGCGGCGGCCCAGGCCGGTCTTGCCGAAGGCCCGGGCGAAGAGGAAGGCCACTACGATGAGCCAGACGGTGGGATTCATGAACCCGTTCAAAGAGTCGGCGACCGAGACCGTGTTCGTCAGGGCCGTGGCCATGGTCCCGATGATCACCACTGCCCCCATGGGCAAGGGCTGAATGATCAACCCGATGATCGTGGCAAAGAAGATGGCAAAGAGATGCCAGGCCTTGTCGGTGACCCCGGCGGGAATCGGCAGGAACCAGACGACGACCGCTGCGAGAATGGTGACGATTCCGCGGATCACGGACTCCTTGGGAGAACGTTTGGTACTCATTCGGCTCCTCCTTCGTCAGGCGACGTGATCGAGGCGGTTGGCTGGCCCGTAGCGAATCAGGTCCGTGTGTTCAATGACTACCCGCCGTTCGTTCAGCCGGCATCGCCGTCCGGGAAGAAGATCCTGCGCGGCACGTAGACGTACCCGTCCATGATCCGTCGCGATGTCCCAGCGATGGCCGACTGGGTCAATTCGAATTCGCCCGACGGCTTTTTGGCGACGGCGATGACGAATTCTGAGACTCCGGAGGGATGACCGACGCGGACGACGCCGGTCGCCTTGGCCCGGGGGCCCACGACCTCGTTGACCACCGTGCCTTCGATCATCGCGGCGGCGCTCACACAGATCCCTCCCGTCACTGCGTATGCCTTGTGCATGACCGCCAGAGCCTTCGTCCTCGCCAGAAGATCGCACGCGGATGCCTCGACCTTCTTGCCGGTGATGCTCTCATAGTCCTGCGGCGGCGCCACGAAGGCGACCTTGGGCACGGCCGGGCTCACCTTGTCCGGACTGGGCGCCAGCTCCATCAAGATCGCCGCCTTGACTCGGACCTCCTCCATGATGGCGAGGATCTGCGGATTGGTGGTCGTGTCCCGTGGCAGCTCCCTGCCGGTGAAGCCGATATCCGCCGCCTGCACGAACACGGCGGGATTGGCGGCGTCCACCAGACTGACCTTCACGACGCGGCCGTCGTCCAGCCGCATCTTGTCCATGACATTCCCGGTCGGCAACAGCTTCCCCGTCTTGGAGCCTCCGGAGTTCACGAAGTTCAGGACGATCTTGGCGCCGGTGCCCGGCACGCCGTTGACGAAGAAATCCCCTTCCGTCATCGCCTTGCCGTCCTTGACCGGCACTTCCGACTCGATGATCTTCTTTGTATTGGTGTTGAAGATGCGCACCCGTGTGATCGGTTCGGTGACGGGGGCGAGCCCTTCATCCACCGCAAAGGGTCCAACCCCCTGGGAGATGTTCCCGCAGTTGCCCTCGTAGTCGACGACGGCCTTTTCGATTCCCACATAGCCGAACGTGTAATCCACGTCGGCATCGCCGCGGCGCGATCGCGCGATGATCGCCACCTTGCTCGTCAGCGGATCGGCGCCTCCCAGGCCGTTGATCTGCCGAGGATCCGGACTGCCGAAGATGCTAAGAATGACCTTGTCCCTGACCGCGGGATCCTTCGGTAACTCGTTGGCCAGCAAATATATTCCCTTGCTCGTCCCGCCGCGGATAACGGCCGCCCTAACTCTTTCGAATTCACGCATTGTCCATGCTCCTCACTTATGCGCTTGTGGGGGGCGCATTTTGGAATGCCGGAATCATTTGACCGTGATCATTCCACGGCCCTGCCTGCGCGTGACTAGACCCTGTGGAAAGCTCCTCTCCGACGACGCTCCGGCAAGTAGCATGCCCGGCTCCCTCTATCCCCTCTCCGGCCAATGGAATCGAACTGGTGAGGTTTCCGAGGGGCGACGATTCCAGCGAGAGGATACGACTACGAGGAGGAAGCAACCACGGCAGAAAGGCAATCACCGCCCCACAGACTCCACACGAGTGGTCTCGGATACGGCGGCACGTCTTGCTCTGAGACCATGCTTTCGAGTACCACGGCCTCGGGAGAATGTCAACGGCAGGGGCGTGATCAGTTGTGCGGAGACAGTAACAAGAGGACAACCGGGCCAAGCGCTCTTCTACCGACCGCGCGGGTCATCGCGCGCTGTTCCATCTCGTGGAACTGAACCTGCCCTTGACACCCGCGAGGGCAGCACTAGCTTTCCGGCCCGCCAAGTAAAGAGCCTGTTCCTTTCAGCTCAGTGACGGGGTCTCGAACGCTCTCTAAGCTCTACCCGGTCGCTGTGGGACCCTACTCGGCATCAGCGAGCCACATTCTTGGGCCACGGTTTCCATGCTCTCACCGTGGGCCGCAGCGTACTCAGGATGCTTCTCTGGTTTACCGGACTCAGAGAATCCCTTTAATGTTGACATCTATCCGAGTAGGGTGGTAGTAAGGTCGTCACCCCTTCACCAGGACCGCAAACCACACGGGGATGGGCGAGGCCGAGGACCCGGGGGAGTTGACCAACCACCCCACGGTCGCATCTGCCAACCCCTGCCGAGTTGGGTAACTCTCATAACAGGAGGAGAAGAAATGAAAACGCTGAGGAGGTTCCGCACGCTCTCGTGGCTGGTCGTCGCGGCGCTGAGTTTGGGACTCACGGTCGCGCTGGGGGTCTCGCCAGCGGCGGCCGGCCAGGTCGCTGGCAAAACGCTCATCATCTCCCTGGACCAGTCGGATGTGAAGACCCTTGATGTCAGCCGCCAGTTCGAGTTCGCTGCGGCGTTCATCTGCCTCAACACCTATGACAGTCTTCTCTTGGTAAAGGGCCCGGAAGATCTGACCACCTATGTCCCCGACCTCGCCACCTCGTGGAGCGCCTCCAAGGACGGCAAAGAGTATACGTTCAAGCTCCGGCCGAACGTAAAATTTGCGAGCGGGAATCCCTTCACTGCGGAGGACGTCAGATTCACCTTCACCCGGCTCAAGAACCTGAAGGGAAATGCGAGCTGGCAGATGGATCCCCTCAAGGAGGTCCAGGTCGTCGACCAGTACACTGTGAAGACGATCCTGAACGAGCCGAACGGTGACTGGCTGGCGATCCTATCAGGCCAAAACGGGGGAATCATTGACTCGAAGCTCGCCAAGGAGCACGGGGCCAGCGACTCGCCCACCGCGGACAAGGACGACAAGGCAGAGGAATGGCTGAACCAGAACTCGGCCGGGAGCGGGCCGTTCATCCTGAAAGGCTGGGTCCGGAACACAGCGATCACGCTGGAGCGGAACCCGAATTACTGGGGCACCGCCGCCAAGGTTGCCAAGGTCGACATCCGTGACGTGACCTCGCCTGCCACGCAGAAGCTCCAGGTGGAAAACGGCGACGTGGACATAGCCTTGAACATCACGCCCGACCTCGTCGCCACGATGCGGAACAACAAGAACGTCAAGATCATCAACGGCCAGTCCCTCGACAACATGTATCTGGGAATGACCTGTGATCCGCAGATCCATCCTGAGCTGGCGAAAAAAGAGGTTCGTCAGGCGATCCGGGCCGCGATCGACTACGACGGAATCATCGCGCTGACCAACAAGCAGGCGGTGCGCGGGCCGGCAGTCTACTCGGTCGGCGTGCTCGGCCTCACGCAGGCCGATGCTGATCGACTGAACCCGAAGCTCGATCTCAAGAAGGCCAAGGAGCTACTGGCCAAGGCCGGTGTGCCAAATGGCTTCAAGTTCCCGCTCCGCTACGGCACTGGGCCCTCCCCGGTCGGCATCACCTACGATTCGATCGCTCAGAAGATCCAGGCGGATCTGAAGAAGGTCGGGATCGAGGTCCAGTTGTTGCCGGAAGAGTTCGGCGCAATGATGACCAAGTACCGGGCGAAGGGGGAGGCCGCGGTCATTTCGTACAACACGCCCGACTTCCTTGGTCCGTCGGATTGGGTGGGCCAGATGGTCCTCCATACCTGGGCCCCGCGGCTGCACTACGACAGCCCCAAGGCCAAGGACTTGGCGAATAAGGCCGCCGCCGAGACCGACCCCAAGAAGCGAATCCCCATGTATCATGAGCTGATTCAGCTCTTGCTCGACGAGGGCCCGTACGCCATGCTGGTGCAGGGGAAAACCCAGGTGGTTACTCGGCCCAACATCAGCGGCTACCAGTACATTCCACTGGGGTACGCCCACCTCTTGCCGGTGAGCAAGGACTAGGTAGGTCTCGGGAATACCGTGGGCCGATACGTCGCACGGCGTCTGGGTCTCATGGTCGTGGCGGCGCTGGGAGTGACGTTGATTTCCTTCGTCATCTCCCACGCCGTCCCGGCCGATCCGATCGTCTCCAACCTTGGCCAGATCGCTTCCCAGCGGCCAGAGATCGTCAAGGCGTTCCGCGAGAAGTGGGGGCTCGATAAGCCTCTCTATATCCAGTACCTCACCTTCGTCGGCAACCTAGCCCGTGGCGAAATGGGCACCTCGATCAACACGCGGCGGGCGGTCACAAAGGACCTGGCTCTGTTTATGCCGGCGACGATCGAGCTGGGTACCGTTGCGGTCCTCTTCGCCCTCGTCCTTGGCCTTCCTCTTGGTATCTTCGCGGCCATCCGGCGAGATGGCCCCATCGACCATCTCGCCCGGCTGGTCTCCCTTATCGGCGTCTCGATCCCGATTTTCTGGCTCGCGACCGTGTCGCTCGTGCTGTTCTACGCGACGCTGCACTGGACCGTCGGACCGGCACGGCTCGGGCCACAGATAGAACGACCGGAGGTCGTGACCGGGTTCTACACCGTGGACAGCCTCATCGCCGGCGACTTCGAGACGTTCCGAGATGCGCTGTCCCACCTTCTGTTGCCGGGTCTTGTCCTGGCGAGCTCCATCATGGGTCTCATCACTCGGGTCACCCGGTCATCCATGCTGGAGGTGCTCTCACAGGACTATACGCGCACGGCCCGGGCCAAGGGACTCCGCGAGGCTGTCGTGGTGGCTCGTCACGCGCTCCGCAATGCCCTGATCCCGACCGTCACTGTCCTCGGCCTGGCCTACGGCGGGCTCCTGTCGGGGGCGGTCATGACCGAGACCATCTTTGCCTGGCCGGGCCTCGGGCGGTACGCCTTCAATGCGGTCATCACCAATGATTTCCCGGCAATCATGGCGGTCACTTTCGTCATCGGCATCATGTTCGTCATCGTGAACCTAGTTGTCGACCTTCTCTACGGCTGGCTCGACCCCCGAATTCACTACGCGTAGCTCATGAGATCCATGGCAACGTCCACAACCACACTCCCCGCGACGGTCGAGTCCAAGCCCGCGAGCGTCAGAGCCCCCGAGAGCGAGTGGCACCGAGTTTGGGTCCGGCTGGCGCGGAATCCGATGGCTATTGGCGGGGCGGTGGTGGTGCTGGCCTGGGTGCTGGTCGCCGCGGCCGCCCCGTGGATCGCCCCTTACGATCCCATCGACCAGGACGTGATGAACCGGCTCGCGCCACCGTCAGCGGAACACTGGCTGGGCTTGGACGAGATGGGGCGGGACGTCCTGAGCCGACTGCTCTACGGCGGGCAGGTATCGCTCCCCGTCGCCGCGGTCGTGGTCATTCTGGCTTCGATCTTCGGGACGCTCTACGGGGCGCTGGCCGGGTTCCTGGGCGGGTGGCCGGACGAGGTCGCGATGCGCATCGTAGACATGGTGCTCTCCTTCCCTGCGCTCATCCTGGCCATGGCCATCGCGGCCGCGCTGGGCCCGAGCATCCACAACTCGATGCTAGCCATGCTCTTGGTCTGGTGGCCGCCCTACGCGCGGTTGGCTCGTGGCCAGGTGCTCGCCCTCAAAGAATGCGACTTCGTCCCGGCGGCCCGCTCCCTCGGGCTTCCCGACCGGCGCATCCTCTTGCGCCACATCCTGCCGAACTCGGTCGCCCCGTCGCTCGTGCTGATGGCGATGGATTTCGGGAACGCGATCATCATCACGGCGGCGCTGTCCTTCCTCGGCCTCGGCGCGGTGCCGCCGACCCCGGAGTGGGGCGCCATGGTCGCAGAGGGGCGCGAATTGATGCAGCAGTGGTGGATCTCGACCTTTCCGGGTCTGGCCATCCTCATGGTGGCCATCGGCTGCAACTTCATCGGGGACGGCTTGCGCGACGCCATGGACCCGCGGCTGCGGCTGCGGTAGCAGACGGGCCGTCCCTCGGGTCACCGCGGCATCGTCTCCAGCACGCCCAAGCCGCCCACACGCGCCCTCGCCCCGCAACGCGCGAGGCAACGCGACCCGAACAATGCTGCCGTCCCACCCCCGCAGATGCTTCCTCGGGAGCACCCCCTGTACCACTCCGGATTTCCTGAACAGGGGAGGCCAGCCGATGGCGGCGGTCTAGCTCACCTCTGCCGCTCTGAAGCGCCACCCTCAGACAATCGTCGAGGAGCTCGGGAGTGGATTCGCCGGGCGGGTCCGGGAGGCCATGGAGCAGCCGGTCTTGGAGATCCAGGTCTGAGTCGGTGGGACGGTGACGCTCGAACCGAAGCCCACCGGTCTGCTTGGGTTGGAGGGGCCCATTACTCCGTCGGGGTGCCGGGGGAGACGGCCCCCCAATTGCTCAAACCGCCAGCGCCATTAACGGAAGGAACTGGGAACCCGGGCGGCGTGACCACGCCCACTTCGCGTCCAAGGAACCGGGGGGGGCCCGACGAATCACGATCGGGGTGCCCCCCGTCCTTGGCGGGTCACGCCGCCCTGTCAGCTTTGCTTGCGATCCACCTCTGGACTACCGGCCGCCAAGCGGGGATGGCGGATGACGGCCAGCACTCCCACGGGGCCTACACTCGCTCGGGCAGCACCGCCGCGATGGCCCCTCGGGTGCTTTCCACCAGCTTGTCCACCTGCGCCTCGGTGATCACCAGGGGTGGCGCAAAAGCGAGAATGTCCCGCATGTTTCGGGTGAAAACACCACGGGCCTCCAACTCGGCCCTCACCCTCCCGATGATCTTCTTGGCGGGATCGAAGGCGGCCTTGGTGGCGCGGTCGGCCACGAGTTCCAC
>JBIOJT010000213.1:0-8120 GCA_044451055.1 Methylomirabilales bacterium (SeqCode)
GCTGGGTTGACGCTACCGAGAGGGGCGGGCCGCCGCCCCTCCTCGGACTCTCCCCCGGACTGTGCGGTCCGGGAGGGACTGTCGCCTATTTTACGCACCGCACAGTAAGTTAATATGCGGCTCTCTGATTTCAGTGATGGTTTGGCGCGGTCTTCCGCCTCCGGAGTGCCCCTCGGACGGCGAGGCCGCGACGGCACCCGGGAGGCATTGACCAGGGTGAATTAGCTTAGCGGCGATGCCGGTAAGGATGAGGCCGCCATATGGTGCCAGGCCCGTAGGTCAGGCGTGGATGGGAGGCGACTGGTCCAACCTGCACTCTCGGCAGCAGAGAGAATCGAGAGGGAGACACAATGGAGATCATTCCTGGCGTTCTGATGGTCCTCTTGTACGTGGCCGTTGTGATCGTCATCATCAGGGGCCAGAGCCCGATCATCTCGCTCCTGGCGCTGGCGATCCTGTGGGCGGCGTTGGCCGGGACATCAGGAAAGGATATCCTCACCCAGATTCTCGACAAGGGAGGGACCGCGTACGCATCGGCGATCGTCATCATTGTCTTTGGCGCCTGGTTCGGCCAGGCGCTCGTCAAGACAGGCATCGCCGAGAACATCATCCGCGGGGCCATCGAGCTGGCCGGGGATCGGCCGGTGACCGTGGCCATGGTAGTCTCCGTCGTCACCGGGCTCCTGTTCACCTCGCTCTACGGCGTGGGTGCGGCGATCTCCATCGGGGTCATCGCACTGCCCATCATGATGTCCATGGGCATTCCGCCCTGGGTGGCCGCCCCGGCCTTCACCATGCCCATCGGCGCCGGCAACTATATCAACCTGGTGGAATTCAACATCTTCAAGCCGATGTTTCCGGGCATCGTCTACGAGCAACCCTATCTCACCTACTATTTCGCCGGCTTTGCCGTGTACGTCCTGGCCACCTGTGCCATGTCGTTCTTCAACCTGCACATCAGGGGCACGCGGAAATATTCGGCGGTCAGCGTGACCCCCGCCGCCCCTCCAAGGCCGAAGATCCCCTGGTACGCCTACATCGCCCCGGCGATCCCGGTCGTGGTGGTCATCGCCTTCAAGTGGCCCATGATCCCGGCCTTCATCCTGGGCACCGTGTACGCGCTGGCCTCGACGCAGCACGGCAAGCGGACCACCCGCGAGAGCGTGGACCTGTTCCACCGCACCTTCTACGACGCGTTCCCTGACATTGCCACCATCGCCGCGCTGTGGATCATCTGTGGCATGCTGATCGTCGGCGGGCAGCTCCCTGCGGTGCAGAAGGTGCTCAATCCGGTCTTCGGGCCGATCTTGCCCCACAGCCGGCTGGCCGTGACGATCTTCTTCGGGGCCCTGGCCCCCCTGGCGATCTATCGCGGTCCGTTCGCCACGGTTGGTACCGGGGCTGCCCTGCTGGCAATGTTCCTGAACGCAAAGGCCATTTCGCCCATCTACCTCTACTGCGTGTGGCGGGGAGCCAATTGCCTGCAAGGCAGCCAGGATCCAACCAACTCCTGGACCCTGTGGACGATCGGCTACACCAAGATCACGCATGGGGAGTTCCTCAAGACGGCACTCCCTTGGGGGTGGCTGATGGTCGCCATCAACGCGTTCCTGGCGTATTTCATGGTGCCGTAACGCGCGGCTGGTGGATCTCCCGGGTACCTGCAGTCGCATTGTCTCCTCGGGACTGGGAAGCATGAGCGGTCGTCAGATCCGCATCGGTATCGATGTGGGCGGCACGTTCACCAAGGCGGTCGTGATCGACAACGACACGCTGGAGATCATCGGCAAGTCCTCCGTCCTCACCAGCCACTCGGCAGCCGAAGGCGTGGCCCAGGGCGTGATCTACGTCTTCCAGCGCGCCCTGGAGGAGTTCGGCGTCGATCCCGGATCCGTCGTGTTCCTCGCCCACAGCACCACCCAGGCGACCAACGCGTTGCTGGAGGGCGACCTGGCCCCCGTGGGCATCGTCGGCATGGGGGGCGGCGGCGTGGCCGGCATGCTGGCCAAGAACCAGACGGCGGTGGGTGACATCCCCCTCGTCACCGGACGCATCCTGGAGACCCATCACACCTTCCTCAATACCGATAAGTTGACGCCCGACGAGGCCCGCCGGGCCGTTCGGGGACTGCTCGAGCGCGGGGCCAGGGTCATCGTGGCCAGCGACGCCTTCAGCGTGGACACCCCCGAGAATGAGATCCTCGTGATGGACGTCGCCAAGGACCTTGGCCTGCCGGCGACCGGCGGGCATGACATCACCAAGCTCTACGGCCTGACCATCCGCACTCGGACGGCGGTCATCAACGCCGGCATTCTGCCGAAGATATTGGAGACCGCCAATATGACCGAGGCCAGCGTGCGCGCGGCGGGCATCCCGGCCCCGCTCATGATCATGCGCGGGGATGGCGGCGTGATGGACGTCACCGAGATGCGCAAACGTCCCATTCTGACGATGCTCTCGGGGCCCTCCGCCACCGTGGCCGGCGCCCTGATGTACCTGCGCGTCTCGGACGGCGTGTTCTTCGAGGTGGGGGGGACCAGCACCAACATCGGGGTCATCCGCAACGGGCGCCCCACCATCAAGTCGGCGGAGGTGGGCGGCCATCGCACCTATGTGAACTCGCTCGATATCCGAGTCCTCGGCGTGGCCGGGGGCAGCATGGTGCGGGTCAAGGGCCGGCAGATCGTCGACGTCGGGCCCCGCAGCGCCCACATTGCCGGTTTGCCGTATGCGGCCTTTGCCCGACCGGAGGCCATCGAAGATCCGGAGCTGGTCTTCGTCCAGCCCAAGAAGGAGGACCCGGGCGACTACGTGGCCGTGCGGGTGAGGGGTGGCCAGCTTTACGCCATCACCAACACCTGCGCCGCCAACGTCCTGGGTCTGGCCCGGCCCGAGTGGTACTCGCACGGCAGCAGCCAGGCCGCGCGGACGGCCATCCATGCCCTGGCCAAGCAGCTTGGCGTCTCGATCGAGGACGCGGCCCGGCGCATCCTGGATGTCGCCACGGACAAGATCATCCCGGTGATCACCAACCTCATCGCCGAGTACGAGCTGGACCGCGACCAGGTGGTGCTGGTCGGCGGCGGGGGCGGCGCGGCGGCGCTCATCCCCCACACCGCCCAGCGCATGGGGCTCGCCTTCCGCATTCCCGAGAACGCGGAGGTGATGTCTTCCATCGGCGTGGCCCTGGCCATGGTGCGGGACGTGGTGGAGCGGGTCATGGTCAACCCCAGCCCGGAGGACATCGCGGCCATCAAGCAGGAGGCGCGCCAGGCCGTGATGAGGGCTCGCGCCAATCCGGAGTCCATCGAGGTGTTCGTCGAGATCAATCCGCAGACGAGCCGCGTGCGCGCCACGGCCATCGGCAGCATGGAGATGCGGGCCCAGGACATGATGACCATCCCGGACCCCGAGGAATGCCGGCGAATCGCAGCCACGTCCATGAACCTCCCCCCCGAGCGGGTGGAGCTTACCGCCAGCTCCACCCTCTGCTCCGTGTACCAGGGCCTGGTGGAGGAGCGGAAGCTCCGGTTCTTCAAGACGGTGCGTCGGCCAATCCGGGTCCTGGATCGCCAGGGGTTCGTCAAGGTCCAGCGCTCGGACGGGTCGGTGTATCAGTACGCGGGGTCGAAGGCTGCGGAGGGACTGAAGCAGAGCTGGGAGCAGTTGACGATCTACAACGGGGACAGCATCATCTTTCCCGACCTCTTCCTGATCGTGGGCAGCCACATCATGGACCTGTCGGGGGTGCAGAGCGTCGAGCATGCCCTGGGACTGGTGGGGACGGAGCTGGCGGGCCTCAAGGCCGACGAGCCCGTTGTCGTCGTCGGAACACGCGGCGCCCGCGGACTGTGATCCGGCCCGCTCCCTGGCGGCGCTGATGCAGTCGGTGGTCGCATCGGGGACCGAGAGGCGCTGCGCACACTTGACGCTCTTGGAGGATCCGTTTTATCACCGGCTGGCGCCTGGCCGCGAGCGCGGCGCGGTGGACTTCGGCCTGACGGCCGGCCAGGTCGCGGCCGAGACGGCTGCGGAGAAATGGGGGCGAGAGCCGGAAGCCATCGCCTCCACCCTCAAGGTGCCGGTCGCGCGCAGTGAGGCGCCGGCACAGACGGGGCGGTCGGTGCTCTTCTCCGAATACGGGGACCGACCACCGTCCATCACGCTGCACATGCGGTCCGTGGAGGAGGCGAATCGGCTGGTCCGGTCTCACCATCTCGAGCGACTGCTCGGAGTGTCCGACGTGGGTCCCATCCATCTCGCCCACGAGCTGTACCACCACTTGGAGGCGCAGCGACTCACGCCGGGCACGGCGGGGTTTCGCATCCAGACGGGCCGGCTGGGACCGCTCCGCTTCCGGACCGGCCTTCCCTCGCTCTCGGAGATCGCCGCCGACCGCTTTGCGACAGGGCTGCTCGGCCTCGTCGTGCCGCCCAAGGCCGTCGAGTTCCTCACCATCTACAGTCTCAACCCCGACTACGCCTGGGAATCGCTGGCGCGCCTGCAGGCGCTGCCGGCGTAGCCTCCGCTTCTGGCCCTGTCGCTCCCATTCTTGGGCTTCCCTCAGTCGCACACGCAGCGGACGAAGGCCTCCACCTTCTCCCGGATCGGCTTCTCATAGCCCGGGACGTCGAGGATGTCGCACTCGCTGCCCAGGATGAACGGATGCCCGGTGTCCTTCATCCGGCGGATCAACTCGCAGGCGAGCCGCTGTACCTCATCCCGGGTGATCAGGCCGTCCGAGTAGAAGTGCTTGGACGGCAGATTGCCGAAGAGGACGATGTGCTTGAGCACGAGGCGGGCGTCCTCCCACAGCTTCCGGGAGCTGCCCAGGCTCAGGATGACCGGTTCGAGCCTGGCGAACTGTTCCACCATGTAGTCGGTCAGCTCCCCGCAGCAGTGGAAGATGAGGTCCACGCCGTGCGCGTCCAGCAGCGCCTTGATCCGACGATGCGGGCGGATGACACACCGCTCGAAGATGTCCGAACCCGCCTGGATCTGCCTGGGAGATATGTAGACCTTGTTCGCCGCGGGCTCCGCGATGAAGCAGGCTTTTGCGCCCGCCTCGATCTGCGCGGACAAGGAGCGGAGGACAATGCGGAGAGACAGCTCCAGCAGAGCTTGCACCGATTGCACTTCGGGATCCTCGTCCGCGGTGACCCCGGAGCCCGCCACGTAGATGGGCGTGATGGGATCGGACAGCAGCTTGGTCATCAGGGAGAAGGGGCCGATCCCCATGCCCACAGGGATGAGGTCGGTGAGTTTCGCAATGTGGCTCACGGAGTCGACGTGCGCCTGCAGTTGCGGGTGGAGCGGCCCGTTGATGCGATCCTGGACCTTCCGAAAGACGTCCTCCCCCGGGCACCCGCGGAAGTGGTAGGTAGGGGTCGCCTCCGTGGAGATATCCAGCATCCCGCACAAGACGGTCTTTTCCAACGTGAGATCCATGTGGGCGAAGGCCAGGGGAGTTCGATACCGCCGGGCCGCCTCCTCCACCACCTTGCCGAGCGCCTGGCCGTCGCGCACGATGCGCTCCGGGTCCGGTTTCTCGTGGAGCACGAGATCCGTCCCGATGGGCATGCGCAGACCCGAACGAGCCAGGTCCAGGTAGAACTGTCGATTCATGGTGCACCTCTCGCGCCACGCCAGCGCGTGCGGGGATTTTTCTACCCAAGCTATCGAACACCGACCGTGGCTGTCAACAGGACGGTCCATCCGGAGGGCTCTCCGGAATGGATGGTGAGCTGGTACGGTCAACGATCGAGGTCACGAGAGGCAACGGGGAACGACAGCCCTGGGCCAACGCGCGGCCGCCTTGACATCACCCCCCGCAAAGACTAGCATCGGCCCGCCTTTCGCACGCATCCGAACAGCGGCCGTGAGATTCTCGGCTGCGAGTGGCCGTCAGGCGGGCGGGACGCTTCTCACTGAGGCGATGGCGGAGACCCCCGGGAGTCGCTCTTGTGGCGGCTGCGGCGGGAGGAGGATGGGGTGTTCGGAGATGGATGAGGCCGGACCCGAGGAAGCATCTCGCGTTGTCGGAGACACCGGCGATCCTCGTGTCACGTGGAATGGGGCCGCATAGGAGACGCGCAGGGTGAAGCCGAAAGTCGGATTGCTCCTGGGGGATCCAACCGGGATCGGTCCGGAACTCACCGCCAAGCTTCTGGCGGGACATGACATCCACGAGCATGCGGATCTGGTCGTGATCGGGGACCGGCGCGTCTTCGAGATGGGGCAGAAGATCGCCGCGGTATCCCTCTCGCCACGGGTCGCAAGTCGCTTCGAAGACGTGCGGTTCGGGGCAGGAGAGATCCAGCTCCTGGACTTCCCCGGTGTGCCGCTCGACCAGTTCACGGTCGGGCAGCTCAGCGCCAAGGCGGGTAAATCGGTTTTGGACGTGCTGGCCTTTACCCTGGATCTGGCGCGAGAGGGAAAACTGGACGCGATCGTCTTCGCCCCGTTCAACAAGCAGGCATTGCATCTGGGCGGCTCCCCCTTCCCTGACGAGCTGCACTTCATGGCCGACCGGCTGCAGTGGAAAGGGCATTTCTCGGAAATCAACGTCCTGGACAACCTCTGGACGTCGCGGGTGACGTCCCACGTTGGCCTGAGGCACGTGAGCGGCCTGATCACGAAAAAGGGAGTGTATGACGCCATCGTCTTGATCGATGGGGCGTTGCGGATGGCTGGCGTGAAGAAGCCACGTCTCCTCGTGGCGGCCCTCAACCCGCATGGCGGGGAGGGGGGGCTGTTCGGCAACGAAGAGATCGAGGCGATCGCGCCGGCCGTCGAGCAGGCCCGCGCAGAGGGCATTCAGGCCAGCGGCCCGTTCCCGGCGGACACGATCTTCGTCCGGGCGAAGAAGGGCGCCTGTGACGCCATCGTGTCCATGTACCACGACCAGGGCCAGATCGCGATGAAGCTGATGGGCTTCGAGCGGGGGGTGACGGTGCAGGGTGGACTGCCGATTCCGATCACCACCCCGGCTCACGGCACGGCCTTTGACATCGCCGGACAGGGGAAGGCGAATCCTCAGGCCCTCTACCAGGCATTCCGGATTGCCTGCCGGATGGGCGCAAACAAGAGCGCCGGAGGACGACGGTAGACGGGTCAGCAACTGAGCAGCGGGGTCCACGCCGCCCTCCTAGGAGCCTGTGGGTGCATGTCGTAGATCTAAGCTACCCGATCCGGCCGCACTTTCGGTGGAAGATGGCAACCGAGTTGCGAACTTCCCACGCCAGGGGGGACCTGTTCCAGTCTACGGTGCTGACCGTCCATTGCCATGCGTTCACCCACGTGGATGCCCCCCTGCACTTCCTGCCGGGGGATCGGCACATCGCCGAAATGCCTGTGGACCAGTGGATCGGAGACGCAGCCGTCGTGGACCTGAGCCACGTCCCCGAGAACGGGGAGGTGACGGCGGTTGACCTCGACAGGAAGGCCAAGCATGTGCGCGCCGGAGACATCGTTCTGCTTCGGACCGACTGGCCGAAGCGGGTCAGCCTGGAGACGGAACGGTTCTGGCGGGATGCGCCCTACACCGGGCAAAGCGCCTGCGACTGGCTGATCCAGCGGAAAGTGAAAGCCGTCGGGTATGACTACCCTCCTGACTACTGCGTCCGGACCATGATTTTTGAGCTCCAGAAGAAGGTGGCGCGCGAAGACAATACGACGCACCAGGCCTTTTTCCCGGCCGGGATCACTGTCATCGAATATCTCACGAACCTGGACCAGATCGGGGTTCCCCGCTGCCTGTTCGTGGCCTTGCCGCTCCCCGTGGAGGGGGCGGATGGTTCTCCCGTTCGGGCCGTGGCCATCGTGGACTGAGTCGTCCTCAACTATGAACCAGTCGTGAATTCCCGTTGTCCCCCGGAAGAAATCGCAGCATACTTGACATGACTTTGGGTTCCTCCGAGGGGCCCAAAAGAAAGACGCCCGAGGCTTATGTGTCGCCGCAATCATTTATCGTTGGGAGAAGAAAGCCTCTCGCTGTGGAGGCATCAGAAAGGAGAAGAGGCATGAAGAAACCGTATGAAGAGATTGGCGTCGTGAACACCAAAGAGGTGTTCAAGAAGGCCATGCAGGGAGGATACGCCATTCCGGCATACAACTTCAAC
>JBIOJT010000214.1:0-8016 GCA_044451055.1 Methylomirabilales bacterium (SeqCode)
ACCTCGCCTCGCGCGCCGCCTTGTATCTGGACCTCTTTGAGCAGCCTGGGCGAACACGGGTTTTTCAGCAACCTGATAGTCCGGGAAAGCGTGGATTCGATACTCGGGGGCCCTCAGGAACGTTCCCCCGCTGCACGGCGATAGCGGGACGGCGGCTGGCCGGTGATTTTGCGGAAGACGCGGCTGAAGTGGCTCGGATCCTTGAAGCCCACATCCAGGTACACCTCGCTCACCGAGCGGTTCCCCTGGCGGAGCAGCTCCGCTGCCCGGGCGATGCGCCGATGGGCAAGAAACTCGCGGAACGTGAGACTCATGTCGGCCTTGAAGTGGCGGCAGAAGTGGAATTTGCTCATGCCCGCCTCGCGGGCGACTTGGCCGAGCGTCAGGTGCTTGTCCAGGTGGGCCTCGATGAAGGCCAGAGCCCGCTGGATGGCCCCGCTGCGAGGATCTCGGCCGGAGGACTCGGGCCAGCCCGGCGATTTCGACTCCCCGACTTCTCGGCGTGTGCCGAGCAAAGCCCCGACCCGGGCAAGGAGTTCGGGAAGGCGAATGGGTTTCTTCAGGTAATCGTGGACCCCGCCCCGGAAGGCCGCCACCGAGACGTCCTCTGAGCCATGGCCCGTCATGAGGATGACGGGGAGACGTGGGAAACAACGCTTCAGGGCGTGGAGGATGGCCAGGCCCGAGACGTCGGGAAGGATATAGTCCAGCAGCACCAGATCGAGCAACCGCCTCCCGGCAACCTCGAGCGCGGCCAGGCCGGTTCCCGCCGTGAGCACCTCGAAGGGTGGAGACAGGGCAGCACTCAGTGCCTCAAGGATAGGGGGGTCGTCATCCACGATCAGGATGCGACCGGATGCAGCAGCCATGCGAAGCCTCGGGACGACAATTCGGGATGGACACGGCCCAGGGACTCCCGAGCGCGGTGGCCCAGGCGGGGAGCTTTGATACCACACCCCTCACACGGGGGCAAGGAGAATGAATTCACAAGGGGATCCCCGGGATCCGGCGCGCCGATTCCCCCGCGGCGATAGAGCGGGTCAGCACCTTCGGCGGTTGCGCCGGTGAGCCGTTCCACCTCATCGCGAGAAATCATTTGCCTAACGTGGAGCGCCGCGATAGTCATAGCGTGTTCGAGACGGGTTCCTGCCATGAGAAGATGGGCATGGGCTCACCCTTACACCATGAGGTCGAGGCGCGCCGTGCCGTTGCCGCTGATGCCCCTGCTGTTCCTCGTCGTCATATTCTATTTGAACTTCACCTCACGGGTCATCCTGTCTCCTCTCCTGCCCATTGTGGAGCACGAGCTGGGGCTGGGGCACGGAGAGGCAGGCTCCCTGTTCTTTCTCCTCCAGATCGGCTACTGCGCGGGGCTCCTGGCCTCGGGGTTCATTTCGTGCCGGTGGAACTATCGCCGCACCATCCTGCTGTCCACGACGACCCTGGGATTGGTCTTGCTGGCCATCTCTCGGTCAACGTCGATCACCGTGATACGGGCAGGTCTCGTGCTCCTCGGCACTGCAGCGGGGCTGTACCTGCCGGCCGGGATTGCGACCATCACGAGGATGGTGAGCCAGGAACACTGGGGGAAGGCGCTGGCGATCCACGAACTGGCGCCGAACCTTGGATACGTCACCGCGCCGCTGCTGGCGGAAGCACTGCTGAGGGCGGTTCCCTGGCGAGGAATCCTCGCGGTCCTGGGCGTGCTGGCGGTTCTGATGGGAGGGTGCTTCCGGTTGTTCGGGCGAGGAGGAGCCCACAAGTCTGAGCCGCCCCGCTTCAAGACCATGGGCCAGCTCGCCCGCGATCCGGCGCTGTGGATCGCGGCCATGCTCTTTAGCCTCTCGATCGGGTCGAGCCTGGGGTTCTACACGATGATGCCGCTTTTTCTCGTCACCGAGATCGGCATGGACAGAGAGCTGGCGAACACCATCACCGGGTTGTCCAGGATTCCCGGAATCGTGGTGATATTCATCTCGGGCATGATCACGGATCGTATCGGTCACAGACGGGCTCTGGCGCTCTTCCTCACCACGACGGGGGTATTCACGCTCCTCCTGGGACTCGTGCATGGCCGGGTGACGACATCGCTACTGGTCCTCCCGCAGTCTGCAGCCGGGTCGTGTTTCTTCCCCGCAGGGTTCTCCATGGTTTCCCTGATCTTTCCGCCCGGTCTCCGCAGTCTGACCGTCTCGATGGTCACGGTCATTGGATCGCTATTTGGTGCGGGGATGATCCCCCCGGCCATCGGCTATCTGGCGGAGGTCTCCTCCTTCTCAACGGGCTTGGTCCTGTTGGGCCTGTTGACCTTGGCGATGCTGCCCCTCTTGCGGTACGGAATGCCCTTCAAGATTGTCGACGACACATCAGAGCCCACGGAGAGACCGTAGCGCGCCACTCGGGCCTTTCTTCATCGGAGGTCCTTTGCTTCCTGACCCTCCAGCCTCCCAGCTTCACCGGATTCACTTCCCGGGCGCGACGATTCGGTTGCGAAGGACGCCGATTCCCTCGACCTCGGCCTCGAGGACATCCCCGACCTTGAGCCACTGGGGCGGAACGAAGCCGGCCCCCACACCCGACGGCGTGCCCGTCGCCAGGATGTCCCCCGGCTCCAGTGTCATCCCGGCCGAGAGGACCTCGATCAGCTCTTCCACCCGGAAGACCATATCCGCCGTCGTCGCCTCCTGCCGGATCTCCCCGTTCACGCGCAATGTGATCTGCAGGGCGTGAGGGTCTGCCAGGACCGACTTGTGGACGATCCAGGGTCCCAGGGGGGCAAACGTGTCCAGGCTCTTTCCCTTGAACCACTGCGCGTGCTTCCTCTGGAGATCCCGCGCCGTGATGTCGTTCAGGACGGTGTAGCCGAAGACATGGTCGTAGGCCTTGGCCCTGGGAATGTCCCGCCCTCGTTTCCCGATGACCACCGCCAGCTCGACCTCGTAGTCCAGGTTCTGGGTCACCGGCCAAGCGACGACGCCGGCCTCGTGGCCGACGACCGCCGTGGGAGGCTTGGTGAAGTACACGGGCACGGTCGGGACCTCGGCCCCCCGCTCCTTCGCATGCTCCACGTAGTTGCGCCCGACACAGAAGAGATTCCTGGCCGGTCTTGGGATCGGGCTCAGCAGCCGGGCCCGACCCAGCGGACGCACGACCGGATCCTGAGCCGTGACCTTCCACGAGCCATCCCTGATGGAACGACCCGCCGCCTGGAGGACCGCCTGCGCCGCCTTGAGACTGGATGATCCCCCGCGGATCAGCCCGAGCATGTCGGCGGGAACGCTTTGGGCCGCCTTCGTCCCCCCACGTGCCCAACGCAACGCCCGCGCCGCTGCCGCAAGATGCACCACCGTCTCGTCCAGGACGCCCACCAGCGTCGCCTGCCGATCCCATGACACCGTCGCAAAGCGCAACCCTGCTCCCTGTTTGGCCAAGGTTCCTTCCTCCTTCCCCTCCCCCTATCGTGGTCGGGAAACTGCCGCGCCTCCTCGCCGCCGCGAACGGGAGGCCCGAGGGCTGTTCCCACTGGGATCGCAGGCGAGACCAGGGACGCACTCCCGTCCGAACTGCTCGTACTCACCGCCTCAGGATATCGTGCGACCTTTCCCCGCGCCCAGCAACCCTGCGGCAGGCGCTGAGCTGCGGCGAGAGACGCTGACGCGGGGAAGCCCAGACCAGGATCCGGCCCCCCTACCGCGGATGGAGTGTATCGGTCTTTGGCGGGGCTACCCTGGTCGAGCGAGCCGGGTTGAAAAATGGGGCTCCCGAATGGACGCGGACGCAGTGCCTGCTGGTGATCGTCCCCCTAAGGCTTTTCCGGCTGATTCCCACACGTCGAGGGGAAGACGTCTAGCCGGTTGCGCTTGGGCCGGACAGTGCCGCTGGACCGGCCTCGAACGGCTCATCCGAAAGGAGGTTGGTGGTCAGGAAGGACTCCCGCCGCTGGCTAGTGCCGGCCTTGAACTTGTCTGGCACCCCGCTGACCGATGCCTCTGCGACCCCCTCCAAGAGCTCGCGCTCCGTCGTGCCCGGTCGCTGCACCGCCTTGTAGAGGCGCTCGGCCCCACTGTTGCCGTACTGATTGGACAGATCGATCATGAACGCGACGCTGCGCTCGGAGATCAGTGTTGGCGCAAACTGTCGCAGTCTTTCGTAGGACGCCTCAAACGCGGCAAGGGCCCCGCGGACCTGCACGGATTGAAAGAGGGGCAGGATGGCCGCCGCCTTGAAGCGGCCGACCCAGGGATCCTCTACCACATTGTAAGCCGGGTCGCTTGTCATTCCGGTCTGGGGGTCCACGCCGCCGGAGGGCCCCTGCACATGGGCGATGAGTCCGTCGGCCATTTGTCCGTCCCCGTCCCCGAAAATTCGAACGAACTCGGCGCGGCTCGCATCCCGATACGCGCTCAGGATCTCGGCGAGCCGGCCGGGTTTCTGCGCCCACTGGATGATGCCGAAGGAGAGACCGGCCCCGTCTGTATTCAAGTTCATGGCCGCGAAGCGGCGATGGCATTTATTGGCCGCTGGGCTTGGCGTCCGGCCACCCCTGGCACTTGCCTCTTGCCGATTCCTCGATCCGATCCACGAATCCGGTTGTCCCCGCCTCCTGCTCGAATAGCTGCACCATCTTGACGAGTGCCTTCCAGTTGGCTTGGCCATTCCCGCAGTACAGAAGGGTGCGTCCTGCGTCAATGAGGGCATCGACTTCGTGGTCCGTCAGTTGCAGCCGTGTCCCGATCCCGTTGAGGAGATCCCGGGTTGCCTTGTCGTTCACGTCGTTGAACTTGATGTCGATGAGGAAGCACTGGCCGTGCGCGAAGAAGGCGCACTCCCCTTCCCTGACCGATTCGTTGACCCGGTCAAAGAACACCGTGGCAGTGCGGGCGCTGGCGTTTTCCAGCATGAGATCCAGTGACCGCACGATCACCTCGGCGGAACTCGGGCCCTCTCTCTGCTCTCCGCTCATCGTATCGGAGGCGTTCGCGGCATTGACCGAGATGAAGAGCACACCCTTCACTTGGCCGTTTCGCATCCGGTTAGCGAGGGGGCCGTCCCGGAACCGCTCCAAGAGGCCCTGGAGGCCAAGGTTGTCCGTTATTCCACCATCCGAGAGATAGATGTACTGGATCGTGTCCCGCCTGAGATGCTTAATCTTGCGGAGGGCCATGTTGCGCCGGTAAAAGTCTGTGAAGTTCGCATCGATATACCCTTCATCTCGATCCGTGATACACCCATCCCGCTTCTGCCCGAAGCTCATGAGCGTCACGGGCTTGAACGCCACCGGGAACGCCGAAGAGGCCGCCACGGCATGCCCGACGGGAAAGCCCGCCACGTCGGAGCCGAGGCAGGCAAAGAAATCGCTCGTGAATTCGAATCGGATGCCGGTCACCATGTCGGTTGCATTCAGGATCAGCCAGGGCCGTCTCGGGAGATCCCGCATCCGGCGATTGTCGAATATCTGCTCGCCGTAATACTCGGCCGCCACGTCGGTGCGGGAGTAATCGGTGAGAGCCACCGGGATCAAATTGACGGGATTCAGCAGCCGCCAGAGAAGACGGTCTTCCAGAGGCTCTCGCAGGACCTTCTGCTCGAAATGCTCACCCCACTCCGGATCATCCTGAAAGAGTGTGTAGAAGGCGGCGGCGAAAGATCCTCCTGAGACCGAGGAGATGTAATCAACCTCTTTGAGAAGGTTACTCGTCCCACCGCCCGGAAGGGGCACGGGGATAGCCTCAAGCTCCTTCATGACGCCGTAGGCAAGACTGGCTGCCCGCGTGCCCCCGCCGGAGAAGGCCAGCCCAAGGGCCAAGGGTCCAGGGCTGAAAAGGCGTTCATCGGGCCAGACCCTTCCGACCCCCGTAGCTTCCTGGTTGCGGACGTGAAGCGAGGAAGCGCATCCCGCCAGGGCCATGAGAGCGACCAGCACCCATCGATGGCAGCGTTTCATGCGTACACCTCCAGCCATCCCCTACGCAACCGGCGTTGCGGAGGGCTTCAGGACGAAGACTTCCGTTGCCGGCATGTCCTCTGAGTTGGGTTCCAAGACAAGCTTTCGCTCGTCCGACGTCAAGTTTTGCGACACCACATGAACGCGATAGACCCTCGGGTCCAGGGGCAGCGGCCGATCTCCGCCGGTGCGCCCCAGGCATTCATCCCCTTCCATGATCGACGCCCCCGCGACTTCCACCCCATTCTGGTCCTTGGCAACGATCCAGATGTAGCTATACGGCATCGGGCGCTTCTCCCTTCTTCAGATCCTCGCCAAACACTCAAAGAGTCGAAGAAACGCGGCGCGGGTTCCTTTTGCCACCTCCGGACCGCTTCCCTCGGGGAGCGTCATCATTCCCCGCGACTCTCCATGATCAGGCCCACCCTCAACCAAGACGCTGGATTCGGCCCAGCCAGAGAAACAGGCGGTCGAAGATCAGGAGGTGGATCGCGACGAAGATCGACCCGATGGCGGGGAGGGCGCCACGGAGGACGAGCCGGACCAAGAACTCGGACGGCCACCGGAGGAACGACAACACCTTGAGCGTGCGGCTGGCCCACGGGATAAAGCCCAGCGCCAACACCACTGCTGCCATGACGAGCGTCTTGACCGAAATCGAGGAGCCCCACCATGCCTGGACCATCCTTCCTAGCCATCCCCGCACTCCCCACACGATCAAGACCGCAACGAGTCCGGTGAAGAGGGTCACGGGCCGGCTCAGGCGGAACACCTTGAAGAGCCGCTCGTGCGCAACCTCGAGGTGGGCCAGGTACTTCGGCGTCGGATTCGCCATCCAGGGCTGGATCCGCAGAAAGCTCCACGGCGCAGACCCGACTGGCGTCGTGGGCGAGAAGGCCGACCGGACCTCCGGCTCGCTCATGAGGTACCCGTCCAGCATCAGTGAGTTGGCCTCGATCTCGGTGAAGGAGTCGAGGTCGGTGCGCACCTTGGAGAGCCGGTCCTGCACCTCGGCGTTGACGCCGAACTGAGCGGAGGGCATCCCGGGGACACGTTCGGTCTTGGGTGGAGCGGCCGGCTTGTTGTTCTTATCGATCCAGGCGATGGCTTCGGCCGAGAGACCCTTCCTGAGGTGCATGAAGGCGAGCGCCGGCTTGTGGGCCTCAAACAATCCGAACAGCTCCTCCTCGCGGACGCGATCCATGAGGATGTCGTTGCTCCGGAGTATCACCGGCAGGATCCAAGCGGACGGCTCTCGCTCGTCCTGCATCTGTCCCGAGGCGTCGCTCACGACGAAGTGCGTGCACCGCTCGTCCAGCAACCCCTCGACCCCCTGGTTGTCGTGCACGCCGCCATCCACCAGTTGCACCCGGATCCCCCGGTCATAGAGCCCGCTGATGGCCAGCGGGTGGAAGATCGCGGGGACGCAGGCGGAGGCCGCCACCGCCAGGCCGAGTTCGATGTCCTGCTGGAGCGGCGTGATGTCCGCGTACGAGGGCGGTCGGCGGAGGCGCATGTTCTTGTCCACGTCCAGCGCCACCCGGCCCCCCTGCGGCGGCTCACCCATGCGCGAGGCCTCGAAGCGCCAGTTGTGTCCGGTGTTCAGGGTGGTGGCGTTGAGGATGAGGATCGGGACCTTGGCGCTTCTCCCCGGATTGTCGTCGCGGGGATAGAAGTCGGGCTTGTCACCCTTGGGATGGATTAGGAGCTCCCGCATCTGGACCGGTGTGGCCCGACCCGGGGCGATCGCCGGTCGGTAGAGCATCTCATCGTACAGTTCCCCGATCCGGTCGCTCCGGGAGTAGTTGGCCAAGCTCATCCGGAAGTTCTTCATCGGGTTCAGGAACGTCCGCATCCGGAAGTTCCGCTGGACCGCGGCGAAGAAATCCCGTTCGATCCGCTGCACGAGCGCCACGTAGTCGGCATCGGTGATCCGGGAGTCCGGCTTCCCTTCCAGCAGCTGCTTGACCTGGATGTAGTAGAGCGCCCCGATGATCGAGCCGCCCGAGACGGTGGAGATCACCTCCACGCGCCGGAGGAGACCCATCTCCGCCAGGCGGGCCAGCACCCCC
>JBIOJT010000215.1:0-8013 GCA_044451055.1 Methylomirabilales bacterium (SeqCode)
GGGGCGAGCCGGGGGAGGAAATCAAGCGGCGGATGGCGAAGGCGGCAATGGCGCGGTAGCCCTTCATCACAAGGGGAGCAGGAGATGGGCAGATGACATTCTTCAAGGACTTTACTTTCGCGTGGTGGCAGTTGGGCCTTCTCAAACTCTCGATGCTGGCCCTCGGGCTGGCTGTGGGCTCGACGTGGCCGGGAGTCCTCGCGGCCTGGCGGGACCTGCTGGTGGTCCTGTTCGTGGGGCCGGCGTTCTACATGAGCTATGTTTGGTTGAAGCAAACATGAGGATCTCGCGTGGACTGCTGCTGGCATAAGACAGCAACATAAAGGCATGTGTGGCCGCTTCACCCTGAGCGCATCTGCCACGACCCTGGCCACGCAGTTTCAGTTGTTCGAGACTTCCGCCTGGACCCCCCCTACAATATCGCCCCCACGCAAGATATGCTCGTGGTTCTATAACCTTCTGCACTTCTAGCAAAGGAGCAAGGATGGCAACACCCGCATCGACAACGAATCTTACCCCCGCGCCGTCCGCGAGGCCGCCTGACCACCTCCGCTTCCACGCCCCGCACGCCCACCTGGCGGCGGCCTTCGGCAGCGACGCGTTCGGCGTGAAGGCCGAGGCGTTCGCCCGGTTCTTCGGGACCCCGACGTTCCTGATCGCGCAGACGGTTATCGTCGTTATCTGGATCGCCCTGAACGTGGCAGGCCTCACGCAGTTCGATGTCTATCCCTTCATCCTGCTCAACCTCGCGTTCAGCCTGCAGGCGGCCTATGCCGCCCCGCTCATCCTCCTCGCGCAGACCCGGCAAGCTGACCGGGACAAGGCGCACACCGAGGCCGACGCGCAGCACCGGGAGGCCCTGGCAGTGGCGAACGCCGAGCGGCAGGCGCTCGCCGAGAAGCAGAGCGCCCAGATCATGGAACTGCTTCAGCAGAATACCGAGTTGACCCGGCTCACCCAGGAGTTGACGAAGCGGGTCGAGACGTTAACGGCTGAGGTCCATGGCAGGATCGTGGGCGGCAGGGCGTGAGTGGCGAAGAGAGAACGCTGGCAAGCCCTACCCATCATCGAGCGACAAGGTGAGAGCTCCCCCGTCAGCCCAGGGGCGAACAATCCTCGGCATCCGTCCGAGTGCACGGCACCCGTGACGTAGCGAGTGTATGCTTCAAGAGATATGGTCGAAATAAGAGTGGTCCTTCCGAAACTGCTGTGCATTGCGCTTATCCAAGGTTGCTCGGGGATCGTTCAGGGGTAGAAGTTATCACTCCCGTAGCAAGGAAAGCCCGGGCATTGGTCCCCGCCGCTCCGCCGCCTCGCACTCCGAGACGTGGCTTCGGGGCCCCCCGGCAGGGCGTGGATCGCGCCAACCGGATTCGAGAGATCAGGGGCGAGTTAGAGGAGCAAGTGGTGGCTGCCGCTCTCTCCGAGGATGGAGGAACACCGCCAGATGTGTGGACGCTTCAGTCTCGGAACGCCCGCCACAGCCCTTGCGGCGCAGTTTAACATGTTCGAGTCCCCGCCCTGGACTCCTCGCTACAACATCGCCCCCACGGAAGAGGTCCTGACCATCCTGCGGACTCCCGACCGCCCGGAATCCCACTTTGCTCTCCGGCGCTGGGGCCTCATTCCCCAGTGGGCAGAAGGACCAGCCGTCGGCTCCCGGATGATCAACGCCCGCGCTGAGACGGTGGCCACCAAGCCGGCTTTCCGCCACGCCTTCCGGGATCGCGGCTGCCTCGTGCTGGCGGACGGGTTCTACGAGTGGCAGAAGCAGGATCGCCGGAAGCAGCCCTTCTGCATCCGCCCGGGCGATGAGCGACCCTTCGCCTTCGCTGGACTGTGGGAACGATGGGTCCCTCCAGACGGACAGCCCATCGACTCCTGCACGATCATCACCACGGTGGCCAACGATCTCATCCAGCCCCTGCACATCGAATGCCGGTGATCCTAGCCCCGGAGCACTACGATCTCTGGCTCGATTCGAGCATTCAGGAGGTCGAGCGGCTCCAGCCACTCCTGCAACCGTTTCCCGCCGATGACATGACGGCCTACCCGGTCAGCACGCGGGTGAATAACCCTGCGAACGATAGCCCTGAGTGCGTGGCACCTCTTCGGTAGCCGCAAAGTGGATTCCCATCCCAACGAAAAGGACGTAGACTGGGAATCAGCAGTTTGCCCACGGCTAGGGTCTGCAGCCCGAAAAGCGGTTCCCGACCGCCTGCCGTGGGCCCCCTTCGGGGGCTCACTGCGGGAGGAGCACATGCCGAAGAAGAGCCCAGCCTCCAAGAGATCCCATGAGCGACCACCCGGCAAGGTGCGCGTCTACGTCATTCACCCACTTCACGAACGGGGAACCGAGTACCCGCCGGGCGCCTCATTGCAGACGACACCTGAGCGGGCGCAGCGGCTTGCAGAACTCAAGCTGGTAAGCCTCCAGCCTCAGCGGGCGGCGGCAAAGCCAATGCCAACGGAATCACCGGAAGCGGCCCCGACGCTGGCAAAGGGCAGGACCCGAAACCGACAAGCAGAGCTCCTGGGTGCGTTGTGCGAGGCCTTGCACCGCAATGTTCAGCGTCACTGCCCCGCCCTGGCGAATGCTTTCGACCTTGAGGTGGACCGAATTCAGGCGCACCGCAAGAAAGCCATGCTCTGGGGGGACGAGGAAGACCCGGCGGTCGCCGCCATCCGGGGCATTGTCATCGGTTCGCTGCGAGGTCGGAGGCAGTTGAAGGACCCCCACGAGCACCTCGATCTACTTGTGGCGCATAGGGGCTTTCACCAGTGCATGGTGATGATGCGCCGCGCGTGGCGGGCTGCCAGCCTTCCGCTCCTGGCGCGCCTTGATATGCTGGAAAACATTCTTCCCCTTGTGGCTCAGCACCTTGGGTTCACAAGGCGAACACCACCGCGGGACACCGACGATCCTAATGAAATCACGTTGGGGCAGATTGCGCAGAAGGAGGATCCAACGGCAGCCGCGTACTTGCTTCTGAGCCACTACAGCCGCCACACACCTGAGACGGTTCGCGAATACGTCAAGCGCGCGCGCCGCGCATTCGCCAAGCAGGGTCTTTCCTGGAAAGAGCTCATTCGGCCTTTCCCTGCCAAGTAACCCCCCATTCGGCACCTCCGTCAAGAATAGCCGGCCAGAAGCGGGAATGACCTCGCGCCGCAGGGTGTTCCCTTCCGCTATGCGCGCACTTGGGCTTCAATATGCGCATGCGAGCGTTACAAATTCACCAGCCCATAACCCCCAAGCGTGACACCGCCCTGGATTTGTGGCTAGACGTTCTCGCCCAGATCGTCGTGGCGGAGGTGCTGCATGAGGAATCGGAGACCCCGAACCAAGGCAACGAAGGCTAACGATCCCAACCAGGGGTCGGCGCAGATGGCCCTGCCGGGCGTCGCCTTATCTGGCTGGCGGGAAGTGCCCGTACCGGTAGTGCCCTCCCCTGTTCCCTCGGGCGATTCTCCGGTCGAGCCAGGACACCAGGAGGCAGGGACTTCGTTCACAGGCATCACCGAGCCCACGGGCGATGCCTCTACGGACTCTGGTGCCCACGAGCCCACTCTTGCCCTCCCGGACGAGGAAGGTGGGGATGCGAGGAGTCACTCCACATGCAGGCTATTTAGCCCGTTGACATCCGCCCTCCAGGCTGCACCGCCTCCATCTCCTTGTCGAAAATTCACGCTGGACGCCTTACTCCAAATCGCCAAGGTCGTCGAGGCGATGAGAGAGAAGGCGTCGGCAGCAAGAGGGAGTGCGGATGAAGCCCCCGGAGTCGGAAAGCGAGAGAGCGGTCAAACCGGGGACGGCGGGGGGCAACGCGCCGCGTCCACCCCACCTATCCGATCAGGCACAGCTGGCCCGCCTACTTGCCCGGCTGGCGGTCCGGAGTTACCTCCGGCGCAAAGGGAAGATGAGGAGTGACCGAGACACGCCCGCCTCAGATTAAGGCCCACCATCTCCAGCGGTTGGCGCTGGTGTATTTAAGGCAGAGCTCGGCGAAGCAGGTCGAGCTGCACACCGGGAGCACCGCCCACCAGCGGCATCAGAAGACGTATGCCCTCCAGTGGGGGTGGCCAGATTCCGCCATCGAGGTCGTTGACGCGGACCTGGGGCTGAGTGGAACCTCGGGGGATCATCGGAAGGGCTGGCAGCGGATGCTGAAGTTGGTGTCGGAGGACGCGGTCGGCATCATCTTCGTCTCCGATATCTCCCGGCTGAGCCGCCTCCGCCGCGACTTCGCCACCCTGGTGGACCTCTGTCGCGAATTCGACGTCCTCTTGGCCGTCGATGGCGCCATCGTGAACTTCGACGACCCCACGGACCGCTTCATGGCGAACATCCGAGCGGACGTCGCGGAGTACGACAACGAGGTTCGGAAGAACACTTTCATGAAGGCCAAGCTCGCGAAGGCCCAGCAAGGCCACGCCGTGACCCCCTGCCCCACGGGCTACGTGGAGAGTAAGAAGGGCAAGTGGGTCAAGGACCCGGACCTCTCGGTCCGGCGGGCGATCGAGGAAGTGTTCAGGCAGTACCAGGTGCTCGGGACCGTGGGCAGGGTGTTGCAGTTCTTTGCCGACCATCAGTTTAAACTCCCGACCCGACGGGGCGCCGGGGCGGCTCACTGGGGGCCCACCAATCGCGCCCGGATTCATGACATTCTCACGAATCCGGCCTTTGCTGGCTATTACGTCTTGGGCCGCCATTCCTCGGGGAAGGGCGCGCGCATGGGCGGAGGCCGCCGAGCCGACTGGAGGGGGTGCATCACGTTCCCGGATCACCACGAACCGTATCTCCCTCCGGCCGAGTGGCACCAGCTTTACGAGCGCCTCCGGAGCAACGCATTCCCCGTCCGCCAGCCTGCCGGGTCTGGGCCAGCCCTCTGCCAGGGGCTGATCCGCTGCGGGCGCTGCGGACGCAAACTGAGCACCCACTACTGCAAGCGTTCCCACTCAGTCGGGATCGGCTACAGGTGCATGCGGGCCCGACAGCAATACGGCGATCCTCTCTGTTGGAGCGTAAATGGCAACCGGCTGGATGAAGTCGTCGCTGCGGAAGTCCTCAAGGCGCTGGCCTCGCCGGAGGTGGAGGCCGTGATCGCCGCCGCGGACGAGGCCAACGCGGGGTATGAGGCCACCCGTCAACAGCGGCAAGATGAACTCGACGACGTCCAGCAGGAGGCCGACCTGGCGGAGCGGCGCTTCAAGAAGGTTCACCCGGATAACCGCCGCGTGGCAGCAGGCCTGGAGCAGGACTTGGAACGGGCCCTGGAAAGAGTTCACGAGGTGGAACGGAAGCACGCCGAGACTTCCCTGGCCCCGCCCCTGGAGGTGACGCCGGAATCCCTGGAGGCCATCCGGCGCGCGGCGGCGGACCTGCCGGGCCTCTGGGCGGACCCCTCGACCACGGACTATGACCGGAAGCTCGTGGTCCGGTTCCTGGTGCGCGAGATCCGGGTGGTCGCAACCTCCGAGAGCGATTTCGACGTGGACATCGCCTGGGTGGCTGGAGCCACGACGCGGCATCACATCGCCGGACCACTCGCGGGGAGGACCCTCGCCCGCCAACTGGCCGCTCGGGGGCTGACTGAGAGGGAGATTGCCGCGGAACTGAACCGTCTCGGCGTGACGACGGTGTACCGAAGAGGCTTGTACACCCCCGAGGCCGTACGCTCCATTCTCTGGGGGGCCGCTCACAAGGCAGGGACCGCCCCGCCCCCGTGGCGCATCTATCGGGAAGAGCTTCGCGCGCCGCTGACCGAGTTGGCCCAAGCGGGCTGGAGCCATGGGGTGATTGCGGATGAGTTCAACCGGCGGGGTCTGCGGAGCTATCACCATCGCACTCCGTGGAACTCCAACAAAGTCCGGTGGCTCCAGCGGGCCCTTGGAATCCAGCGCGCACCCCGCGTCCGAGTGCGCAAGAACTCACGCGCCGCGGTAGAACCGCTGCACGGCCCGCTGACCGAACTCGCGCAGGCGGGCTGGACCAACGCCGCGATCGCCGCGGAATTCAGCCGGCGGGGCCTCCGGGGTTTTGCCGCTCGAACCCACTGGAATAGGGACAGCGTGCGGTACCTCCGTCGTCTCTTCGGAATCCCGTCCAGCCGCGATCCCGGCATGCGGCTACGCAAGGTCTACGGCGATGACGTAGAACCGCTGCGGGGCCTGCTGACCGAACTCGCGCAGGCGGGCTGGACCAACGCCGCGATCGCGGCGGAATGCACCCGGCGGGGCCTCCGGGGTTTTGCCGCTCGAACGCGCTGGAATGAGAACAAAGTGCGGCGTCTCCGTCGCCTCTTCGGCATCCCGTCTGTCGGCTTTGCCCGCGTGCGGTCACGCAAGGCCCACGTCCATGACCCAGAACAACTGCGCGTCCCGCTGACTGAACTCGTGCAGGCCGGCTGGATTGATCGGGTGATCGCCGCGGACTTCAACCGGCGGCGGGATCTGCCGAAATGGGGCTACCGAGACTCTTGGAGCAAGGCGAAGATTTACGAACTCCGGCGCGCCCTAGGAATCCAGGCCGTCCCTCGTCCCCGCGTGCAGTTACGCAAGATCCCTCCTGCCTCTAAGGCGGAAGGATGAGTTGGACGACATGAAACATCACCCTGAGCCTGCCGGATTGCGGGATGACCTGGCCCACCAGGAGCCCAGGGGCACTCGTGTCCGGCGTCGAGGCAAGGCAGTGTCTCTCTTCGGAAGGGTGGCCCCGTGAGCGGTCCTACTCGCTGCGCCATCTACGCGAGGTACAGCTCCCGCGAACAGGATGGGACCTCGACCATTGAAAGTCAGGTCCGCGAGTGCCGACAGTACGCCCGCCACCACGAACTCGTCGTGGTCGAGGATGCCCTGTTCGTGGACCGCGCCAAGGAGGGGACGACCACCGAGCAGCGGGACCAGTTCCAGGCGATGCTCGCCGCCGCTCAACGGACGCCCCGACCCTTCGATGTGATCCTCGTGTGGAAGTTCTCCCGCTTTGCTCGGAACCGGGAGGATAGCGCGATCCACAAGAGCCTGCTCCGCCGGCACGGGGTGGAGGTCCTCTCGGTCAGTGAGCCCGTGGACCGGGACTCGGCCATGGGCGTGTTGATCGAGGGGATCATCGAGATCCAGGACCAGTTCTACAGCGCGAGGCTTGCCGAGGAGGTCAAGCGGGGGCAGCGGGAGGCCGCCCTGGAGGGGTTCTCGACAGGCGGGCGGGCTCCTTACGGCTACCGGCGGGTCGAAGTATCCGACCCCCGGGGCCGGATGGATCGGACCGGGCGGCCCATCCAGCGCGTGACCCTGGCGATTGACCCGGCCGAGGCGACCATCGTCCGGCGGATCTTCGAGATGTACTCCACCGGGATGGGGTACATCCGGATCGTCAAGGGGATCAACGCCGAGGGCATCCCTGGCCCCTGGGGCGGGACGTGGGCGGGGTCGGCCATCCGGGAGATGATTCGGAACGACGTGTACCGGGGGGCCCGCGTCTACGGGCGGACCAAGAAGATCAAGACGGCGCAGGGCACCCGGTCCAAGCGGTCCCGCCCCGAGGCCACCCGGACGATCAAGGAAGGCGCCCACCCGGTAATCATCGCGACGGAACTTTGGGATCGGGTCAAGAACCGGCGCGAGGCCGTGGCCCAGGCGTACGAGGGGTACGAGCATCACTTCGGCGCCACCAAGAGCCTCCAGACCCGGTTCCTGCTGACCGGGCTCCTCCAGTGCGCGGTCTGCGGGGGGAACTTCGCCGCGCGGGTGGCGCAGACGCGGCGGGGCAAGGGACGGTACTACTACTACGGCTGCGCCTACCGTGCCCGCCGGGGCGCCTCGGTCTGTCAGAACGCTACCCTGCTCCCGCAGGCAGCCATCGAGCGGGACGTCCTGGAGATTCTCCAGCAGGCGGTCCTCACCCCGGCTACGCTGGACCGATTGCTCTCCGTCGTGAACGCCCGGCTGCGTGCGCAGGCTACGGTATCCCGCCCCCGGATCACTGAGCTTCGGAAGACTCTGACGCGGGTAGAC
>JBIOJT010000216.1:0-8000 GCA_044451055.1 Methylomirabilales bacterium (SeqCode)
GGTTCAGGAGCGCCTGTCGGATCTGCCCCGGGTCGAGGCGAAGTCCGGGCTGCCCAGCCGGAACATCAATCACTAGCTCCACCTTCCGAGCGCGCAGCTCCTCGCGCACGAAATCTACCAGATCCTCGATCACGGGTGTGACCGTCGCGGCCTCCAGCTTGGGCTTGGGCAGGCGCGCGAACCGAAGGTATTCCTCCGTCACGGCGCTCAGCACATCTACCTGCGATCGGATCGCCGCCAGGAGATTGGTCGCCTCGGTCCGACGGTCCCCGGACAGGGAGTGCAACTCGTCCTCCAAGAGTTCCGCGTTCAGGCTGATGGAGCTGAGGGGATTCCGCACCTCATGCGAGACCTTTGCAGACATCTGCCCGATGGCGGCGAGTCGCTCCGATTGCACCAGGCGACCCTGCGCCGCCTGCAGCTCCTGGTAAGCCTTTTCTAGCCTGTCCTGGTTTGCAGCGAGTTCCTCGTTCAATCGCTCAGCCTCAGCCCGGGCCAGCCGCTCTCTCTGGCTCAAGTATCCGAGAGATCCGCCCAGCAGGAAGAACGTGGCCACCCGGGCGTTCAGGTGGTTCCAGTCGGTCGCGGGTGCTCCCACGACGGACGCCAGCATATACAGCAGTCCTCCGGCACCGGCCGCGGTCAGGCCGATCCACGGCCCAAAGTGGGCGGCGGCCAGCGCCACCAAAAGGTAGAAGAGCAGGTAGAAGTGGCTCTCTCCGCCTCCGGTGTGCCAGACAAAGAGCGAGACGAACACCAGATCGAGGCAGGTTGTGCCAAGGAGGATCAGGCGGAGGCGGGTGGGCCAAGCCCAAATGGCCAAGAACAGAAGAGCTTTGTAGGCCACGAACAACCAGGCCAGGGGAGCGAGGTGGTGCTGGTGCTCGGGGCGCACCGGAACCAGGAAGAGGGCGACCAGACCCCCGAGCATGGACAGGGCACGCAGGACTGCGAAGCTCCGCTCTTCCGTCATCCAGAACCTGCCGTTATCGGCCGCCATCAATGTGTGATCCCCACCTCAGGACGCCGCGAGGGTCCCGGCTCGTGCCCCTCAGGGCAAGCTCAGAGTGAGCCGACAAGGAGTACCGAACTGACGATCAGAATCATCAGGGCCGCCGCATACTCCAGCGCAAGCGCCACGGCCGAGTGGGCTCGGCCAGACGACTCCATTCGGGACAGGAGGGCCCCTCGGGCAAGAATCGAGAAAACACCAAGGACCGACATTGTCACGGCCATTCCCGCCGCGATCGCGGCGACCATCACCGTGCCGGTAAGGACCATATCGTTGGCAAGAGCAAACAGCATGACCAGGAGGGCGCCCGTGCACGGGACGAGGCCCACGCAGAAGGAGACAAGGCTCAGTTGCTTGCCTCCGCGCCCATACTGGCTCTCTCCTCTCTGAGTACCCGCCTCGTGTCCAGGGAAAGACCGTTGGACCGCTTTGACGAGCATGGCCACGCCGATGGCGGCCGTCGTCCCATAGCTGACCAACTGTACACCCCGCATCGCCGCCGGTGACCCCCCGAGCACAGTCTTCAGAGACACGCCCGCCAGCCACAGCAACCCAAGTGCGGAGATGACATGCGTGACCGAGATCTGTAATCCCATCAACAGCCCTCGCCAGATACGCGCGTTTCTCGAGATGAAGTATGACACGACCACGAACTTGCCGTGCCCTGGGCCGAGGGCGTGCAGCACGCCGTACAGGAACGCAAACGCCACTCCGCCGACCAGGGCCCAGTGGGAGTCTCCGTCTCGGATCGCTCGCATGTGCCGCCCGATCTCCCGATTCAGGTCCCGCTGGAGCTTCAGCAGCACCCGCGCGATTTCCATCAAAAGGCTCGGCCGCCCTTCCGCGACAAACCCCGGACTGTCTGGTGCGCTTCCGGTCATGGGGTTTGTGGCAGCCCACGAGAACACACCGCCCAGGACCACTAGGAGGACGGTAAGGACGCAGAGAAGACCCGTCTGCCGCACCTTATCGCCTCCCGCAATCCAGTCGGACTTGCTGCGGAAAGACCATCCCGTAATAGATGGGGGTGCTCCGATCCTCGTGCACGTCGTACCGGCACGCACCGTCGGGCCCGCCCTCGAAGCGGATCGGCTCCTCCTTAGCAAACGCGACCTCGACGTAATACGATTCATCGTAGACACCCAACGCGATACCTGTCGCGACGGGATCCACCGGCGACGGGAGCCGCACCGTGAATCGGTACACAACCCTCCCTTTCAGAACTGCCGCAGAAAAGTCCGACACTTCCCGAATGGGCAGCTTCTTGCCCCCCAGGCGGAGGTGGATGAAGTAGTCGTAGTTTTTAAGGTTGGTGAAGTCCTTCTCGTACAGCTCCTTGATTTCTTTTGCGTCAAGCGTGCCCTTCTTTTTCGGATGGATACTGTCGAGGAGCGATTCACTGAAGAACTCGTCAAAGGTCCATTCCAGCTTGATGCTGACCACCTTGCCTCGGTCGAAGACAAAGGTCGCTACCGTGTCGATCCAGACGTGGGGATGCGCACCGGCGTCCGAGGCCGCACCGACGATCGCAACCAGGCCCAGGATGGAGACGCCGAGGCGCCGGAGGATAGGCCGCCCCGCAGGAGCCCTGCGCCATGCTGAGGGCGTGGGGACCAACTCATCATCCCTTGAACTCCCGAGAAACATCCGCCTCCCCGTGATCCGACAGGTGCTGGAGCGAAAGGACAACGACCCCCCAAATCGCCGACCCACCCTTCAACCCCTATGGACCGGAAACACCCGCTCCCCTCGGGCTGCAACCCTCTCAAGGCAACACTCGAATCGGAAACCACCCCGCTTCGGTCGCGCCGCCACCCGGGTGCGTAACGGCAGCCATGCTTATCAGTCGTCGTGGCTCTCAGGCGGGCAAGCCTTCCGGGGAACGATTGTACAGGGAAAAGGCATCTCTGCAAAGCTGAGAAGCGACTGAGGAATCTAGCGGCCCAGAGCCCCTGGCAAAACACATGCTGGGAAGAAACAGTTGACCCGGCTGCGCTTCATACATTATACTTCCTGCAACTAATTTGCAGAAATGAAACAGGGAGGCATGGGTGACCTCTTCACTGACTGCTGCGCGGAGCCCTCTTCACCATCTGCTCGCCCGACAGGGTCACCGCCTGACCGGCCCGCGACGCGCCATCCTGGAGGCCATCAGCGGGAGCGACAGCCCACTCACGGTCGAGGAAATTCACGCCCGGGTGGTTCAGCAGCGGGTCAACCGCGTCACCGTGTACCGGACGATTCACCTACTAGAGGCAGCAGGCCTTCTGCGGGCTGTAGACACCGCCCACAGCAGCCTTCGGTACGAGTTGGGGGAGCAGTTCACCGGGCATCACGCCCATCTGGTCTGCCAGCGCTGCGGGCGGGTCGAGGAGTTGGCGGGCTGCCCCGTCCCGGACGACGCGGTGGCCCGCCTTAGCCGCCGGGTGCGCCAGGCGCGCCAGTTTCGCGTGGTCGACCACGAACTCCGCCTCCTCGGTCTCTGCCGCACATGCCATGCATGACGTGCGCTATCAAGATGTAATTTAGTTGCAGCATGCCTCGTTCTGCCCCCGAACTCGCGGCGGCAGGGCCGGGGGTGCGGATGGCCATGTGGTCCGGTCGGCCCATCGGGGCGGCTGTCCTCGCTGCCGCCATTTTTACCTTGGCGGTTCTGGCGGGACCCCACCTTATCGAGCACCTGCTCGGCAAAGACGGGGATCCGGACCACTGCGCGGTGTGCGCCGCCGTTCACGGCATGCGGGCCGGGGCGCCTACGGCCATTGTGCTCCTGGTTCCCGCTCTCCTCCTCGTCGGCCCCCCGACGGTCCGGCATCAGTCCAAAGTTCCGGCCCTCACGATCCCCGTTCCCTCGTCTCGCGCACCGCCAGCCTTCGCCTGATCCTCAATGGGCAGAATCGCTGGCCTGGCCCCTGTGGAGTAAGAGGGGCCAGGCTGGGGCCGCGTCAGGCGAGGGTTGCCTCGCGGTCTTGCGCCCAACGCAACCTCCAGACATCCCAGACCGTAGCGGTCTCGGTCGGGACTGGCTCGACGACCCCTCCTCTCACCTGGGGCCGACGCGGGCTCGAAGGTCTCGGAGCCAGCCTGGCGATGTGCACGCGCAGCATGGGTGCTGGCTGTGGAATCATAGAATAGGAGGATGCCTTCATGGGTAGCATCGGAGCCGCGGTCGGCCGGTGGGTAGCCTCCCACCGCGCCTGCTCGATTGTCGTCGTGGTTGCGGTTCTGCTCTTTGCTTTCGGTCCTGACGCGGCACGTGCCGCGACGCCAGCCGGCACCATCGAGGGCCAGGCCAAGGATGCCCTGGAACGGCCCCTGGCTGCAGTGCAACTCCGACTCGAGACGAGCGAGGGCCAGGTGGTCGGACGGGCCATGACCGCCGAGGACGGGCATTTTGCGTTCACCGAGATCGCGCCCGGCACGTACGTCGTCGTCGGGGAGAAAGAGGGCTTCGATGCGGCCACCGCAGCCGTGACGCTTTCGGGCAGTGTGGGCGCGAATGCGGATCTCACCCTCGCCTCGCGGCAGGCGCTGGACCTGAGCCTGGTGGCGAAGCGGTTGGAGGAAGCCCGCCTCAGCATCCAACCCGAGATCGGCGCCTCCACCTACGAGATCAGTAGCCAGGCGATCGAGAGCCAGCCCCGGGGCGAGAACAATCCTTTGAACCAGGTCCTCCTGCAGGCGCCCGGTGTCTCGCAGGACTCGTTCAGTCTCGTGCATGTCCGCAACGAGCACGCCAATGTGCAGTACCGCATCAACGGCATTATCCTGCCGGAAGGCGTCAGCCTGTTCGGCCAGAGCCTGAGCCCGCGCTTCGCCAGCTCGGTCAATCTCATCGACGGCGCGCTTCCCGCGCAGTACGGCCTCCGGACGGCCGGCATCGTCGACATCGAGACGAAGAGCGGCGGGTTCGGCGAGGGCGGCTCGGTCGGGATGTACGGCGGCAGCGACGGCTGGCTCCAGCCGAGCGCGGAGGTCCGCGGATCGTTTGGCCGGTTCAACTACTTCGTCACGGGGGACTACCTCCAGAACAATCGCGGGATCGAATCCGCCACCGCGGGTAAACCTCTCCACGACGATACGCAGCAGGGGCACGGCTTTGGCTACTTCGAGTATCTCCTGGATGCCACCAGTAAGCTCAGCGCTGTCGCCGGGAGCTTCACGGGGCAGTTCCAGATCCCGAACCAACCGGGCGTGCCGTCGGCGTTCACCGTGAACGGGCTCTCCATGTTCGATTCCACGGGCCTGGATGAGCGGCAGCGGGAATCGAACCAGTTCGGGATCCTCTCCTACCTGAAGACCGGGGACAAGTTCACGGCGCAGATCTCGGCGTTCACCCGCTACAGCAGCCTGAACTTCCGCCCGGACACCGTCGGGGACCTCATCTTCAATGGGATTGCCCAGCAGGCCTTCCGGAGCAACCTGGCGAACGGTCTCCAGGCCGAGGGTAGCTACATCCTCGCCCCCACCAACACGCTGCGCGGGGGGGTGATCGCCACCGGCGAGCGCAGCAACTTCGACACCACCTCCCAGGTGCTCCCGGCGGTGGGGGGCGTCCAGACCTCGGACGTGCCCTTCGGCATCGTCGACAACCTGGGCAAGACGGCCTGGACCTACAGCATCTACCTCCAGGACGAGTGGCGGGTCCTCCCCACGGTCACGGTGAACGGCGGGATCCGCTTCGACCTCTATAACGGCTTCACCAACGAGAGCCAGTTCAGCCCCCGGCTGAACGTCGTGTGGCAGGCGACGCCCTCGACCACGGTCCACGCCGGCTATGCCCACTACTTCACACCCCCACCCCTGGAGAACCTCTCCGTCGTCACCATCAATAAATTCCTCAATACCACGGCCGAGCCAGCGGTCACCCAGGATTCGCCGGTGAGGCCCGAGCGCGCCGACTATGTTGATGTCGGCGCCACGCAGGAATTCCTCCCCGGCCTCAAGGTGGGCCTGGATGGCTACCTCAAGTATGCCCGGGACCTCATCGACGAGGGGCAATTCGGCGCGCCCATTATCTTGACCCCCTTCAACTATGACCGGGCGCACAACTGGGGGGTGGAGTTGACGCCTACCTACACCGTCGGGGGCTTCTCTGCCTACGGGAACCTCGCCATCGCCCAACAGAAGGCGACGAAAATCGTCTCGGCGCAATTCAATTTCTCCCCGGACGACCTCGCGTGGATCGCCGACCACTACATTCACACCGATCACGACCAATTCCTGACGGCTTCGGCCGGGGTAGCGTATCTCTGGCGCGACACGCGGGCCAGCCTGGACCTGCTGGCGGGGAGCGGACTTCGGACCACGGTGACCACGCCGAACGATACGTCGCTGCCCTACTACGAGCAGTTCAACTTTAGCCTCACCCACCGCTTCAAGCTGCCGATGGGCACGCTCGTAGCGCGGTTCGATGTCATCAATCTGTTCGACCAGACGTACCAGATCCGGAATGGGAGCGGGGTCGGGGTCTTCGCCCCGCAGTACGGACCGCGCCGGGGCTTCTACGGCGGCCTGTCGATGGAGTTCTGAGGGCCCATCCCGGGCGCCGGCGCGCCCGGCACCCGGTGGAAAGGAGTGACCTTCATGCAGGATCTGCAGCATCTCCTCGCGGCCCTCCAGGTCGGGGGCGCGATGATCTACCCGCTGGTAATCCTCGCCGTGCTCGCCACCGTGGTCATTCTGGAAAAGGGCTTCGTATTCGTGGCGCGCACCCGTTTGCCGGCATCGCTGGTGGGGCTGGTCGAGACCTATGGCTTCGCCTGGGAGGAGTTGGAGCACCGGCTCGAGGCGCTGGGCCGGCGCAGCTATTTCGGCGGGTTCTTCCGGGTCATCCTCGCCAATCGGGACCATCCAGCCTGGTGGGTGGAATCCCGCGCAGCCGATGAGGCGAGCCTGATCGACAAGTCGCTCGGGCGATGGCTGTGGATCCTGGAAACCATCGTCACGGCTGCGCCACTCCTTGGGCTCCTCGGTACGATCACGGGCATGATCCGGGCGTTCCATCTTTTCGGCAGCCAGGGGCTGGTCGATCCGCGCGGCGTCACCGGGGGCGTCGCGGAGGCCCTGATCGCAACCGCCGTGGGCCTGTTCGTCGCGTTGGTCGCGCTCTTCGCCTTCAACTACTTCTCCCATCGCCAGGCGCAGGTCATGGACGAGATGGAGCGGCTGGGCACGCGGCTCATCGACCATATCCGCCTCAATGGGCGGGAGGTGGCCCTGTGAAGCTCCGGAAACTGCGCCAGCGGCGCCGGGGCCGCATCGAGATCATCCCCATGATTGACGTCATGTTCTTCCTGCTGGCGACCTTCATGCTGGCTTCGCTCTCGCTCCAGAACCTGCACTCCTTGGCGGTCAACCTGCCGCAGGGGCAGGCGGCGCCGCTGCAGGCCCCAAATCCCGTCACGCTGACGGTAACCCGGGAGGGCGAACTCCTGCTCAATGAAACCCACGTCACGCTGGACACCCTGGCCGCCACCTTGCGCGCCCGCATCGGCGGCCCCGACCCCAAGGTCATCGTGGCGGTGGACAGTGCAGCGCCCAGCGGGATCGTGGTGCAGGCGATGCTCCGCGCGCGGGAGGCGGGTGCCGAGCACTTCCTGTTTGCCGTCAAGCCGAAATAGCCTGATGGACGCGATCCGATTCCACGATGATCCCTGGCAGCGGCTCCCCTGGCTGGTCGGACTCGCGCTCCTGCTCACGTTCGGGGCCTTGCTGGGCTTCGTGCAGTTGCTGGAACAAGCGCCGGATGTCCGATCGGTGCCGGCCCCGGTCGATGTCCAGGTGGTTGAACTGCCGCCGGTCGCCCCAGCGCCAGCTCCTCAGCGTGCCCCCAGGGTCAAGGAGGTTCCGCCGCGCCTGCCGCCCCGGCCTCCCGAGCCGGAACCCCGGGTGGTCGCGCCCCCGCCGCCAGTGGCGGCCCCTCCGCCCGCACCGGGACCCGAGCCCGAGCGCGCGCCGCCGCCGCGGGTGGCGCTGCCCGAAGAAC
>JBIOJT010000217.1:0-7987 GCA_044451055.1 Methylomirabilales bacterium (SeqCode)
CTGGCCAAGATGCTGGGGGTGCGAGGGGGTCACCTCCGGATCGGGGAGGATGGGGCTGAGCCCCCCGAGGGACCACTGGGGATCAGGGTCCTCTCCATGGATCACCTGCTGCCTCGGGACGAGGCCCCCCTCCGGTGGAAGGCCCCCACCCAGGAGGGGAACTTCGTTTGGCGAGCCAGCGCGGAGGCTGCGGCCCTGCGCGAGTTCCTGAGTGACACGGCCTGGGGGAGGCTTGATTTCCTCCTGATCGATCTCGCCCCCGGAACGGACAAGATATCGAGCCTCGCCGGCCTGCTGCCCGAGATGACCGCGGTCATTGTGGTGACCATCCCCACGGAAGTGTCTCACCTCGCCGTCAGGAAATCCATCACCATGGCGGCGGAGCTGTGGGGCGCCTCGACCGTTGGGGTCGTCGAGAACATGGCCGCCTACCGCTGTGCCCATTGCGGCCACGAGGAGCCGCTGTTCCAGGGGCCGGACTCGGCAGCCATGGCCCTGGAGCTGGGGGTGAGCTTCCTGGGCCGGGTCCCCTTCGATCCCCGCCTGGCGGCGGCGGCCGATCGCGGTGTGCCCTATGTCACGCAGGAGGCCGGAGCGCCCTGCGCCACCGCCCTCCGGACCGTGGCCGCGGCCCTGCGGTCCTTCGTGGAGAAAGGAGGGCAGGGACTTCCTCCGGTTCAGGCGGGTAAGGAATCCGAGGAGCATCGCGGTGAAGGGAGGACCGGCGAATGAAGTTCCTCTGTGTCCCGTGTGACGAGGCGATGAAGCTGGAACGGGTGGAGAGGCCGGACGACGGCTCCCTCAGCGTCGTATTCGCCTGCGCTGCGTGTGGAAATCGCGTGGCCATGCTCACAAATCCAATGGAGACTCAGCTCGTTCGAGCCTTGGACGTGAGGATCGGGGGGCGACCTTCTCCGGTGGAGCCCATGGAGTTTGTCCGAAGCATGCTCGCGTCCGGGCGCGATGCTGGGCCAGATGCCGTCAGCCCGAGCGCCGCTCCATCGGGATGCCCCTTCTCCGCCGTGGCGAACCTTGCAGCGCAGAGACCGGACGCGGTTGGGGAAACGGGGAAACGGGGAAACGAGGAAACGGAGTCGAGCGACCGAGATGCAGGATCGTCTGATTGCCGGGTATCCCCTGGGTGCACCTGGTCGCCGGAAGCGGAGCGGCGCCTTGAACGCATCCCAGAGTTCATCCGGCCGATGGTCCGCCGGGGCATCGAGCAATTTGCTGCCGATCGCGGGTACCGGCGCATCACCGAGGATGTGATGCAAGAGGCACGGGGCGGTCTCGGCATATAGGGCCGCTCTCGGTCGAGCCGCAGTGCAAGGTCTCGACCAGCCTCTCCGATCTGACAGGCTCGAAATCATCCGGCTCGCCCGGAGGAGAAGGGTTCGATGGCGCCCGTGGAAGAGCAGCGTACAGGGGAATGGCGAGGGCGGATTCCGGAGTCAACAGAACGAACTCCGCAATGCGACATCCGAAATGGCATCGAGGCGGTCCAGGGTTCTGGCCGCAGGCAAGCCTTCTCGCCGGAGCCATCCTCCTCCTGACGGCTGCCACGGCCTCGGGCCAGGCGGGAGCCGCCGAACCCTCACCCGCCTATCGGAGCTTCCCCCTGATCGGCAGCCGCCTGGCGGTCTGGGGCCTCGCCCAGCTCCACCTGGACTTCGCCGCCTTCATCCTCGGTGTACCCATCTTCGCCGTCATCGTGGAGTTCGTGGGTTGGCGCACCCGGGATCCCCGCTACGACTGGCTGGCGCATGAGTTCATGAAGCTCACCTTTGCCGCCTTCTCCGCCACGGCATTGCTTGGAGGGGCCCTGACCTTTTTCTTCATTACCCTGTATCCCCGCTTCTTCGGATACCTGGCGGGCATCTTCGGGCCGACGATGTGGGTCTACGCCGGTCTGTTCTTCCTGGAGACATTCACCCTTTACCTCTACTACTACGGCTGGGACTGGCTGGCCGGCTCCCGGAAAGGCGTTCACCTGCTTCTCGGGGTCCTCCTGAACCTCTGGGGGACGGCGCTGCTCTTTGTGGCGAACTCCTGGGTGACCTTCATGGTCTCTCCCCGCGGTGTGGATGAGGCGGGAAAGCTGACCAGCCTGTGGGCCGCCATCGACAACTACACCTGGATGCCCATCAACGTCCATCGCCTGATCGCCAACGTCACCTTTGGGGGCGCCATCGCCGCGGCCTACGCCGCCGTCCGCTTCTTGGGAGCCAAGAGCGATGAGGAGCGCGCCCAGTACGATTGGATGGGATACGTCGGCAACTTCGTCGCGCTCTCGTCCCTGCTCTTTCTCCCGTTTGCCGGATATTGGCTCGGGCGGGAGATCTACGCCTTCAGCCAGACCATGGGTATCACCTTGATGGGCGGCTTCCTGTCTTGGCTTTGGGTCATCCAGGCCATGCTCATCGGGGTCCTCTTTCTCGGATCAAACTATTACCTCTGGCTCGGGATGGAGCGGATCCCCGGCTCGGAACGGTACCGGAAATTCATCCCGTACATGATCATGGTCCTGGCAGCGGGCTTCATAGTGTGGGCCACTCCGCACAGCATGGTGGTGACCCTGGAGGAATCCCGGGCCATGGGCGGCACCCATCATCCGGTGCTGGGCCTCCTGGGAGTGATGTCGGCCAAGAATACGGCCGTCAATCTCATGATTCTCACCTCGTTCTTGTCGTTCCTCCTCTACCGGAGGGCGAACAAAGTCTCGCGGAAGCCATGGGCGAAGACCGGCATGGCCATGCAGTGGGGTCTCATTGGGATCGCCGCATCTGTTGTCACCTTCTATGGCATCTACGGCTACTTCGTGGAGTCTATCGTCAGGATCGGATTCTCGGTCTACCAGGTCCTGGCCGTCCTGGCTGCCATTGGCCTGATCATGGCGATTGACATTCCCATGTTCAGGGGGGCCGAAGCTACGGGGACAATCCGCTGGGGGCGGATTGCTCCCCGGTCACAGTATGTGCTGATCCTGCTGGCCGTGACCTTTACCTGGCTGATGGGTCTCATGGGGTTTGCCCGGGCGGGCATCAGGCAGTATTGGCATGTGTACGGCGTCATCCGCGATACCTCTCCCGAGGCGGGGACGCCGGCCCTGGGATACGCGGCCAATGTGATCAGCGTCGTGACGGTACTCTTTTTCGCCCTCGTGATGCTGATCTTCTGGTTGGGCGGACTTGGGGAGAAGAGGAAGGCGCCGGCTGGTGCCGCCCCGGGATCGCCTGCGGCCCACGGGGCCACGACCGGAGATTGAGATGCGTCTGCCTGTCCTGGTGAAGGTGAGCGTCTTCGCGCTGGTCGTGATGGGCGCCTACACGTATCTTGCCAACTCGATTCCGCAGATTCAGTCGAAACCTCCTCAGGAGCTGTCCTTGGAAGGGGGAGGCGTCACCACCGAGCAGCTCGTGAAGGCCGGCGAGGGAATCTTCAAGGGCAAGGGGACCTGCGGGGTTTGCCACGCTATCGGGCAAAAGGGTACCAGGGCGCCCGATCTGGTCGGCGTTGGCGCCCGCGCGGGGAAGCGAAAGCCCGGCATGAGCGCCAAGGCCTACCTGATCGAGCACCTGCTGCAGCCTGGCACCTACGTGGTGGAAGGCTACCCGAATATCATGCCGAAGGTGGACCGGCCACCCGTCGGCCTGAACCGCTCCGAACTCTGGGCGATCGTCGCGTTCCTGGAGTCGTTGGGCGGCACGGTGGATGTGAAGTTGGAGGATATCCCCAAGGATGCGGGGGCCGTCGCAGGCGGCGGAGGCGGGTCGGTGGCGGAGTTGAAGCTTCCGGGAGACCCCAAGGCAGGACAGGCGGTTTTCATGGGAAAGGGGGCCTGCATCGGCTGCCACAAGGCTGGCTCCATCGGCGCCTCGCCGGTTGGCCCTGACCTGTCCCAGATCGCCAAGATCCAGACACCCGAATACATCATGGCCAAGATCCTGAACCCGGCCGCGATGGGAACCGTGGCCGGTTATCCACCCAACGTGATGCCGCCCATGTTCGGCCAGACCCTGACCGCCAGGGAGTACATAGATCTCGTGTCGTTCCTCCTTACGTTGAAGGGCGAGGCCTCGGCCTCCACCGCGAAGAAATGAAGCTCCTCCGGTCGAAGTTTCTCCAGGCCGTCCTGATCCTCGTGGGAACCTTCCTGTTCTTCCGGTTTGGGATCCGGCCTCCGGCGCCGTGGAGTGTGGTCAGGCTGTACATGACCATCACCACGTTCGCGGTCCTCGTCTACGTCTCGTCGGATTCCGATTCATGGGAGTCGTTTCTCCAGCCCATTCGATCGACACTCGCGGATGACTCGAAGCGACAGATTCGCCTCGCGCTCATGGTCATGCTTCCACTCCTGGTGGGCTATTACACCTACAGCATGGCCGCGGCCGAGCTGGGGGCGCCGCCGGAGCTTCGGGCGGTCCACCCGGCCCCCCCCGCCTCCATCTCGTTCAGGGGGAAGACGATAGACGTGCAGGGACTGGAGAACCCCCTCAGGAAGGACGCCGCGAACTTCAAGAAGCATGTGGCAGAGGGCGGCGTCATCTACATCAAGAACTGCGTCTACTGTCACGGGGATAATCTGGACGGCAACGGCCACTTCGCCAACGCCTTCAACCCGCGCCCGGCGAACTTCGCGGACCCCGGCACCATCGCCATGCTGCAAGAGAGCTATCTCTTCTGGCGGATCGCCAAGGGCGGGCCCGGCCTGCCGAAGGAGTCCGCGCCTTGGAACTCGGTCATGCCAGCCTGGGAGGATCGACTGAGCGAGGAAGAAATCTGGAAGGTCATCCTGTATCTCTACGATGAGACAGGCTACCAGCCAAGGCGCTGGGAGACGCAGGCATCTCTCTTTCCCCCTCCTTCCCCGGTGGATGACCATGGTGACCGATGGCGCGGAGGACTTTGGAGTCCCGCCCACGCAGAGGCACAGCAGGCCGGCGACGCCGCCAGCGGGAAGGCCGTGTACGAGAAGAAGTGCGCCCTCTGCCACGCCCTGGATGGGAAGGGCGACGGCCCCGGGGCGGCTACTCTCGATCCCAAACCACGCGACTTCACCAAGGGTCTGTACAAGATCCGCACAACCGCTTCAGGACAGGCGCCCACGGACACGGACCTTCTCCGAATCATAACGGAGGGCATGATCGGGACCTCCATGCCCGCCTGGAAGGTGCTTCCCGAGAAGGATCGTTCGAACCTGGTCGCTTACCTCAAGACGCTTGCCCCGGACAAGTTCAAAGAGCCACCGAAGGCGGCCGACCTTCCGAAGGAGGTTGCTACTTCCAAGGGGTCCCTCACCCGCGGGAAAGAGATGTTCGAGGCCATTGAGTGCAACAAATGCCACGGCAACGCGGGGCGCGGTGATGGCCCGTCTGCTCCCGAACTCAAGGACGATTGGGGAAACCCCATCCGGCCAGCCAATCTGACCAAGCCCTGGACGTTCCGGGGTGGGGGAAGCGTCAGGGACATCGCCACGCGCCTGGTGACAGGCCTCATGGGGACTCCGATGCCGTCATTCATAGACAGCGTGGAGAAGCCCGAGGACATCTGGCACGTGGCCAACTACGTGAAGTCCATCGGGCCGGACAAACCCAGCTTCGCCACGATCCTGCCGGTGCGCCCCGTGCAGGGTGAGATCCCCGACGATCCCGCTGCGCCATTCTGGGCCGAGCGGGCTCCCGCTAATTTCTCGCTGGGGGGGCAGGTGACCGTGGAGCCCAGAAACTTCACCCCGTCCATCGACATGGTCACGGTGCGGGCGGTCTATTCAGCCAGCGAGATCGCCTTTCACCTGAGCTGGGATGACCCCACCGCGTCCAAGACGAGCCCCGACGGCAAGACGTTCGCCGACCAGATTGCACTGCAGTTTCCGGCCAAGATTTCCGAGGGGAACGAACGCCCCTACCTGCTCATGGGGGACGGCGCCAATCCCGTCTCCCTCTTACGCTGGACCTCAGACGCCGGAGTGGAGGAGGCGACCGCCAATGGCCTGGGGGCCGTCACTCTATTGAAGAAGGAAGACACCCAGGCGGAGGGCCGGGCTGAATACGGAAACGGCCGTTACCGTCTAGTCATCAAGCGGCCGCGGGTCGCATCCACCCAAGCCGCTCCGCTCACGTTCTCAGTGGGAACGTTCATCCCGATCGCCTTCTTCGTGTGGGATGGTGGTCATGGCGAGGTCGGGAGCAAGTGTGCGATGTCGTCTTGGTATTATCTCCGTCTGGATGCGCCACCGTCCAAAGGCCGTTGGATGTATCCCCCCCTCGTGGTCGCTGCCGTCTTTGGACTTGAGATCTGGGGGCTGCGGCGCTTCAGGCGTCGGATAGGCGGTTGATCTGGCATAGGGTTCCCTTGTGCCTGGAGAGGGCACGAGAATGTCTGGGGCCCAAGGAGGAGGAGAAATGCGCGTGATCTATTGGTGGGCTCTCTGCGTGGTTGTGGCTGTCACTCAGCTTCCGGGAATTGCGTCGGGGGCCGGTGACGCGGCGAAGGGAAAGGCGAAGTATCAGGAGGTGTGCGCAGCCTGCCACGGTGCGACGGGCATGGGGGACGGGCCGGCGGCGGCGGGCCTCCCGGTCAAGCCCCGCAACCATACCGACTCAGCCTACATGGGGAAGCTCAAGGATCAGCAGATCTTCGACACCATCAAAAAGGGCGGCCAGGCCATGGGGAAATCGCCCCTCATGCCCCCCTGGGGCGGCCAGCTCAGTGACGCGCAGATCCGGGACCTGGTGGCCTACATCCGGACCCTGGCCCGCAAGCCCTGAGTGGGGTCATCTGACGATCGGCGGTCAGGCCAATGAGGAAAGAAGGAGGGAGGGGACGCATGAGAGTGTTCTGGACAGTGGTAGCCATCATGGGTGTGATTCTGGGGAGCGTGGCCGCGACCCAGGCTCAGGACGCGGGAAGCCTGAGCGGGCGGATCACCTTCGCCGGGGCCCCGCCGCCCAAGAAGAAGGTGGACGTCACCAAGGACAAGGAGGTGTGTGGCAAGAGCGAGATCTATGACGAGTCGCTGGTCGTAGGCCCGGACAAGGGCCTGAAGAACGCCGTGGTCACCGTACTGGGGGCGAAGGGTGGAAAGTTCGCCTCGCAGAAGGTGGAGATGGACCAGAGGGGTTGCCAGTACCTCCCGCACGTGGTGGTGGTTCCGACGACGGGACAGCTGGACATCCTGAACAGCGATGGAGTCCTGCACAACATCCACACCCACGGCACGGCCAACCCCGAAATCAACGTGGCGCAGCCCAAGTTCAAGAAGGTCCTGACCGAGAAGTTCACCAAGCCGGAGATCGTCAAGGCGACCTGCGACGCGCATGCCTGGATGAGCGGCTGGATTGTGGTCACGGACCATCCTTTCGTGGCCGTGACGGATGACAAGGGTAACTTCGCCATCAAGGATATTCCGCCCGGCAAGTACACGGTTGAGATCTGGCATGAGACGCTGGGCAAGCAGGTGAAGGAGGTCAGCATCAAGGCCAAGGAGGATGCAAAGCTCACCCTCCAGCTGGCCAAGAAGTAGCCACACAATCAGGGCTGTCTCATCCACCGAAGTGGCTTCATCGCGAGCTCATCCGAGCGGCAGGTCCTTCCCCTTGACGGGGAAGGGCCTGTTTTTTTCAGGGGAGGGGTGCATGGACATCGATGGGAAACTCACGGATGCCGAGAAGAAATTCCTCAGCCGGGCGGCTCGGCGCAGGAGGCTTTTTCTTCTTTCCAGCATTGCGACTGTCGTGGTTGCGGTGACGATTCTCGCGTACCACGGCCTGATCATGAAAGACATGAACGGCTCCCGGTTCGTGATCATCCTGCTCTTGCTGCTCTCGGGCCGCTCATACTTGAGGCTGTATAAGAGCCATCGCCGCTAAGTTAATTATGTTTCAGTTGCAACTACTGGCTTTTGCTATACTGAGGTCCCATAGACCTTCCCAGGAAAGGAGGGACTATGGGCCCCACGCGCTCGGCGCCGGTACGGATCGACCTCAGC
>JBIOJT010000218.1:0-7964 GCA_044451055.1 Methylomirabilales bacterium (SeqCode)
GCCCGGCCGCGCGGGGGGCAGGGGCGGGCCATGGGGCCAGGAGCACCACGGCCCCCAGGGCGAGAAAGAATGCAAGAACGATCGCGCGGCGCATCGGCTCAGGGCACCGGCGGCGTGGGCGTGGACGGCCCGAAGCGACTGTAGGTTCGATCCACGTAGGCCCGGATGTCCTTGAGGGATGTCCCCTGGTCCAGCATGCGCATCACGTCCCGCGTGATGTCCACGCAGATCCCTCACCCGAAGCTCATGGGATCGAAGATGATGCTCCCGTCCGGCTTCACGTCCTTGATGTAGCAGTCGGCATTGCCCCTGTGCCTCTCCGCCCCGCACCCGCAATAGCAGGGGATCTGGCGCAGGAGGTCCCGGTTGGCGATGGCGAATCGGTAGGCGTCCCGCACGTTCCGGGGTGCCTGCCGGATGTTGGGCGGCAGGGCGCTCTCCGGGGCCAGGGCATACGCGCGAGACGCCTTGCCGGATGGCCCGAGCCAGATGAAGACGGAGGCGATAAGCCCGAGCGCAAGCACGGCCACTAGCAAGAGAAGCAGGGAGCGGCGTCCCCGGGGCAACCGGGAGCCGGCGGAGGGCGCCTCGCCCTTTCCTCCGGATTGGTTCTTCATGCAGTGGGTCTCCCGACAATCGGCTCTTGGGTGGGAATCGATATCCGGGCCGCGCAGCGCCCGGCCGACTGGTGAAGCGAGTCACATTGTCGTTCACCTGACAAAGGTGTCTGGCCACCGAGCATAGTGAGTGCAATCGGGATGCCGCAAGTCCGGTCTCCAGCCGGCACGCCTAATCTCCCGAAATCATTCAGAATCCTTTCCAGCCCTAATGGAACGTCCGGCGGCTGTATCCAGATGTCCTGTGGTATCTCCCCTAGGGGTGCACGTTTTCTGACAGGAGGCATGACGCGTCTGGAAGCCAGAATCCTCGAATGACCCGAAGGTCTCGGCAAGCCAGCGCAGGGCCTCTGCGATCCTTTATCCTCCCCAATTGGAGCGAATGCGCAGTTGCCGCTCCGACTCCACCGGATCATTGGTCTTGACGTGGATGACAAAGAGATGCGGGCCGCCCATCCCTGCGTGCATGGTAAACCCGGTCGAAACTTCGGTCTCTTCCCCCGGCCGCAAGGTCGTCGAACCGACGACCACCTCCGAGGGTCAGCAGCCCTCTATGGCCTCGACCGTCCGGTCCACCGCCAGACGGAGGGGCTGATCCCCGACATTCCGCAGGCGGAAGCGGGCCGTCACGAACTTCTCGAAGCGGACGTTGCCAAAGTCAATGTAGTCGCTGTCCACCCACAGCCTGGCTCCTCCGGTGTATTGGGCGGCCGCGGTCTGCGGGCTCGACTTCTGAAGGAAGAACCAGGTTCCCCCGCCTACCAGCATGGCGACGACCAAGAGACCGGGAACCAGGAATTTCGGCCAGCCGGAACGTGGCTGCGCCTTTGCATTGGACTTCGACTTTCCCTTTCGCTTGCTCATAACCCCCTCCCGGGCGCCCGTGGCTTTTCGATTAGGCCTCGTTTCCGCTGGAAACGGTCCAACCGCAACGTGGCTCACGTTACTCGGGCAAAGCCCGCCAGTAGACGCACTGTCTCCTCCCCCAACCGGAATCAGCCTCAACGCCACAGGGCCCCGACCGTCCTCCAATCCTCAATGTAGTGTCTTGAGGTAGGCCAGCAGGTCATTGAGGTCGGCGTCCCCCATCTGCCAGCGAGGCATGGTCCAGTCCAGGGGTTTCCCCTCGGGGTCCAAGCCCTCCGTGATGCCCCGTTTGATGAGAGCATCCGTGTACGGAGTCTCCTTCTTCCCGTGTTCGTACTCGCCATTGATCAGGGCCTCGTAGCGGATGTCTGCGGGGATGGCCGTACCCATCATGACCGGGACACCACCGCGCCCCTGGACCCCGTGGCAAGCCACGCAGCCCAAGGGTCCCATGCGCATCCAGGGAGGACCGCCCTCCCCCGAGATGGGTCCCGTCTTGGCGCTCACGCCCGTGTAGTAGATCTGCTCACCGTTGGACGTGAATTTCTTTCCGTACCATTGGGCCGACCAGCCGCCCATCATGCCGGGCCCCATTCCCGGGCCCATCCTGGGTCCCATCATCCCACCACCAGGTCCCCCCATCTGCGCAACCCGCCACGGACTCCCCTGAACCGAGGAGACCCAAGCGATCCCCGCGACACCGACGAGGATCAACACTCCCCCGAGAATCCAGAACCATCGTCTCATCGCATCTCCCTCCCCCCGAAACCCTTTACAGGAGATCCTGCTTCATCCGTTCGAATTCCTCTTTGCTGATCTCGCCCCGCGCGTAGCGCCGCTTGAGTATGTCCAAGGGAGCATCACCGGCCCCGGCACCCGCGCGGGATCGCCCTTGATCCCAAAGCCAGCGCACCACCAGGACGAGCCCGACGATGATCAGCCCCCAGAACAGGAGCATGAAGAGCCCGCCCAGGAAGCCCATTCCATATCCCCCATACCCTCCCCAGCCCATCATCCCAACACCAGGCATCATCGGTTGCATCTCCTTCCCGCTTACTTCGCCTCGTCGATCATCCGCTTGGTCTCGCGCTCCACCTCTTCGGCCACCGGCTTGAGGTCGGCACCTCCGGGGAAGAGCGCCAGCAGCGCCGTGGGCAGGATCATGCCGATCTTCGTCTTGCCGCCCTCCTGGTACACCGAGATCCGGCAGGGCAGCGCCGTGTTCACCCCCATGTTCTTGGTCAGGACCTGCACGGCCCGCTGGGGGTTGCATACCTCCAGGATCCTGCAGGCGTTGGGGAAATCCACCCCTTTCTCCTTCAGCGTCTTCTGCAGATCGTGCACGTGCAGGACTCCGAACTTGTTCCGCTTCACCGCCTCTTCCAGATCCCGCGTGGCCGTTTCCACGTCCTTTCGCGTTTCCACCACGTAGAGCATCGCTTTTTCCTCCTCCCGACCAGACCAGCCGCACAGCCGCATGGTCATCGTAGATGGCGTCCAGGGCGAACACTACATCCGGATGACCAAATCTTACCCGATGTCGATTCAGACAATCAATGGTGTCTCTCGCCAGAACCCAACCGCCCCCCAAGCATCATCACGCCCCCTCTCATCGGGCCACAACGACCTTGACCCAATCCGAGAAGACATTTCGTTCTTCCACGGGCAGGAGCCCGGCGCTCCGGATGTTCTCCACCGTCCGACGGTTGATGTGCGGCCCCATGAGCCGACTCATGATCGGATCCAGAGGGTCGAAAAGCCTTCCCAGGAGACCCCCGGGTCGCATGTGCTCCAGGAGGATCATTTCGCCCCCCGGGCGGAGGACGCGCCGGGCCTCCCTCAGACCGCGGACGGCGTCGGGTACGCTGCAGAAAACGCAGGTGGCCACCACCCGGTCGAAGGTACCGTCCTTGAACGCCAGGTCCTCCGCATCGGTCACCACGAAGCCCACGCGTCGCGAACCACCTGCCGCCTTCTCTCGCGCTCGCGCCAGCATCCCGGGACTCAGATCGGTCGCGATGACGAAGGCTCCAGCCGGGTAACGCGGGAGGTTTTTCCCGGTTCCCGCCCCGATCTCGAGCATCGTCCCCGTCGCCGGCCGCTCAAAGACCAGAGCACGTCCCCGAGCAAGGCCCAGCATGCGCTCCGCGGGCGCGGTCAGCCGGTCATAGAACCGGGCCTTCCGGTCCCAGCGGTGACGGGTCTGTCTCGTGCCTTCAGGCGAGGTCGGCATCAATGCCTCCACCATCACCCTTCCGGTTTGCGGCTGATCCCCAGGACGGGCCGGTGTGTCTGATAGGGAGACCCTCACTCCACAATGAGCTTTCCCCGCAGCATCCCCATCTGGCACTGGAAGCCGTATTCGCCCGGCTTGTCCGGCGTGAACTCGATGGGGACCCGCTCGCCCGGCGGCAGCTTGGCGCTCTTGTTGAAGTCGGGGAACAGCACCATCTCGGAGCAGGAGGCCGTTTCCTGCCGGGTGAAGGTCAGACGCACCGCCTGGCCGGCTTTCACGACCAGCACGTCCGGCGTGTACCCGCCCTTCACCACGATCTCCGCCTCTTGCACGCCGCTGCCAGCTTGCAGGCGGGTGCCTTTCTTCTCGGAGAAGAAGAAGTACCAGACGACCACGATGGACAGCACGACCGCCCCGAGCAGGATTCCAACGTCTGCGATCGTCATGACAGATCCCCCTCCTTCTCACTTGGCCGCCGATGGCCTGAAGCTGCGCAAGCGCAGGGCATTTCCCACCACCGTCACGCTGCTCAGCGCCATGGCCGCACTGGCGATGATCGGGCTGAGCAGGATGCCGAAAAACGGGTAGAGGACGCCCGCTGCGATGGGCACCCCCAGCGTGTTGTAGATGAAGCTGCCGAATAGGTTCTGCTTGATGTTGCGCATCGTCGCCTTGCTCAGCTCGATAGCAATGGCCACGCCGGTCAGGCTGCCCTTGATGAGTGTGATGTCCGACGCCTCGATGGCCACATCCGTCCCGGTGCCGATGGCCAACCCCACATCGGCTTGCGCCAGGGCCGGGGCGTCGTTGATGCCGTCCCCCACCATGGCGACGGTCTTGCCCTCCCGCTGGAGCATTTGCACATTGCGGGCCTTGTCCTCAGGCAACACCTCGGCCAGGACGCGGTCCACGCCTACCTGGCGGGCAATGGCCTCCGCCGTGCGGCGGTTGTCGCCGGTGAGCATCACGACCTCCAGCCCCAGGCGCTTGAGGCGCGCGATGGCCTCCCGGCTGTCTTCCTTGACGGTGTCGGCCACGGCCACCACACCGGCCGCCTGGCCGTCCACCGCGACATACATCGGCGTCTTGCCGTCATCGGCAAGTTTCCGGGCCTGATTTTCTAGCCCATCCAGGGGGGTCCCAATCTGTTGCATCATCTTCAGATTGCCCAGAACCAGGCGATGTTTGTCCACCACCGCCTGCACCCCGTGGCCGGGCACGGCCTCGAAATCCAAGGCGTCTGTCAGCTCGATCCCGCGCGTCTTGGCGCCATCCACGATGGCCTGCGCCAGCGGATGCTCCGATGCCTTTTCCACGCTGGCGGCCAGCCGCAGCAGCTCGCCTTCCGTCATTTTCCCGGTGACGATCACGTCCGTGAGTTCGGGTTTGCCCTTGGTGATGGTCCCCGTCTTGTCCAGCACGATGGCGTCCAGCTTGTGGGCCGTCTCCAGCGCCTCCGCCGAGCGAATCAGGATGCCGTTCTCCGCGCCCTTCCCGGTGCCGACCATGATGGAGGTCGGCGTGGCCAGGCCCAGGGCGCAAGGACAGGCGATGATCAGTACCGTCACGGCCGTCACCAGGGCATGCAGCAGAGGCGGCGGTGGCCCGAAGACGAACCAGATGGCGAAGCTCCAGATCGCGACGAGGATCACGGCCGGCACGAAGTAGCCGGAGATGAGATCGGCCATGCGCTGGATGGGTGCCTTGGTCCCCTGGGCTTGCTGGACCAACTGGATGATCTGGCTCAGGGCGGTGTCCTTGCCCACCTTGGTGGCCCGGAAGCGAAACGACCCGGTCTTGTTGAGGGTGGCGCCGATCACCTCGTCATTTGGCTCTTTGCCGACCGGAATCGATTCGCCGGTGATCATGCTCTCGTCCACGGTGGAACGTCCTTCGACCACGACGCCGTCCACCGGCACCTTCTCCCCTGGCCGAACGATTACCACATCTCCGACCAGCACTTCCTCGACCGGGATGTCCACCTCCTGGCCGCCCCGGACCACGCGGGCGGTCTTGGCCTGCAGACCCATCAACTTCCGGATCGCCTCGTTCGTCTGCCCCTTGGCCCGGGCCTCCAACAGTTGTCCCATCAGAATCAATGCCACGATGATGGCCGTCGTGTCGAAGTAGACGGCGCGCAGCGCTGCCGGAAGCAACCCGGGCAGAAAGGTCGCCACCGTCGAGTAGAGATACGCCGCGCCCGTGCCCAGCGCGATCAGGGTGTTCATGTCTGCCGTGCGGTGCCGGAAGGCGCTCCAGGCCCCCACGAAGAACCGACTGCCCGCCCAGAAGAGCACCGGTGTGGTCAACACGAACAGGATGATCCAGTTGGTCTGCGGTGGGATTACCCGCAGCACGGGGAGGAACTCGCCAAAAGTGAGCACCAGCACCGTCAGCGCCAAGACGCCGGCGAAGACGAAGCGATTCCGCAGATCGCGGTACTCGGCCAGGCGGGCCACTCGTTCAGCGTCCTCCGGCGGCAGACCGGCGGTTGGCTCCACGGTCGTGTAGCCCGTGGACTCGATAGTGCCGCGCAAGGCCGCCAGGGTGGCCATGCCGGGCACGTACTCCACGTCAGCTTGCTGGGTGGTCACGTTGACCGATGCCTTGAGTACGCCCGGCGTCGCCCGCACGGCCTCTTCGATGACCGTGACGCAGGAGGCGCAGCGCAAGTCTTTGATGCCGATCCGGGCTTTCGTGCCACCCACGGCGTAGCCGGCCTTCTCAATGGCTCGTTTCACGTTGGCCAGGGAGATCCGGGCTGGATCGTACGTGACGTGGGCCTTGCCCGTGGCGAAATTCACGCTCGCCTTCTGGACACCTTCGAGTCCGTTCAGCGCCCGCTCGATGGTCTGCACACAGGTGGCGCAGACGATATTGACGATGGGCAGATCGATACGCACAGGCCCGGTCAGGCTTGGGTTGACTCCGGTCGTCGCCGACCCGACGACAGGCCTCGGTGTTCCCCGCTGGACGCCCTTGCGCACGTACGCTGTCGGATCCGCGTCGAACTGCTCGGCGCAGCGGCCAGAGCAGAAATAGTACGTCGTTCCGTCAACGCTGCGCGTGGCGGCCGCCGCCTGCTCCTCGATCTCCATCCCGCACACCGGGTCACGAATCATCATCTTCCCCTTCGCGTGAATCACCGCCGGACCAAGACTACCACGTTGGTACCCGATCAGACGATAGCTTCTCTGCTCCCTGGCGGCCACGGCACCATATCTTTCCCCTGTGCGATCAGAGAGCCCAGTACGTCTACGTATCATTGATCCCGGCCAGCATGAAGATCACCCCTCCAATTTTTCTCAGAGCAACATGACCCCAAGAGATGTCCCCGGCAAGGCTCTTGACCAGACGACTTCCCGCTGTCAAGAGGCCTCCATCGCAGAGGACCTCCATCGCAGGCCAATCCCCGTCCAACACGCTCCTATCCATCGTCTACATGTTCGGCGGAGTTGGGACCTCGCCGAGAATCCGAGGGCCTGTGGAGAGTCGATCGGGATGACGGAGGCGCGGGATGAACCTAGGCACCCGTGCTGCGTAAGCGCGGTAGGTGTCGCCGAACTGCCGCTCCATGTCGGCCTCCTCCCGCCGGGCCAGACGGTCGTACATGTAGAGGAGAACCGGCCAGGTCAGCGCCGTGATGATTGTTGGCCACTGGATCAGCAGCCCGATGGTGATGAGGAAGAGACCGCTGTACTGCGGGTGCCGGACCCACCGGTAGATGCCGTCAGTCACGAGGGCGCCCTGGGCCCGGTGGACTTGGCGCCAGCCCGCGGAGATGATCACCAGTCCACCGAACATCAACACATTGCTCACGATGTGGATGACAGTCATCATGGCGGCCCCGCCCCCGATGAGCGTCACCCAGAGATGACCGCTGGCGTGAGAGAAGGGATTCAGGGCCGGGTAGCGGCTGCCCAACATGGCGGTGAGGATGTAGATAGTCAGCGGGAATCCGTACATCTCGGTGAACAGCGCCACGATGAAGGCGCTATACACACCAAAGGATCGCCACTCGCGGCGCCGGAGAGGGACAAGGAAACTGAGAGTGAAGATCACGAAGAAGGCCGCGTTGAAGACGACCAGCGACCAGAATCCGTATCCGAAGGGAATATTCTCACCGTGCATGTCTTAGCCTCATCGCCGCTAAGTTAACTTGCAACTCTCTGATCTCATTGGTGGTTTAGCCCGGTCTTCCGCCTCCGGAGTGCCCCTCGGACGGCGAGGCCGCGACGGCACCC
>JBIOJT010000219.1:0-7929 GCA_044451055.1 Methylomirabilales bacterium (SeqCode)
CAAGCTCGGCGCCAACGCCAGCGTCGCGGTGGGGCCGGTCGGGGCGGGGCTCACGGGCGCGACGGCCAACCTCAGCGCGGACATCGTCAGCTACTCACGCAACCAGGGCCTGTACGCCGGGTTCTCGTTGGAGGGCGCGGTCGTGGCCACCCGAGACGCCCTGAACACGGCCTACTACGGGAGGGCGGTCACCCCGACCCAGATCCTGATCCGGCGCGAGGTCTCGAACCCCCAGGCCGCCGGGCTGATCGAGGCAGTCGCCAAGGTGGTGGGGGGAAGCTGAGGGCACCGACGGACCACCGCCAACGAATCCTACGCCCAGATGTTTCCGAGGCCAACTGCCTCGGGGTCACCAGAACACGGTCATTCTGCCCGACACGACCTCTGCGCGGGTGGTGACACATGTGGTGAGGCACGCTCAACAATACGGCCTTTGCGCTCCGCGATTGCTCGTCTATAATTCCTAAGAGACATTTGGCCGAGTGCCGTCGGCTTTCAGCCTCTCAGGAGCGCACCTGAGAGTCTCGATCAACGCGCACCCGACGGGACGGGAGGGGGCATGATATCTCCACGCAGCGATGCGGCCCTGAAGGAGTGGGCCATCGTCTGCCGGGCCTTGGCGGACGGCAGACAGACGCTGCTCATTCGGAAAGGCGGCATCGAGGAGATCAAGGCCGGCTTCCAGGTGTTTCACCGGGACTTCTGGCTGTTCCCGACCTACGTTCACCAGAACGCAGCAGACCTCATCCCGGCGGTCCATGCGGAGTGTGTGGGAGTCCAGGCAACCCAGCCACCCGCCGGCACCATTGGGTTCCAGCTCTACGCCACGGTAGAGAACGTGGTGAAGGTGATGGACCTCGAGCGGCTCCGGGCTCTGGAAGGATACCACATCCTGTCCTGGGACTGCGTTGCATCACGGTTCCACTATCGGAACAAGCCCGGCGTGCACGTCATGACAGTGCGTGTCTATCGGCGTCCCACCGTCATCACGCTGCAGAACGCGCCGGGCTATGACGGCTGCGTCTCCTGGGTGGATCTTGACACGGCCCTGGAAACGGAGGGCTGCACCCCCGTCCTCTCGGATGCAGAGTTCGATGCTCGCCTGGTGGACATCCGGGCACGGCTGGCGGGGGCAGGGGCCACGGCTTAGGGGCGTTCGGAGGTTCGCCTGTTCAGCAAAAAACATTCGGGCGCTCGGACGTTCACGAGTCCGGGGGCTTGCGAATCGGGCGATGTCGGGCCGACCGGATGGCTCGGTTGCGGGTTTCGGAATTCTGACCGGAGAGCACAGGAGGGTGAACTCTCGTGCCGATGCAAGAAGAGAAGATCGGGCTGCTCCTGGTGGATCACGGGAGCCGGTTTCAGGAGGCCAACGATATGCTGACCGACGTGGCGGCCATGGTGAGGCGCCTCTCGGGTCGGGATTGCATCCACCATGCCCACATGGAGCTGGCCGAGCCGACGATCCGGCAGGGCTTCGAGACCTGCGTCTGCGAAGGCGCCACGGCCGTGGTCGTCCATCCGTACTTCCTGTCGCCGGGGCGCCATTCCATGGCCGATATTCCCCGGATGGTGGCGGAGGCGGCCCAGGCCTTTCCGGGCATCGCATATTGTGTGACGGAGCCGTTAGGCCTCCATTCCAAGATCTGTGAAGTCGTCCTGGAGCGCGCGGGAATTCCTCTCCCGGCGGAGGTCAAGAAATGATGGATGGCGAGATGACACGCCCCACCTCGGGCTATCGGGAACGCGTTTGGGAATGGGTGAAGAGCATCGGCCTGGCCCTGCTGCTGGCGATCGGCATTCGCACGGCCGTGGTGGAGGCGTTCGTCATCCCCTCGGGATCCATGGAACCCACACTGCAAGTAGGCGATCGGGTCCTGGGAAACAAGTTCTGGTTTTGGTTCGCTGCGCCTCACCGCCGGGACATCGTGATCTTCTCGCCGCCGTCCAGCGCCGAGCTGGCGGCGGGTGCGTTGATCAAGCGGGTGGTCGCGGTGGAGGGCGATGTGGTGGAGGTTCGTGACGGCCAGGTCTCCGTGAATGGCAAGGCTGTCACCGAATCCTACGTCAAGGAACGTCCGCAGTACGTCCTGCTCCCCACCCGAGTTCCCCAGGGCATGCTATTTGTCCTGGGCGACAACCGAAACGCCAGCTATGACTCCCACGTCTGGGGTTTCGTTCCCCAAAGCCATCTCAAGGCCAAGGCGTTCGCGCGCTATTGGCCGTTGAATCGTATCGGTCTGCTGCAATAGCGTTCGCGCGCATCGTGCATCTGAGCCGCCCACGTAGCTGGGAGGCGGGGAGGCCAGGAAGGGTGATGCGTCTTGGCCTCCCCTGGATCCCGTCGCCCTGCCCCAGTGGATTGTCCATTGACTGCAAGAAGGCCCCTCCGTGAGAGTCAGTCCAAGTTCAGCAGTCAGCCATCAGCTCGCCGCTGGCTGCAGACCGCTGACCTGCTGACAGCTTCCCCTGTGTGGTCCGTGCCTCTGTGGCGCAGGTGAAAGGAGCGGCTCCCGTGGAATGGATCGGCGTGGTGTACAATGACGTCAAGGAACCCACGGATGAGGGCTGGGGGGCGGTCATCTCCGAGGTCGTGCTGGATGAGACCCTCGCCGACGGGCTGGATGGGATCGAGGAATTCTCTCACCTCCTCATCCTGTTCTGGATGCACCGGGCGCCCGAGGCCGAGCCGGTCCGGATGCGGCGCCACCCACAAGGGCGACAGGACATGCCGGAGGTCGGCATCTTCGCACAGCGGGCGCGTCATCGCCCGAATCCCATCGGGGTCACCGCCGTCAAGCTGCTCCGCCGGGAGAAGAACCGGCTGTTCGTCCAGGGCCTGGACGCCATCAACGGGACGCCCGTTCTGGACGTGAAACCGTACGTGCCGGCGTTCGACGCCGTGGACTCTGCCCGCGTGCCGGAGTGGATCCGCCGGCTGATGGAACGGTATTTCTGAGGCAGCCGTCAGCTCTCAGCAATCACCAGTCAGTCTCGATTGGGGAGCGAAGAACGCCAGTGGGCTGGGAATGTACGTGCTGAGCGCCGGATGCTGAAAGCTTTCCGGCAGCGGCTGGGCTGCGTGACCTTTTCTGAGTGAGTTGGAAGAATGGCCAAGACGGCGGGCATCCTGATCATCGGCAACGAGGTGCTGAGTGGGAAGGTCGTGGACCAGAACTCCCCGTATCTCGTCCGAGAGCTGCGGGCCCTGGGCGTCGAGGTCAAACGGATCACCACCATCCCCGACGAGGTGCCCGTCATCGCTCAGGAGGTTCAGGCCCTCGCGGAGCAGTACGACCTGGTGTTCACCACCGGGGGAGTCGGCCCGACCCACGACGATGTGACCATTGCCGCCATCGCCACCGCCTTCGGGCGGGGCGTCGTCCGTCATCCGCTCCTCGAGGACGTGCTCCGGCAGCATTACGGGCAGGGGATCACCGCCGCCCAACTGAGGATGGCCGAGATGCCGGAGGGTGGCGAGCTGGTAGGGGAGGGAGACATGGGCTTTCCGGTGGTGGTCTTCCGGAACGTGTACATCTTCCCCGGCATTCCGGAGGCCGTCCGCCGGAAGTTCGAGCGCATCCGCGAGCGATTTCGAGAGCAGCCGTTTGTCCTGCGACGGGTCTTTCTCCGTTGCGACGAAGGGCAGATCGCCGGCGACCTCAACGGCGTGATGAGCCGATTCCCGGCATTGCAACTCGGCTCGTATCCCATCCTCCACAATCCGGAACACAACGTCGAACTGACGCTCGAATCAAAGAGCGCCGAGTATGTCGAACGAGCCCTCCGGTTCCTGCTGAACCGCCTCTCGCCGCAGGTCATCGTTCGCATCGAATAGGCCGGGCAAACCCGTTCGGCTGTTGCGAGAGACCCGAGTCTGCCTGTCATTCGGGCGCGCTCAGGTCGACGGCCTGGCCCCGGTAAAAACGAATGATGTGGTCCATGACGTCGGCCGGGTCATCCGTGACCTTCAAGAGGTCCAGGTCGCCCTTGGACACGTGGCCCCGCCCCGCCGTCTGTTTCCGCAGCCAGTCCACGAGTCCGCCCCAATAGTCGCGACCCACCAGGATCATGGGAAATGGCCGGATCTTGTGAGTCTGGATCAGGGTCACTGTCTCGAACAGTTCATCCAGAGTGCCGAATCCCCCGGGCAGCAAGACGAAGGCGGTGGCGTACTTCACCAGCATGACCTTCCGGACGAAAAAATAATGGAACTGTAAGGAGATGGTGGTATACGGGTTCGGCTTTTGCTCTTCCGGGAGCTGGATATTCAGGCCGACAGTCCGGCCGCCCGCCTCAAAGGCGCCCTTGCACGCCGCTTCCATCACACCCGGACCGCCGCCGGTGACTAACGTGAAGTCAGCCTTGGCGATGGCGCGCCCGATGGTCTCGGCCATGTCGTAGACGGGATCGCCGGGGCGGGCTCGCGCGCTGCCGTACACCGTGACGGCCGGTGTGATCTGCGACAGGGCGTCGAAGCCCTCGACCAACTCCCCGATGATCCGGAACATCCGCCAGGATTCCTCTTTCTCCAGTTGGTTGATTTCGTAACGGTGGGGCATATTCCTCTCCTTGCTGGAGGTGCTTGGCCGGCCTCGGAACGATTGCACCTGCCTGAAGGCCACTGAGACTCGGCCCATTGCCTCTGATGGCGAAGCACGGATGGGTACCGGCTCAAGATTAGACCAAGCGGGAAGGGTGCGCAAGGGGCTCCCGGTGTCCCTTTTGCACGTCTTTCCGGACATTCGACGCCGCATGAAAACGTGACTCGACGCATGGACCGGTCGTGTGTTATAGACTAGTCTCGCTCCGGTAGCTGACCAGAGGGCCGGCTGGTCGTCGGGATCGCCCCTTGAGAATCGGGGGGCATGCCGTTGTCCGCAATCAACCAGAGGAGGTGGATTTCATGACAGGCGAGAGGAGCGGCCCATGTACTGGATCAGCAAGGGATTTCACCTTCTAAATCGATTTCAACGCCGCCTCTTCATCTTCTTCGCTGTCCTCGGGCCCGGCATCATCACCATGGTTGCGGACAATGACGCCGGGGGCATCTCCACTTACGCGGTCACCGGCGCCAAATTCGGCTTCAGCCTCCTCTGGATATTCTTCATCCTGGTTCCCATGGCCTACTACATCCAAGAGATGACGGTACGCCTGGGGGCGGTCACCAAGCGCGGACACGCGGAGGCCATCTTCGAGGGTTTCGGCCCGTTCTGGGGGTGGTTCTCCCTCGTGGACCTGGCCATTGTGAACTGGCTCACCCTCGTGACCGAGTACATCGGGATGACGGCCGCCATGAGTCTATTCGGCATCCCGCCGTGGGCGACCTACATCGGCATCACCGTCGTCTTGTTTTTCGTGGTGGTCACGGGCAGGTACTGGACGTTTGAGAAGCTGACCCTGTTCTTCTGCCTCTTCAACCTCGTGTACATTCCGGCCGCCTTCTGGGCGATGGAGACGCCCACGGCGCCGGGCTGGGGCGCCGTCACCAAGGGGCTCTTGGTACCGACCGTGGTCGGTGGGCTCACGGGCGACCTCCTGTTCATCATCCTCGCAAACATCGGCACGACGATCACGCCATGGCAGATCTTCTTCCAGCAGAGCGCCGTGGTGGACAAAGGGTTGGATCTTCACGACATCAAGTTCGGCAAGGTGGATACGTTCGTCGGCTCGCTCTCGACCTGCGTCGTGGCGGCCTTCATCATCATCGCCACCGGGGCGGCCTTTTACTACCATCGACCGCCGATCGTGATCGAGGACGCCGCGCAGACGGCAGAGGCTCTGGTCCCGCTCTTGCCCCACTGGGGAGAGCTGGCCCGCAAGCTCTTTGCCATCGGCCTGTTTGACGCCGGATTCCTGGGGGCCGTCTGCATCTCGCTCTCCACCTCGTGGGCCGTGGGCGAGGTCTTCGGCTGGGCCCACACGCTGAATAAGAGCGTGAAGGAGGCCCCCTGGTTCTATGCGGTATACCTGCTCATGCTGGTGACCGCGGGGGCGGTCGTCCTGATCCCGGGCGCACCGCTCATCACCATCACCATGTTCGTCCAGGTCGTGGCCGTCACGCTCTTGCCGTCGGCACTCGTGTTTCTCATTCTGATCCTGAATTCCGCGGAGTTCATGGGCGAGCGGGTGAACACCCGCTGGCAGAACATCGCCAACTGGAGCATCGTCCTCTTCGTCACCGTCATGTCCACCCTGTTTGCGCTGAGCACGCTGTTCCCGCAATGGTTCGGGGCGGCTCAATAGGAGGCTGCCATGGTCACGCCCTCCGCCAATGGGATGAAGGTCCTCGACCTCCCGCCGGGCATCGGCAGCTTCCGGTTCCTGTACTTCTCCGATCTCATGAAGCGACCCGTGTGCGCGGGCAAAATCCATGATCGCCTGGGCAAGGTCACAGATTTGGCGTTTGCCCTCAAGGAGCCTTACCCGGAGGCCCAGGGCATCTACCTCGAGCACGGCTGGGGGAAGCCCACGGAGTTCATCCCGTGGGAGAAGGTCCTCCGCCTGGAGGACGACGCGATCTTCATCATGCCCCCAGAGCAGGGGGAGCACTACCCGCCGTTCGTCGACCAGCCGGGCTGGATCCTGCTGGATAACCACCTCATGGGACAAACGATTCTGGACATGGACGGGCGCCGCATCGAGGTCGTCAATGATGTCCACCTCCTGGAGGCCAAAGGTCGCCTGCTCCTCATCCATGTGGATACATCGTTCAACGGCTTCCTGCGGCGCTGGGGACTGAGGAGGCTTCACGGGATCAAGGAAAACCTCATCTCCTGGAAGTACGTGCAGCCCCTGTCGGTCGAAGACGCCACCACCGACAAGGTCTCCCTCTCGGTGACCCGGAGGCAGCTCAAGGAGTTGCCCAGCGAAGATTTGGCGGATGCGCTGGAGCAGTTGACAGGCAGCGAGCAGGAGGCGCTCTTCTCGGCGCTCGACTCCGAGAAGGCCGCCGACACACTGATGGAGGCCGAGCCCCGGGCCCAGCGCCAGCTCATCGCCAGCCTGCGGAGGGAGCGCGCGCGTCAGATCCTCAGCGAGATGAGCATCCATCAGCTAGCGAACCTGTTTTCCGTCCTTCCCCACGACGACACGGTGGAGTTGCTGGGTCTGCTTCCAGCGGAGAGCGTCCGGCGCATCAAAGCCATCCTCTCGGAGAGGGAAGCCAAGGCTCGGGATCTGATGTCCTCGGACTTCCTGACCTTCCCGTCAGAGTCACGAGTGGGCGAGGTCCTGCAGACCGTTCGCCGTTCGGGACGAGATCCGCAGGACGTCTCCTACCTCTACGTGGTGGGGGAGGATGGGCGCTCCCTTCTGGGGGTCGTGGACTTGCGGGAACTGGTGCTGGCGGCAGACCAATTGAGGCTGGGCGAACTCATGGCATCACCCGTGGTGTCGGCTGAAGAGGAAGACATGCAGGAGGATCTGGCGGAGATCTTTGCCAAGTACCATTACCGGATGATTCCTGTGGTCGATGCACAGGATCGGCTTCTCGGCATCATCCGGTACAAGGACATCATGAAAGACATGATCACCCAGGTCAAGGAATGAGGTGCCTTCGATGCCCCGCGTCCAGATGACCCCTATGGTGCGGTTTGCGCTCTACTTTCTCCGCGCATATCTGATCCTGTTGTTCGTTCTCCTCGTGGTACGGTTCCTCCAGGCCTTCCACTAGCCAGGATGGAACTGGCGGCTCCCCTCTCACCCGCAGGGTCAACTGCATCAGGCGTCGGTTCAGCCATCATTGGGGTGTGTCGAAGGCAGATTGGGTTCTCAATTGCCCATGACCGCTGGAATTGTTTTACGAAGAGCAAGAGAGGTGTGACCCATGGCGACAGGCGGGAAGCGGGAAGAGATTGACGCCAAGATCAAGGCGTGGGAGCGCGAACTGGAACGCGTGCGGCTTGTGCTGGCCCGTGCGCCCGCATC
>JBIOJT010000220.1:0-7924 GCA_044451055.1 Methylomirabilales bacterium (SeqCode)
GCCCCCACCCTGACGGTTCGTCGTGGGAATCAGTGTCAGGAACCAGAGGGGCCTTCACGTTCCCGCAGTTCCCGACGGACCCGTTCGGCGTAGGCAGGGTCCAGCGGCGGTGCGGCCTCATGCCCTCGCACGGTCCACCGCTTGGCTACCAGGTAGACGCCGCACGCCCCCACCAGAAGCGCCGCAAATGGCAGCCCCCAGACCAGCAGGTTGAACCCTCGCTTGGACGGTTCCAGCAGGACGAAGTCCCCGTACCGGCTCACGAAGTACGCCTTGATCTCTTCAGGGGTCTTCCCTTGCTGCAAGAGTTCCCGGATCAGGTTGCGCATCTCCTTGGCCAGATCCGACGGCGAATCCGCCACCGAGAGATTCTGGCAGACGACGCAGCGAAGCTCCGAGGCAACGTCGCGGACACGCTCGTCCAGATCAGGCGACGAAGACCCAGCATCCGCCTTGACCGGCCCGGCCGCCGCCAGAGCGGTAAGAGGCATCAGCAGGCTCACGCATGCCAGCAGCACGAGCACCCATCTCCCAGGACGGCGGGGCACGGAGCCCCCCGGTGTCCCCGGATCTCTCCGATGCAACCCCATCTCATTTTTCCTTCAGGATGGCCTGGACCTGTTCCTCGATCAGTTCGGGGGTCAGGGCTCCCACCTGCTTGTACATGATCCGCCCCTGCCGGTCGATGAAGAAGGTCTCCGGGACCCCGTACACACCGTAGTCAATGGAGATCTTGCTGCCCGGGTCGGGACCGTTCGGGAACGTGAAGTTGAAGCGGCCCATGAACTCGCGCGCGCTAGCCTCCTTGTCCTGGATGTCCACGCCCACCATCGTGAGGCCCTGGTCCTTATACTTCCGCCAGGTAGACTCCAGGAGTGGCGCCTCCTCGTAGCAGGCAGGGTAGCACCACGAGGCCCAGAAGTTCAGCACGACCGGCTTGCCTTTGAGCCCCTCCAGGGACAGATCGTCCCCGTCGTAAACGGCGATGCGAAAGCTCGGCGCCGCCTTCCGCACCAGAGGAGACGGAATGGCCTTGGGATCGATCCGGAAGCCGTAGGCCAGCAAGATGATCAGAGGCACGCACGCGAGGGGGATCAACGCCTTCTTCCAGGACATGGATGACTCCGTGGTCCCGCTCCCACGCGGGACTCAGGCCACCTGCGCCTTGGCCCGGACGGTGAGCAGGGCCAAGCGCCGCTCCGGCAATACCGCCACCATGACCCCCAGGAGGATCACACCGCCCCCGATCCAAATCCAGGATATCATCGGGTTGATGATGACCTTGATGGTAGCGGAGCTGCCATCCCGTTCGAACGATGACAGGATGACGTACAGGTCTTCGTTCCAGCGGTAGCGGGCGTCCACGCTGGCGAAAGGCGACTGCTGGTTCGGGTAGAACCGCTGCCCGGGCGTGAGCTCCTGCAGCAGCTTGCCATCCCGGAAGGCCGTCAGGTTGGCCCACACCAGGATGTGGGTGGGACGCTCCCCCGCCGCCATCCCGTCGAAGCGAAGAGTGTAGCGGCCGGCGGTCATGCTCTCCCCGGACTTCAACGTCTGCTCCCGCTCCACCTTGTACACCGAGGAGACGGCGATGCCGATGATGGCGATCACCACTCCGAGGTGCACGATCAGGCCCCCGTACCGCCGGCGGCTCTTGAGCAGGAGGGTGCCAAAGGCCGTGAGGAAGCTCTCACCCATCGTCTCGGCCCGGGTGCGGGTGGCCACCACGAACTCGAAGACGATGGTGCCGATGACGAAGAAGCAGAATGCAAAGGCCGCGAGCACCTCGGCCCGGTGTACTCCCAGCGCGTAGAGGACGGCCGCGCCGAGGAGCGCCCCCAGGATGGGCTTCACGAAGTTCCGCCTGAGGTTGTTCAGGGAGGCGCGCCCCCAGGCGATCAGGGGGCCGATCCCCATGAGCAGGAGCAGGGCCATCCCCAGCGGCACGCTCACCTTGTTGAAGTAGGGCATGCCCACGCTGATCTTGTTCCCGCGGACCGCCTCGGACAGCAGCGGGAAGATCGTCCCCAGGAACACCGTGAAGCAAATCCCCACCAGCACCAGGTTGTTCAGCAGGAAGGCGCTCTCCCGCGAGACGATGGAATCCAGCTCGCCGTGGCCCTTGAGCTGGTCCGAGCGGTAGGCCACGAGACCGAAAGAGAAGAGCAGGACCAGAGCGAGGAACGACAGGAACATGACCCCCACCGGTCCATCGGCGAAGGCGTGTACCGAGCCCAGAATCCCGCTGCGGGTGAGGAAGGTCCCGAAGATCACCAGGGAGAACGTGAGGGTCACCAGAACCAGGTTCCACACCCTGAGCATCCGCTTGCGTTCCTGGATCATCACCGAGTGGATGAAGGCCGTGCCGGTGAGCCAGGGCATGAAGGACGCATTCTCCACCGGGTCCCAGGCCCAGTAGCCCCCCCAGCCCAGCGTCCGGTACGACCACCAGCCACCGTAGAAGATCCCGCCGGTCAGGAACATCCAGGCTACCACCGTCCAGCGCCGCGTGATCCGGAGCCACTCCTCCGTGGGGCGCCCGGTGATGAGGGCCGCCATGGCGAAGGCATAGGGGACCGAGAAGGCAACGTACCCCGAGTACAGGAGCAGCGGGTGGACCAGCATGTCGGTCACTTCCAGCAGCGGGTTCAGACCACGGCCGTCGGGGGGGATCGGAAAGATCCGAGCGAAGGGATTCACCGCGAAGGTCATGAGGAGCAGGAAGAAGACGGAGATCCCCTGCAGCACCGCCTGGACGTACGGCATGAGCTGCCGGTGACGCTCGCTGTAGCGCGCGACCACCAGAGCCGCCATGAGCGACTGGAGCCACTCCCACAGCAGGATCGACCCCTCCAGCGACCCCCAGAGGCCGGCGATCTTGTATCGGGTCAGGCTCCCCCGGGTGCTGTTGTTGACCACGTACCGGAGGCTGAAGTCGCTGGTCACCAGCGCGTACTCCAGGAGGAAGATGGCCACCGTGACCAGGCAGAAATGGGCCAGGACGGCGTTGCGCGAGCTGGCCAGCCAGTCCTCCCGCCCGTGCCGCGCCCCGAAGACCGCGGCCGCGGCCGCGTACAGCGTGACAGCCAGCGCCAGGAACAGGGTGAAGCCACCCAAGGTGGAGATCATTTCTTGCCCTCTTGCAGCATGGACTTGAACAGCTGCTTCTTCCCTTCCAGGGTCTCCGGGTGCGTCGGCGGTTTGTACTCCTCGGAGTGCTTGGCCATGATGGTGCTCGCGCGGACGTAGCCGTCAGGCGTCCAGGTCCCCTCCACCACGGCGCCCGCGCCCTCCCTGAACAGATCCGGCGCCGTCCCCTTGTGCCGCACGAACACCGTGCCCAGCCCGTCCGTCAGCTGGAAGCTGAGCAGGAGGTTCTGCGGGTCCCAGCGGACGGAGCCATCCACGACCATGCCGCCGACGCGCAGCGCCTTCCCCCGCAGCTCGTCCTGCTTTTGCCTGAGCTCGCTCGGCGTGTAGAAGTACACCATGGAGTCCCGCACGCCGGAGTAGATCAATCCCACCAGGGCGCCCACCACGATCATACCCGCCACGATATATTTCAGCTTGCGCCCCTTCATCCGGTCCTCCGTCCGCCATCCCGTTCCAGTGCGGCCAGTTCATCCCGGGCGCCGCGCAGGCGGCCCTTCAGCCGGAAGAGGTAGCCCAGCAACGCCACCGATGCCACGCCGTACGCCAGCCCGATGAATCCCCAGCTACCCACGTCGCCCTCGCTTGAGCCGCACTTCGGCTGCCCGGTGACGGAGGCGCTCCAGGCGGACGCGCTCCAGCAGCAAGTAGGCGGACAACAGGACCAGCCCCGCGAAATTGATCCCCAGGGGGATCATCAGCACCGGGGCCACCGAGGGGCCTCCGGGCCGCAGGATGGAGGAGGGCTGGTGCAGCGTCCGCCACCACTGGACCGCCATGTGGTTCAGCGGGATGTCCAGGAACCCGATGATGGCCAGGACCGCCCCGTAGCGGGCGGCCGCCCGCGGGTCCTCGGCGAAGGACCGCAGCATGAGGTACCCGACGTAGATCGTGAACAGGATCGCCGTGAGGGTCAGCCGCGCGTCCCAGGTCCACCACACCCCCCAGGTCGACTTGCCCCAGATGGAGCCGGTGACCAACGTGATCCCAGTGAGAACCACGCCGATCTCGGCCGAGGAGACCGCCACGGCGTCGAAGCGCAGATCCCGCTTCCACAGGTACAGGATGCTCGAACAGAAGACCACGAAGAACGCCAGGTAGGCCGTCACGATGGAGGGGACGTGCAGGTACATGATCCGCTGCACCTCGCCTTGCACGGCATCCGGCGGCACCACCACCAGGCCCAGGTACAGGCCTGTGGCCAGGACGAGCGCAGCCGCCGCCCCCAACACCTTGGCTGCCCAAGTTGATCGGGTCCGAGCGCTCCCGTCTTCCGATGCCCACGGAGCAGCAGGAACGACAGTCCTTGCTTCCATCACTCCTCCAGCACGAATTCAAACGCCAGGGGGCTGACCACCAGGAAGATGAGGTCGAACCCGCCCAGGAGCTTGAGCCAGTGGCTCACCTCGCCGAGCCCACTGCCCGCCAGAACCGCCTCGGTCGCGCGCACCGACCCCAGGATCACCGGCACCGTCAGCGGAAACAGGAGCAGCGGCAGCATCACCTCCCGCGCCCGGAGGTGCGCCGTCATCGCCGCCAGCAGCGTCCCCAGGGTCGAGAAGCCGACCGTCCCGAGCAACGCGATCAGGGCCAGGGACGGGAGGTATGCCCAGATGTCCAGGTTGTACAGGATGCCGAAGAGCGGGAGGATCAGGGCCTCGGCCGTGACCATGAACAGGACGTTGCCCGCCAGTTTTCCGAAAAAGATCGATTCCCGGTCGCCGGGAGTGAGCAGGAGTGCCTCGAAGCACTCGTTCTCCCGCTCGGCCTGGAAACTGCGCCCGAGACCCAGCATACCGGTGAAGAGGAACGCCAGCCAGAGGAGGCCCGGCGCCACCTCCCGCAACTTCTCCCGATCCGGACCCAGGGCGAAGTTGAATATGAAGAGCACCAGGGCGGCGAAGAACAGCATGGCGTTGACCCGCTCGCGTGCGCGCAGCTCCACCGTGACGTCCTTCCACGTCATCGCCCACGTGCGCCGGAGCAGACCGGCGACCATGCCCTCAGCTCGCACGCTCACCCTTCACGCCTCACACTTTCCGCGCCAGCCGCCCCAGCCTCAGCGCTCGCCGCATTCTCGGCATAGCGTCCGTACAACTCGCGGAGCCGATCGGCGCTGAGCCCCTGCTTCTCGACGCGCCAGGCCACCGCCCCGTCGCGCATGAGGACGAAGCGGTCCGCCATGTCGTAGGCCCGGGACAGATTGTGGGTCGCCATGACCGCGGCACCCCCGCGCGCCGCGACCGAGGCCACGTAGCCGTTCAGCAGGGCGATGGCCGACTGGTCCAGAGTGTTGTGCGGCTCGTCCAGAAACAAGAGGTCCGGTTCGAAGAGGAGCATCTTGGCGATCACCAGCCGGCGCTTCATCCCGTTGCTGAAGGTCCGGACCTTCCCACACGCTTGACCGTCCAGCCCGACCTCGGCGAGCGCCTTCCTGATCGGCCCGCCATCCGCGCGCATCCCGTGCATCACCGCAGCAAACGTGAGGTTCTCCGCGGCGGTCAGATCCTCGTACAGGTGGTGATTGTGGGAGATCATCCCGATCCGGCGCCGGATGGCGTCGCGCCCCTTCAAGAGGTCCTGGCCCAGCACGCGCCCGCCCCCCGCCGTTGGCTTGATCGCCGTGGCCAGGAGCTTCAGGAGAGTGGTCTTCCCCGCCCCGTTGGGCCCCAGGAGCGCCGTTACCTCGCCCGGGTCCACTCGCAGATCCACGCCATCGAGGGCGAGCGTCGTCCCGAACACCTTCGTGAGACCCTGGACGTCCACCATGGCGTCGGCCATGCGTTCTCTCTCGCCGCCTATGCGCTGGTCTCGGCTACGTGAGTGCAGGCCCGTTCGCCCGATTGGACCCGCACGCGCATCTCTCCCTGCAGGCCTCCCGCCCGCCTGGAAGCATGCGGACCGATTCGCCACCTACCCAGCATGACGGGGAGGCGATGGCCCAATGGCTAGTTCCGCTCGCCCGCCGAGGCAGGTAGTGCCACGGCGGCGTCCACGGATCGCCGGGCGCGCGCCTCCCACTCGTCTAACTCAGGGGTGAAGTATTTCAGGCGGACCTTCTTGTATTCTTTCGTGCTGTACAGGAGGGCGTACTCGCTGATGCCGGTCGCCTGCGAGATGGCGCTGATGATCTCCTGACAATCGCGTGTCTTCTGCCCGTGGACCATGGTGAAGATGCTGTAGGGCCAATCCGGGTAGGTGGGCCGCAGGTAACAGTGGCTCACCCCCTTGAAACTTCCCATGATCTGACCGACTTCCTCTGCCCGCGCTGGGGGCACGACCCACACGCCCATGGCATTGGCGCGAAAGCCCGCCTCGCGATGGTGCAGGACGGCGGCCATCCGCCGGAGGTATCCCTGCGCGGAGAGGCGCGCCGCCACTTCGAAGAGGACCGCCTCCGAAATGCCCATCCGCTCCGCCATGGGCCGGTAGGGCTCCGGGACCAGGGGGATGTCCTCCTGTAGCCCGCGAATGGCGGCAATGTCCTTCGAGCCCAGGCCGTCGCGGCCGGCGGCCGGGCGACGCGCCTCGCTGTAAGGGGCCTCCACGCGCTCCGCCCCGCCTTTTCCCTCCATGTCAAGCTGCATGCCGATCTTGAAGAGGCGCAGCGTGGGCAGGATCCGGGTCGAGTCGGCGCCGGCCATCACGTGCAGGCGCTGCACCGTCCACTCGAGGTCGCTCGTGGGCGGCACCGCCAGCGTGAACCACTGGTTGAAGGCATGGTTTCGCTTGTAATTGTGACTGACGCCGGGATGGCTGTTCACGACCGCCGCGGCCACATCCAGCCGCTCGGGCCGGACGCGCATCGCCACCAGGCTGCTTCGGTACCCCAGGCTGCGGGTGTCGAAGATGGCGCTGATCTGGCGGATGATCCGCTGCTGCTTGAGGGCAGCGATCCGATCAATGACCTCTGCTTCGGTGAGCGAAAGTGGCGTCCCCAGAGCCTGGAACGGGCGAGACACCAGCGGAAAATCCGCTTGGATCACATTCAGCAGTCGCTTGTCCAGATCATCCATGGAACCCCCATCCGCACTGCCGCCCACACCCTACCCCCCCGCCTCCGGCGCGTCGGTGAGCAGCCGTTGAATGATACTGGATTTGTCCCGGACTGACAAGCGTCGCCTTTCCGCAGGGATGCCTTTCTGCAGTTCTCGCCGACGCGTCGTGCCGAAATGGGCATTACGTCCGGCGAGAAGCTTGACCAGACCGATTCGCCCATGCAGGAGGAAGAGAGGCCAGGGGGGCTGTCGCGATCAGGAGCTGGAAATCCGAGGCGTACTCCCGGTGTCGCCAACTGCCATATCTGGCGAACAACAGTAGCCGAGCCCCACCTGCTGGCAGGCACCATCTCCCTTCTCGTAGGCGAGGCAACACTTCAGCCGTCCACACATGCCAGCCGAACGCTCCGGCGTCAGCGGGAACTTCTGCTCTTTCACCATCTTCACGGAGACGGAGGGAAAACCGGAGAGGAAGCTCTTACAGCAGAGTGGCCGACCGCAGGGGCCGCAGGTGCCTGCCCGCTTCGCCAGGTCGCGCGGACCCAGGCGGTGCAGGGTCACCCGCATGCGGAGTTCGCGGCAGAGAGCCCGGCACAATTCTCGGAAATCAACCCTCGCATCCGACGTGAAGAAGACGGTCGCAGCCCGCCTCCCGGCATCCACGTCCACATCGACGAATTGCAGGGGAAGGACCCCCGATGCGAACTGCCGGAGGCAGATGGCCCGTATCGCGGCCCGACGCGCCTCGTCCCGCGCCCGGGGGATCTGGTTGGTCC
>JBIOJT010000221.1:0-7891 GCA_044451055.1 Methylomirabilales bacterium (SeqCode)
CCGATCGCCGCCGCCGCCGAGACCGGGGTTCCGGCCTCCCGAGCCCGTCGGCCCGCCGTCCAGGCCAGCCAGAGCAAATACGGCAGCAGCAGAGCCAGGCTGGGAGTGTACATCGCCCCCAGGAGAAGGATCGCCAGCGCCTTCTTGTCTGCAGAGGCCAGGTCCAGCCAGGCCCGCAGGGGACACCCACACCACACAAAGGAGACCCTAGGCAGGTCCACCCACAGGCCGCACTCCGTGTGCCGCCGGAGGAGCAGGGGGTGGCTTCGGCCGAAGCGGAATGCCTGGCGCACCATCCCCATCAAGGTCGTCCGGTGGTGGTGATACACGCAGGCTACCGGCGCATACGCGATCTCGAGACCGCACGCGTACAGGCGCGCGCACAGGTCGTAGTCCTCACCGTAAATCCCGATCTCCTCGTCAAAGCCCCTGAGTTCTTCCAGCAGTCGCCCCCGCACCGCGAGATTTGCCGTGGGATACCCCCCCTCCCAGGGCGTCCACCGACCGTGGCGGGCAGGCCTTTCCGGCAAACGCAGGGTGTAGAGCGTGCTGAAGAGTTCCACGGTAGAGGTGGCAGGCGCGGGTGCGACCCGGCCCGCCACCGCGCCGATGGCCGGATCCTGGAATGGCTGGATGAGATGGCGCAGCCAGCCAGGCTCGGGGGCGCAGTCCGCATCGGTGAAGGCGATCACGTCTCCCCGCGCGGCCCGGATCCCGGCGTTCCGCGCGGCCGCAGCACCCCGCCGCGGTTCCTGGAGAAGTTGGGCGGCCTCTCGCCCCGCATGACTGACGAATTCTCGAAGGAGCGGAAGGCTGCCATCGGTGGAGCCATTATCCACCAGGAAAACCTCCGCGGGAGGCGGGTCGAGGCAGCGTAGGGCTGCCAGGCAGTGAGGCAGGGTCCGAGCGGCATTGCGCACCGGGACGACGAGGGACACGCTCAGCATCGCGGAGCCTGTACAGACAGGAGTTGGGCGTACAGAGGTTCAAGGGGCGCCAGGCAGCGCGACCAGTCGTACCGGTCTTCTGCCAGGCGGCGGGCTGCACCGCCAAGGCGCCGTCGTTCCACCAGATCTGCGAGCAGGCGCAGGACCGCCGCGGTGAACGCCTCTGGATCGTCGGCAAGGATTACCTGTTGACCATCCACCGCATCGATTCCTTCGATCCCGACCCGTGTCGTCACGATGGGCAGGCCGGCCGCCATCGCCTCCAAAAGCTTTGTCCGCGTGCCTGCGCCCGTGGCGAGGGGCGCTACGTACACCATGGCGGAATGGAGGTGTGGGAGCATGTCTGGCACCTCACCCGTGACGATGATGCCCGGCCCGAGGAGGGCCGACACCCGCGCAGCCGGGTTGCGGCCCACCAGGCGCAGTTCGGCAGTCGGATATCTGGTCTGAATCGCGGGAAAGACGCGACTGGCGAGGATCCCCGCAGCCTCGATGTTTGGCTCGAAACTCATGTCGCCCGTGAATACGAGAATAGGAGGACCATCCTCTCGGACGGGGGCCGGACGAATGCGCGCGCAATCCACGCCGTTGGGGATGACCAAGACCCTCCGTCCGGGACGTTGCCGCAGGCAGCGCTGCCGATCCACCTCGGAGACCACCAGGATGCAATGCGTGGACGGCCAGCAGAAGGCGTCGAACGCGGCGAAGCGGACCAAGCGCAGCAGGTTCCGGGCTCGGGTGAGGAGGCCCCGCTCGTGGCGGAGGGCTCGGGTGGCCCCGATGAGGCCGTAGGCGAAGGTGTCCAGGGTAACGGGGATGCCGGTCTCCCGCGGGAGGTACGGGAGCATGGCCGGCTTCTCCACGTGCAGCGCCCCGTAGGCACCCGATTGTAGGCGGCGAAGGACGACGGCGGCCAGGGCCGGATCCCTCTCGTAGGGGCCGACGCGAAGCCATCGCCTCCTCAGGCCACCGCGGCTCGGCGGCACGAATTCCGCGTGGGAACAGATCTTCAATAGAGAACGCTCGGCCTCTTCCGCGCCTTCCAACGCGGGAGCGATGAGATCCAGATCGAATCGCTCTGCCAGAAACCGGACCACATGATACATCCGAAGGGAGCCACCGCCCAGGCTGGGCGACGGCGGGGCGGGCGTCAGGAAAAGTAGTCGCATTGGTGCGTCACCTGGTTCCCGGCCGGCCCATTGAGCTCGAAGGGGTGAGGACTGCGGGCTCATGCGGCTTCACCCGCGAGATCAGCAGTCGTGATCCCAGCCAATTGTTCCCCATTCATCCGCCAAGGACCGAGCGATAGACAGCCAGGGTTTCGGCGGCCACGTGTCGCCAGCTTCGCTCGCGAATCAAGGTGCGGGCTTCCTTCACCAAGGCGGCGCGCCGGGCAGGGTCGTTCAACAGTTCGAGGATGTGCCCCGCCAGCACAGCCGGATCGGCGGAAATGAACAGCTCCACGCACCGGTACCGCTCCCGGAGTTCCTGGAAGGCCTCCACCGCCGAAGCCAGGAGCGGCTTCTCGTAGGCCAGGCAGACACGCGCGGAGTAGGAGACACTACTCTCCGCGACATAAGGTAGGAGGTACAGGTCAGCCGCTGACAGGGCGGGGCCCAACTCCTCCCGCGGGAGGAAGCCGGTGATCCGGACGCGCGACGCCACGCCGAGGGAGCTGGCCAGCGCCTCGATCCTCGCGCCGTACCATGCCTCCCCCGCAGTGCGCACCCCGCCCACGAGCAGGAGGACCACGTCGGAAGGGAGATGGGCCAGCGCTTGCACAGCCAGCTCGTAGTTCTTGTTGGGTTGGATGAAGCCGAAGAGTCCCAGGACTCGCTTCCCCTCGAGTTTCGATCTCCGACGGAACGTCTCCACCTCGGCTACAGGCGGGAGGGAGACTTCCGGGACCCCTGGCATGATCTCCGTGAGCCGCTCGACAGGGATCCCGCGCTCGGCCAGGAGACGGAAGTGGCACCGACTGTGGACGATGATCCGGTCGGCGAAGAGATAGGCCTTCCGGTCCATGAAGTCATGCAAGCCGAGGAGCGTAATGACCAAGCCCTTCAGGCTGCCGTTCCAGCGCCGTGGACGCACGGGAAAGACGGAGTGGGGGGTGAGGACGACGGGGACCGTGATGGCCCGCTGCAGGGTCTGAAACATCACGCGGTAGCTCAGGCTGCCGCGTCCCCAGAAGCCGAAGTTGTGGTGGATGTGGGTCAGATCGGCCGCATTCAACCGGCGCCCCACGGTCAGCATCCGAAACGGGTTCACCTGGCCCGGAGAGATCGGCACGACCTCGACGTCCACGGTCCCGCGGAGCCCCACGAGCAGGTCGCGGGCGTAGTCGGCGATCCCGCAATTCGCTGCCGTCGTCGTGTGCATCGTGACCCGCATGGTTTGGGCTACCCTCCCAAAGATACCCGGAGGAGCTGCGCGCTCCTGTGCAGGTCCTGCCGATGGGCCGGCTCGGGCGCGAGCAGCCAGCGAATCAGTCCCTTGGCCAGCAGGCAGGTGTGCACGACGATGCAGACGGCCGCGAGGAGCAGAAATGGCCCGCGTCCGAAGTGTTTCTGGACGTAGTGGCGCTGGCTCCGAAGATGGTGAAGCTGGGCCTGAGGATCCGGGTCGGTCCGGGATCGCCAATGGTGAATCACCCGCGCCTGAGGGACGTAGTAGACCTTCCATCCCTGCTGCTTCAGCCGGAGGCACCAGTCCACCTCTTCGAAATAGAGGAAGTAGGCCTCGTCCAGGGGGCCGACCGCCTCCCAGGCCGACCGCCGGGTGAGCAGGCAGGCACCCGAGACCTCTTCGACCTGCGCCACGCGCTGGAAGTCTCGACGGCGCAGCGGGTCCTCGGGCGGCGCGAGCAAGCGCGCGACGAGCAGGTGGATGGCCAGAAGCCCTCGCAGGGAGGGGAGGCGGCCGCCGGAGGGCTGCAGGCTCCCGTCGGGGTTCAGGAGGGCCGGCCCTGCGGCCCCGGCCTCGGGGTGGGCATCCATGAAGGTGAGCATGGCCTCCAGTGAACCCGGAAAGACCTGGGTATCGGGGTTCAGGAGCAGGACATAGCGCCCATGGCTCTCGCCGATCCCCCGGTTGCACGCCCGGGCGAAACCCAGGTTGGAGGTGTGGGTGATCAGCCGGAGGCCGTTCCCCTCCCAGACGAGGTCGCGGGCGCTGCCGTCGGTCGAGGCGTTGTCCAGGACGATCACCTCCATGGGGAAGGACGGCCTGGCGCGGCGCAGGCTGTCCACGCACTGCCGGAGCAGGTCTCCCGTATTCCAGTTCACGATCACGACCGAGAGGTCGGTCATGGCGAAATCTTCCGGCATTTCAGGATGATGGCCATGGCCAGACTGGGCCACCAGTTGCCCGTCACCTGCAGCCAGGGGTACTTCACGTCATCCGCGAACCGTTGCGGGATGAAGGGGATCCAGTTCCCCACGTGCCGCTCGACCCGGAAGCCGTGGCCGGCCAGTTGGGCGCGCAAGACGCGCGGGGTGTAGGCCCGGACGTGGCCGGAGCTGCCGAGTCGGTAATCCACCCACTCCGGATAGAATCCCCAGAGCAGTCGCAAGCGGTTCTCAAGGCTGGCTAGGTTCGGTGTGGTCACCACCAGCACTCCAGCGGGTTTGAGCACCCGGTGGGCTTCGGCGAGAAACCCATCGGTGTCCAGAAGGTGCTCGATGACCTCGCCGGCGAACACCAAGTCGAACTCTTCCGAAGCGTACGGGAGTCCACCCGAGACGTCGGCCGCCACCGTGCGGATGCCGAGCGCGCTGGCGCGCGCCGCCTGGGTCTCGATCAATTCCAGGCCGAAGACCTTCCAGCCGATCGCGCGAAATCGCGCGGAAAACTCTCCCGCCCCGCACCCGACATCCAGCAGTTTCCCGGGCGGCTCTTCCGAGATCAGCTTCACCACCTTCTGCAGTCTCGACTCCCGGAGATTGATGGCGCGGTCTGACCACGCCCGCCGGTTGTCTCGGCTCAGGGCGTTTGGGAAGTGCACTCGGCCTTCCATTTCTTTTCCCACAGCTTGAGCTGGTGGACGATGGGATACCACGCGGACAGCAGGCATACCACGAAGCCGTGAAATCCATCCCGGTGCCCGTGTCTTCTCACGTACATCCCGTAGAAGTTATGCAGGAGCCAATAGCACAACCTGAGCCGGAAGAAGGGCTTGAACGAGATCTGCTCCATCGGGACTCGCCGGGTGTCGCCGTCTGTGTAGAAGTTCATCTTGCTGATCCACTGCGAAATCGAGTCATGCGAGTAGTGGAGATAGGGGTTCTTCAGGAACCCGTACTCTCCGCACGTCGTGAGGTCCTCGTGATGGGACTCGCAGCGATAGGAGGCGGTGCCCTTCCGGAAGAGCGTCTTCCGGTAGGCTTGGCCCGGCACCTGGCTCTCTGGTTGGAAGGCCGGTCCGTACTTGATCCACTTGCCGAAGAAATAGACGCGGGATGGCACATGGAAGCCCGAGTAGTGTGGATACCTCTCTGTGAGCACGACCTCCTGAATCTCGGCGGCCAGCTCTGGCGTCACGACCTCGTCGCTGTCCAGTCGCAGGATCCATTCGTGTATCGCCCGCTCGATGCCGTAATTCACGTTGGGATTGATCCAGTCCTCCCGCTCGTGAAATCGAACGTTCGGGTACCGCGTGCAGATCTCGCGCGTCCCGTCGGTACTGAACTTGTCAATGATGCGCACCTCGTCGGCCCAGCGGAGAGCCTCCAGACACCGGGCGATGATCGGCTCGACGTTATAGGTCGGGATGACCACCGAGATCTTCTTATCCATCCGGCGGCTCTCCCTCGAGGGCCCGAGCCACCAGGATCATGTTGTCGCCCTGCCCGAGGACCGTCGCCAGCCTGGCGAGGCAGCAGCAGACGTCTCCCTTCCACCCCGAGCCGAAGGCGTAGTGCATTGAGGTGACCTCGGTCCGCTCGACCGTGAATCCCGCCGTGCGGAAGAGGGCAGCGTAGCTTCCCGGGGTGAACTGCCAGACGTGCTGGGAGGGCTGCAGCCCGTACCAGCGATGTCCGAGCAGCCGCGGCACCAGGCCGCCGTAGTTCGGCGACGCGCTGATCGCAACGCCGCCGGGCCTCAAGAGTCGGCGGACCTTCCCCAGGAACCGAATGGGGGAGGAGATGTGTTCCAGGACATGGTTCATCGTAATGGCGTCGAAGGGGTTCGCCGGCTCAAAGTTGGCGGCCAGAAAATCCCCGGTGACCACGTCGAGGTGCAGGTCCTCGCGGGCGAATCGCGTTGCCCCCACCGAGGTGTCGATGCCCACGCACTCGTACCCGTGCTGCCTGGCAGAGTCGAGGAAGAACCCGAGCCCGCACCCGACGTCCAGGATCCTGCCCCGCCCCACGAACTCCTCCAGGAGGCGCAGGGGCGGCGCCACAAAGCTGTATCGCAGTTCCCGCTGCTCATCGTAGAACCGCTTGTAGTGGGCATAGTCCTCGGCGAAGTGCTCGCGACCGTCAGACTCGGCGGGGGCCGGCTCGGTTCGCGCCAGCCCGCAGGTCCGGCAGCGGGCGACGGCGAAGGCGTCGGCACTGCGGATCGTCCGCCAGCTCCCGCCCCCGCAGACCGGGCATAGACCGGCCTCCGCGGCGCGGGGCTCAATCACGGCCGCTCCCAACCCCGGCGGAATGGTCGGTCCGTCGCATCAGGCAATCCAGCATCGATGATGCGCAGGTCTCGGCCGCGACTGGCCGGGGAAAGCCCGGTCACTTCGAAGCCCGTCTCGGTCGGTTGCCTCATCGATTCGAACCAGCCGGACATGGTCACCTAACTCGGCCTCACCGGCAGCTCCGTCTGCAGGGCGAGCACGTCCGCCGGGTATATGCCGGCCCCCTCCGGGGCGTCGAGGTCATACCCCATGTCCATTGTGAGGAACACCCGCGGATCGGGGACAGGACGGAGGCACTCCATGAAGAGGCTGTCCAGGCGCCGCGCCTCCACCACCTCGACGCGCTCCACGGCGCTGCGCTGTTGGGACTCCTCTTTGCCCGGGCTGCCCGGTGTCAGGAACGAGCTGAACCCGGTGCCGCGGGTGACGTTGATCTGCATCGGGCCATGGGCGCTTTCCGGCCCGAGGCCCAATGTGTGCCACTCCGGCTCGCGTGTCCAGCGGCATTCTATTCAATGAATCCGACCTCCCCATAAGCTTCCTGTCGCAGGAGAAGAAGCCCCGGCTACGCCAAAACGGGGGGTTCCGTTTCCTGCATTCAAGAGAGAACCGAAGACTAGCCGCTCCGGTTCCGTCCGAACATTCTCTCTGTATTGGGTTCCCCCATGATAATCTACCTGTCCGGGGATCAGGTTACCAGCTAATACTGTTCACTGTACATGGAATTGGGAGCGGTACAAGGCCGATCAACAGCCGCATTTGCACCTGCCGCGGCGACAGACACCTAATCCTTTCTGCGTGCCTTCCGCCACTGAAACGCAAAGCAAAGAGCAACAATGAAAGTGGCAACCAGCGATAACATTCCCCCGTATCTGAAACTCGCAGGCCGAAAACGAAATATGATTGTTCGTTCGCCTGGCTCCACCAAGCATGCCTGGAAGTCGCCGTACACACGAAGAATACGAAGCGCCCTCCCCCCATCCGTCGCTTGCCAGCCCGGATGAAAACTTTCTGTCAGCACTAGGAGCTGGCGCGTAGCAGCAGTTGTCGCCACCTCGATGAACCCAGGACGATCCACCACGACCCGGGCTATACCCGGATTCGCGGCGTCCAGATCAACGACTTCGTCGACCAGGGCGACCTGTCTCGGGTCGATTCTTCGGAGATCATCGTACACCGCGCGGCTGACCTGCGCATGTGTGACCAGTCGAACGCGAGGCATTGGATCCGGAACCTGCTTCCATTTTCCTTCGGCAAACACCCACCGGACGCCTGCCACACGCTGAGCAGTAAGGTCGTTCGGATC
>JBIOJT010000222.1:0-7891 GCA_044451055.1 Methylomirabilales bacterium (SeqCode)
CGCCCGGCCAGCCTCCTCTCGTCTCGCCTCCAGCGGGTCAAGCCCCTGGAGCCCAGCCTCCGGTTGGTCAGCCGCCAGTGGGGCAGTCGCCGGTCACACCTCCCGCCGTCCCGCCGTCCGGCGCGCCTGCTCTTGGCCAGCCGACAGCGCCAGCGGCTCCGGCGGGGGCCACGGCGGTGGCGCCGCCAGCAGCCCGACCGTCGCAGCCGGCGCTTCTCCCTCCCGAAGAGGTCTACAGGAACGCGCTGAACGACTACACCAAGGGAAACTACGATCTGGCCATCGCGGGATTCCGGACCTACATCCAGAACTATCCGAAGACCAGCCTGGTCCCCAACGCCCAGTACTGGTTGGGGGAGTCGTATTACAGCCAGAAAAATTACGCCCAGGCAGTCGAAGAGTTCGACGTCGTGATCCGAGATTTCCCGGATAGCCCCAAGGTCCCCAGCGCCCTGTTCAAGCAGGGGGATGCCTACCTCCAGACGAACGACACCAAACGGGCGACCGCGGTGCTCTGCGAGTTGATGACCAAGTACGCCAAGACCCGCGAGGCCCGCCTGGCGCGCGAGCGGAATATCCGCTGCCGCCCATAAGCGGGTCTTCCCTTCCGAATGAAACGGCGGCGTCCCTCTTCCGGGACGCCGCCGCATTTTTTCCGTTCTCTTCCAGGGAGGTGGGTCAGGCGGAGACCAGGGCAGTGAGATCGTGGATCTGCTTCCGGAAGGCATCCTCGCCGGCGATCTTCCGCTTCACCTTCTCGCACGAGTGGATCACGGTGGAGTGGTCCTTGCCGCCGAACCCCTCGCCGATGTCAGGGAGCGAGGCCTTGACGATCAAGCGGCACAGGTACATGGCCACCTGGCGGGGGAGGACGATGGACTTGTTCCGCCCTCGAGAGCGCAGGTCCTCCACCCGCACACCGTAGAATTCCGCCACCGCCTTCTGGATGGAGGAGATGGTGGGGATCCGCTGCTGTTCGGCCGTGAGGTCCTTCAGGACTTCCTGGGCCAGCTCCAGGCTGACTTCCCGGTTGGTGAAGGACGCATGGGCCACGAGCCGGACCAGGGATCCCTCCAGCTCGCGGATATTGGACTTGGCGTGCTTGGCGATGAAGAGGGAGACCTCGTCGGGCAGGCGCACGCCCTCGGCCTGGGCCTTCTTGCGCAGGATGGCCGCCTTCGTCTCCAGGTCGGGCGGCTGAATGTCGGCGATCAGACCCCATTCGAACCGCGAGCGCAGGCGCTCTTCCAGCGTCGGGATCTCCCGGGGCAGGCTGTCCGAGCTGATGACGAGCTGCTTCGAGGAGTCGTACAGGTCGTTGAACGTGTGGAAGAACTCTTCCTGGGTCCGCTCCTTCCCGGCGATGAACTGGATGTCGTCGATGAGGAGGAGATCCAAGCTGCGATAGCGGTTCCGGAACTCGACGGTGGCGTCGAAGCGGATGGCATTGATGAGGTCGTTGGTGAACTTCTCCGAGGAGACGTACGAGACCTTGATCCGCGGGTTGCGCTGCAGGGCCAGGTGCCCGATGGCGTGAAGCAGGTGCGTCTTCCCCAGCCCCACGCCGCCGTAGATGAACAGAGGATTGTATGCCTTGGAGAGTTGCTCGGCTACGGCCAGGGACGCGGCGTTGGCGAATTGGTTGCTCGACCCGACCACGAAAGAATCGAAGCTGTACTTCGGATTGAACTGGGCCGCGGCGTCTCGGGGCCGGCGGGACGCCCGGGGGTGCGCGGGCTCTTCCCGGACGAGGGCGCTGGGGGCCGCCTCCTTCTCCGGGAGGAGGAGGACCACCTCCACCTTGGTGAACATGAGATCTTCCAACGCCGAGCGCAGGAGGCCCAGGTAATGTTCCTCGAACCATTCCTTGAAGAACCGGTTGGGGAGTAGGACGTGAATCCGGTGATCCTCGACGTTCCCCAGGCTGAGGGGGCGGAACCAAGCCTCAAAGCTCTGCCGGCTGATTCGGTTCCGGATCACCGAAAGTGCCTCGTCCCAGAGTTCGTGCGCGTTCGCCAACGACACCGGCCCTTTCATAAAATGCCCTCCGGATAACTTATCCACAGCCCGTCCAATCGCTTAAGTGGTTGAAAATTCTTGAACGCTATGGCTCATGGTACGGTCAGTCCGCTTCCAGAGCGGTCTGGCGGTTATCCACAGGCTTCTCCACAGGTGTGGATAACCTGAAACCCTCGCTTTTTTCTGCTTCTCGGGGATTTGTCCCCAGGTTGTGCAATCCGCTGAGGAACATGAGAAGATGTGGAACATATTGAAAATAAACAATTTTCCGGGTTACCAGGGAACGAGGCCCCCCTTGTAGCGCAGCCCTTGGGAGGTGTCAAGCCCCTTTTTCGCAATTTTTTCTGATGTGGGCAGGTTCGGTCAAATATTCGTGTTTTCGAGAAGTTAACTTTGCCTTCAACGGCGCTCCAATTGTGAAGGGGTGGCCTCTCCAACATTTCCTAGCCACATGAGGGGCCTCCAGTTGGGCCGCCATCTCCGGAGAGGCCGCGCGGGAACCAAGAGCCGCAGAAGCCAATGAAGAGCGACGAGGTAGCTCACGAACCGACACGTCGCGCCTGGCTCCACGTCCCCCATTTACCTTGACACTCCGTTTTTCACTGACGTACAGTGGACGCTAGCTCGCCAGAGAAAACCGGAACTCATCCCGAGGGCGAAGCACCCCGGATACCTTGCTGTTCAACACGGGGAGCCGCGGATCATGCGCTGGTGGCTGTTGGGTGGCCTAGTGCTCACATTGAATCTGGGGCCTGCGTCCCGGATCGGGGCCCAAGCGCCAATCCGCATTGGGGAGATCAACTCCTATACCGGGATCGCGGCCGGGTTTACCCTGCCGTACCGACAGGCGGTCGAGATGGCGGCTGAAGAGGTCAACGCCAGCGGGGGACTCCTGGGCCGACGAGTGGAGGTGCTGTTCCGAGACGACAAGGGCAATCCGGCCGAAGCGGTCAAGCACGCCCAGGAACTGGTGTTCGGTGAGCACGTGGCGCTGTTGGCCGGGACGTTCCTGAGCAATGCCGGGCTGGCGGTCTCCGACTTCGCCAAGCAGAACAAGATTGTGTTCGTCGCGGCGGAGCCATTGACCGAGGCCCTCACCTGGTCCGAGGGGCACCGGTACGTCTTCCGCGTTCGCCCCAATACCTATGAACAGGGGCGCATGCTGGCAGAGAAGGCAGCCAAGCTTCCGTACAAGAAATGGGCGGTGATCGGCCCGAACTACGAGTACGGTCGGCGGGCCTGGGAGACGTTCTGGTCACGCCTCAAAGAGCTGAAGCCGGACGTCCAGTTGGTGGGCGAGCATTGGCCCACGCTGGGCAAGATGGAGCCCGGCGGATACGTCACCGCCCTTTTGAGCCAGCACCCCGAGGCCGTCTACGTCTCTCTGTTCGGCAGCGACTGGATCGCCTTCGCCCGCGAGGGAGACAAGCGGGGCCTGTTCCAGTCGGCCTTCACCGTCGGGATCCTCCTGGGGGAGCCGGAATACATCGAGCCGTTGAGGCTGGAGGCGCCCGAGGGGATGCTCGTCACTGGCTATCCCTGGTATGACATCCAGAACCCCGCGCACGAGGCATTCGTGGCCAAATTCGAGAAGTGGGCCGGCAGGACCCCGGTGATGGGAAGTCTGGTGGGCTACATCACGTTCCTGTCCATCTTCGAGGCCATCCGCAAGGCGGGGAGCACGGAGACGGAGAAGCTCGTCACCGGCCTGGAGGGCTTGAAGGTCGAGACTCCCATCGGCCCCATCACGTACCGCCCCTTCGACCACCAATCTACGATGGGGAGCTGGGTGGGCACGACCAAGCTCGACAGAAAGCGCGGGATGGGCATCATGGTGAACTGGGAGTACGTTCCCGGTGAACGCGTCCTCCCATCCGAGGCCGAGGTGCGAAAGATGCGCGAGGCGTCCCACTGAGTTCCTGCGCGCGGGCGAACCACCCGACCCCCAATTCCAACCCAGACCCCATTCGATGCTCCTGTTCGTCGTCCAACTCCTGACCGGCCTGGCCAACGCGATGTTTCTGTTCCTCGTCGCGTCAGGGCTGTCCCTCATCTTCGGGGTGACTCGGGTGATCAATTTTGCCCATGGCTCCTTCTACATGCTGGGGGCGTATCTCACGTTCACCCTGGTGACGATCCTCCCCCTGGGACTTGGCAGCTTCTACGCCGGCGCGCTCCTGGCGTCTCTCGGCGTGGCGCTCTTGGGGGGCGTCATCGAAGTCTGCCTCTTGCGGCGCATCTACCGGGCGCCGCCGCTGTACCAGCTGCTGCTCACCTTTGCCGTGGTCCTTCTCATCGGGGATGCGGTGCGATTCTTTTGGGGAACAGAGAACAAGACGGGCCCGAGCCCCCCCGGGCTCTCCGGCTCCGTACCCATCTTGGGTCAACTCTTCCCGACCTACGACTTGGCCATCCTGCTCGTGGGACCTGTCGTGGCCCTGGGACTTTGGTGGGTACTTCACCGCACCCGATGGGGCATCCTGATCCGTGCCGCCACCTCCGACCGGGAGATGGTCGGAGCCCTGGGAGTGAACCAGGCCTGGCTGTTCACCGGCGTGTTCATTCTGGGGGCCTGGCTGGCGGGCCTGGCTGGCGCCCTCCAGGTGCCGCGCGTGGCCCTGACCACGGTGATGGACGCCAGCGTCATCGCCGAGGCCTTCGTGGTGGTGGTGATCGGCGGCATGGGCAGTACCTTCGGGGCGCTGCTGGGGGCGGTACTGATCGGCGTCCTCCAGGCCTTCGGCATCCTGCTCCTTCCCCGTGAATTTCATCTTGCCATCATCTTTATCCTGATGGCGGGGGTCCTGATCGTCCGCCCCTGGGGCCTTTTGGGTCGGCCCGAGGCGGAGGGAGAGGCCCCCACCGTGAGCAGTGGGATGGGAATGAGTGGCAGGTTGCTGCTGCCGCAGTGGGGCTGGGTCGGACTCGTCCTCGTGCTGGTCTTGCTGCCCCCCATCCTGCCTACGTTCTACGTGTGGGTCCTGATCGAAATCCTGGCCTTCTCCCTGTTCGCGGGCAGCCTCCAGCTCCTGGTCGGCACCGGGGGGATGCTGTCCTTCGGACATGCCGCGTACTTCGGCCTGGGGGCGTACGGGGCGGCCCTCCTCATGAAGCAGGGGGGGCTCCCCATGCCGGCGGCGTTCCTCCTGGGTCCCCTCGTCGCCGGCGCGGCGGCGCTCCTCTTCGGGGTCTTCTGCGTGAGGCTGTCGGGCGTCTACTTCGCCATGCTCACGCTGGCCTTCGCGCAGATCGCTTTTGCCATCGTCCACCAGTGGTACGAATTCACCGGCGGAGACAACGGCATCCTGGGCGTATGGCCAGCGGGGTCCCTGGCGACCCCGCTGGGCTATTACTACGTGGCGCTGGGCGCGGGGGCAGGGGGGTTCGCACTCCTCTGGCGAGTGACGGGTTCCCCATTCGGCTACACGCTGCGGGCGGCCCGTGATCACGCGCAGCGTTGCCGGGCCATCGGTGTCAACGTCCGGGGCCATCAACTTCTGGCCTTCCTCGTGGCCGGCATTTTCGCTGGCCTGGGGGGAGCCATCTTCGTCTTCTTGAAAGGGAGCGCGTTTCCGGACGATCTCTCCATCCCGGTCTCCATCGAGTCACTGGTCATGATCCTCCTGGGCGGCATTCACACCCTTGCCGGGGCGCCGGTTGGCGCGGCGGTTTACAAGATCCTGGACACGATCATCACCCAATACACGTCCTACTGGCAGGCGGTCCTGGGAGTCATCCTGGTGCTCCTGGTGGTTGCATTTCCCAACGGTCTCGTCGGGTTCGTGCAGTCGCGGTGGGCGCGGCTGAGGCCCGACCATGACTGAGAGGGCGCTTCTCGAGGTCCACGATGTATGGAAAGCCTTCGGGGGCGTCCAGGCGGTGGCCGGAGTGAGTCTGCAGCTTCCCCGAGGCGAGGTGTGCGCCCTGATCGGCCCGAACGGCGCCGGCAAGACCACGCTCCTGAACCTGCTGACGGGACAGCTTTCCTGCGACGACGGGGCCGTGTTATTCAAAGGAGAACGGATCAGCGGTCTCCGGCCAGAGCGGATCTGGCGCATGGGCATCAGCCGGACCTTTCAAATCACCGCCACCTTCAGCAGCCTGACCGTCCTGGAAAACCTGCAGGTGGCGATCCTGTCCGACCAGGGGCGCAGCCGCGACCTCTTCTCCAACGCAGGGCGCCTGGTGCGAGAGCCCGCCATGAACTTCGTGCAGCTGGTAGGGCTTCACGACCAAGCAGCCAAGGTGTGCGCCACCCTGGCCTTTGGGGACCTCAAGCGGCTGGAACTGGCCATCGCGCTGGCCAACGGGCCGGAGCTTCTGGTCCTGGACGAGCCCACGGCAGGAATGGCCCCCCAGGAGCGGATGGATCTGATGGCCCTGGCGGCGGGAATCGTACGGGATCGGGGCGTCACGCTCTTGTTCACCGAGCACGACATGGATGTTGTCTTTGCAGCCGCCCATCGGATCATGGTCATGCATCAGGGCCGCCTGGTCGCCGAGGGGACACCCCAGGCGGTGCGGGACAATCCACGCGTGCAACAGGTGTATCTTGGGGGTTCTCCCGATTCGGAATGGCGAGATGGGAGCCAGACGCCATGTTCGAAGTGAGCGGCCTGGAGGTCTATTACGGCCTGAGCCACATCCTCTTCGGCGTGTGTCTTCGGGCGGCGCCGGGCGAGGTGGTGGCGTTGCTCGGCCGGAACGGCGCGGGCAAGTCCACCACCCTCAAGGCCATCATGGGCCTCGTCCCGCCGGAAGCGGGTCGCGTTCTCTTCCGGGGTGAGGACCTCGCAGGGAAGCCTTCGTATCTCATCTGCCGGAAGGGCATTGGCTTTGTTCCCGAGGACCGGCGGATCTTCCCCGCCCTCACCGTAAGGGAGAATCTGGAGGTGGGGCGACGTCCGGACGGACGTGGGGATCCCCGCCGGAGCATGGAGCGGGCATACGCGATGTTTCCGGCCCTTCGGAACCTGGCAGATCGTCGTGGAGCCAGCCTGAGTGGCGGGGAGCAACAGATGCTCGCCGTTGCCCGGACACTCGTGGGGAATCCGGCGCTCCTGCTCCTGGACGAGCCGTCGGAGGGTCTGGCCCCGCGCGTGGTGCAGGCCATGGCCGATCACATCCTGCGGCTGAAGCAGGAGGGCATGACCATCCTGCTGTCGGAGCAGAACCTCCACTTCGCCACCCGGGTCAGCGATCGCGCCTACATCCTCGAGAAAGGACGGATCCAGTACGAGGGAACCATCGAGCAGCTGCGAGCCTGCGCCGAGGTGCGTCGAAGGTATCTGATGGTCTGAGGCCGGTTCTGTTGCCGTCGGCGGAATACCGGGCCACGGGGCCGACATCGGGCTGAGCCTCACGCGCGGCGCCCGCGGGACCCCAGAGAATTGCGCGTCATTGACCTGTCCTCACCCCGTCCCAGCGACTTTGGGCAGGTAGCCCAGACTGCCCCCACATCACTCTCTCCAAGTTTGGTCCGCGGGACGGCCCTCACCAAACGCCCGGAACACTTCGCGAGTCTTCGAAAAATCCGATTGTCATGAACACGGAACATTTTTCTTGACAGTGGCCCTTACCAAAATACAATTGCGACTAAGTTAGTCCTTTTCTTCAGGGGAAGGAACCGTGGAAATACCGGGGATAAGCAGGTGGGTTAAGCTCCCCGGTCGTGCCACGTTCACACCTCGGGCCCCTCCGTCCTTCCATTCGTCAATTCCGTCTCCGGTTCATTTCCAACAGTCGACGCACGAAACTCCAAGGGAGCCTTCACGGCGGATCTGATGGCATCAGATGCCATCGCCTGCAGCGCTGGCTGTCGTTCCTGCTAACAGTGTCCCGCACCGGGGGGATGGGGGTCCTTGCAATGGGA
>JBIOJT010000223.1:0-7867 GCA_044451055.1 Methylomirabilales bacterium (SeqCode)
CCCCCCCCCCCCTGTTTGTGGGTGGGGGGCCGCCCCACCGGGGGGGGCGCCCGCCTCACATCACTGGAATGGTGGCTAGGACTTGAAGAAGAACGTCGCCGGGTGCGATGTGTTGGGCGTTCGGGCATGTTGCGCGTTGGTCTGGCGCGATGGGATGTTGCCCATGTTGTTCTTGACGATTCGCAGACCCATCCACGCGGGGGATAACCCGATCGTCCCGATGGACCAGCACTCTTCACAGATGATCTTCCAGATCTCCTGCGCGATCTTGACCCGCTCGGCCTCCTTCTTGCCGGCCGCAGATCGCAACAGATCCATCGCGCGGAGCATTTCCGGATTCGTCGGTTTCTTTCCCTGCTGGCCGTTGGTGACGTACCACCGGGCGAATGGCATGCCCAGGGGGCAGTCGGCCGGATCCACGGGCAAGACGTAGCGTGGATACAGGTAGAGGTTCTCCGACCCCCCCACCGTCCAGAACAGGATATGGTGCTCCGAATTAGCGGTTCGGGTGACGGCCAGGCTGCGCTCGGTTTCCTTCACGTCGGTGTCGATGCCGAGCTTCTTCCACTGCTGTTTGATCATCTCGGCGGCCTGCGTGAACGGAATGAATTGCGCGCCCAGCGTCATCAGTTCGACGCGGACACGCCCCTTGCCGTCGGTGCGCAGGCGGTATCCCTCGCCGTCTTTCTTGGTCAGGCCGATCTTATCGAGCAGGTCATTCGCCTGCTTGACGTCCAGGGTCGACCATTTCTTCCGATATTCCTTCCCCGGGTTGGTGGGCGCATCGTCGGGGGGGGCGCACGAGCCCGGTGTCCCAAGGCCTAGCCAGAAGGCCTCGTTGAGTTGGTCGCGGTCGATGCCCAGCGACAGTGCGCGCCGGAAGTCCCGGGTATTGAGCCACTTGGAAATCTCAGCGTCGCCCTCGTACGCCGTGTTGATGAGCAGTGCTGCATCCCCCCCGCTCTGAGAGGTGTCGAGGTAAATGCTGTAGTTGCCCTTCTTCTGGTTCTCGATCAGGACGGGCAGCTTGGGTAGGCTGATGTGCCGCTCCTGGAGGTCGTACTCGCCGCTGATGGCCCGGAGGTTCAGGACCTCCAGGTTTTCCGCCAAGTTCATCACGATCCGGTCGATGTAGGGGAGCTGGTTCCCCGCCGTGTCCACGGCCCAGTAGTAGGGGTTCCGCTCCAGCGTCCAGGTCGGCGTGTTGATCGGGGTCACGGTCCTCCAGGGGCCCAACACCGGGAGGTCGGGATTGAGCGCCCAGTTCGTCCGGTTGCGGAAGAAGCTGATCCACCCGTCGAAGCCAGCGGCCTTGGCCTTCCGCGTCACCTCGTCCGCCGAGGAATACTTGGGCAGGAATTGCTTGAGGTAGTGCTCCGGGGCGTAGCCGCCCATGAACGACGCGCTGGACATCTGGGTGGCCTGGCCCCCGCCGATCAGCGTGTCGCCGGCGAGAATGTCCACGAACAGGAAGTACGGCTCGGGGAACTCGAAGACCACCGTATACTCGTCGCGTTTGGAGACGCGGGCGGGCTTGCCGTTGACCAGCAGCTCTGGGATCGGCGTGGGCACGAGCTCTCGGTTCTGATAGATCTCAGTAACCCAGAAGAGGAAGTCGTCTGCCGTGAACGGCTGCCCATCCGACCACTTCAGGCCCTTGCGCAGGAAGATCGCGGTGAGCTTCCCATCGTCGCTTTGCCGCCAGTCCTTCACGAGGGAGGGGGTGACCTTGTTTCCGGTGTAATCGAACATCAGAATCTTGTCGGTGGAACAGATTCGGTTGCCGTTCTCGGTGTCGGCGGGCCCGGTGAAGCCCCGGCGCCACCGGCCCCCGTACTTCCCGATCTCCTTCAAGGGCTTGACCACCATCAGGTCGGCCGGCTCGGGCAGCCGCTGTTCCACTGGCGGGAGCTTGCCGGCCTTCACCAGCTCGGCCAGCATCGGCGCTTCCTTGAACGTCTTGGGGAACTTCGTCGCGTCGCGGATGATCTCAGGGCCTTCCAGCTTCCCGATGAACTGGGCGCCCAGCTTCGCCTCGGACGCCTGCCCGGCCTGGACCAGTGTGGGGGCAAGTCCCCCCAAAGACACTGCCCCCGCGGCCAACGACGTGTTGCGCAGGAATTCACGTCTCGTGATTCCCTTTCGCCTGGATGCCATGATCATTCCCTCCTTTCGAACTGTCGCGCGGGGTCAAAGGCCCCACGACTCGGCCGGCATGGCCACCGCGTGCCAGGCCTGGCGCTGCGGAATCGCGAGCCCAAACGGGGAAAGGCCAGAGGTAGGGGCAGTCTATTCGGCCCGCGCGAGGACTGTCAACGCCATTCTCGAAATGTGTCATTCTCGAAATGGCGTCGCTGCCCCGTCCGCCCCACGCTCAGGCGGGATGAGGCGGGACAGGCCTAGCGCGCCGGAGGGTCCAGCAGGGCGATGAGGCTGCCCACCTTGACGACGGCCTCCTCGGCAAAGTGCAGCTTGCGGACGATGCCGGCGGCGGGCGACTCGAACTCCACGTTCACCTTGTCGGTCATGATCTCCGCCAGGATCTCTCCTTCGCCCACCGCGTCACCCTCCGCCTTGAGCCAGCGGACGATCGTTCCTTCGGTGACTCCCTCGCCCAGGTTCGGCATCCGGACTTCGATCATGGTCGCCTTGCTCCACGTGCAGCCATCAGCCGTCAGCGATCAGCTCTCAGCCCAAAGCTGACTGCTGAAAGTTGAGTGCTGGTCTGTGCGCTCCATGTACTTCAGATTCCCAAGTCGAGCTTCTCGGGGTGCTCCAGCAGATCGGTGAGAGTCTCCAGGAACTGCCCGACCGGTACGCCGTTCACGATTCGATGATCCCAGGTGAGGCTGATGGGCAGGATGGATCGAATCACGATGGTCCCGTCCCGGACGACGGGCTTCGACTCGATCCGGCCGGTCCCCAGGATCGCTGCCTGAGGGATGTGCACAATGGGCGTGGACCACCCCACTCCCCGGACCATTCCCACATTGGACAGTGTGAAGGTTCCCCGGCGAACGTCCTCCGGAGAGAGCGCTCCCCGCCGGGCGCGCTCGCTCACCTCCGCCACCCGGTTCGCCACCTCGGCCAGGGTCTTGCGATCGGCCTGGTGGACGATAGGCACCATCAGGTTCCCATCGGGAAGCGCCACCGCCACACCGACGTTGACCTCGGCGTAGACGCGGATCTCGGGCGCGTCCTCCGCCAGCGTCGCGTTGAGCAATGGGTGCCCGGTCAGGGCCTGGGCCAGCGTCTTGACGAGGAGAGGCGTGTAGGTCAGTCGCACACCCCCGGTGCGGTTCGGTTCGGCGGCGAGCCGCTCGCGCAGCGCGACGAACTCCGTGACGTCCACCTCACCGAGGCTCGTGACCGCAGCCACCTGGGCATGGCTCTTGGCCAGGTGCTCGGCCGCCATCCTGCGCATCCCTTTGAGTGGGATGATCTCTCGAACCGGGATGCCCCGATCCTTCTGAACTGCCTCCGTCACCACGGGCCCCTTTTGGCTGTCATCGGTCAGCTATCAGCTTCAAGCTGACTGCCGAGCGCTGAAGGCTACTGGCTTCTCTTTCAGGCGGAGTACTTCATCACGGCACGTACGGCGTCGGAGATGTCTTGCGTGTTCGGAAGAAACGCGCGACGGATGGTGGAGTGCGCTGGCACCGGAGCATGCGGCGCGCCCACTCGGACGATGGGTGCCTTGAGAAACCCGAAGGCCTGCTCGGCCACGGTGGCCGCCACCTCGGCCCCCAGGCCTCCGATCTTCCACGCCTCGTGCGCCACCACCAGGCGACCGGTCTTCTTCACCGAACCGAGGATCGCGGGGACATCCAGCGGCGCCAGCGTGCGAAGGTCTAGCACCTCCACTTCAATCCCCTCCGTCGCGAGCTGGCGCGCGGCCTGAAGGGCGCGATGGACCATCCACGCCATGGCAGCGATCGTGACGTCGCGGCCGGGGCGCTTCACGTCTGCCCGTCCGATGGGGACCAGATGCTCGCCCTCCGGCACCTCGTCCCGCACGCCATGGTACAGATACATGTGCTCGAAGAACAGGACCGGATCGTCGTCCCGCACAGCCGTCTTCAAAAGGCCCTTCGCGTCGGCCGGCGTCGAGGGCATCACCACCTTCAGGCCGGGCATGTGGGTGAACCAGGCTTCAAGGCATTGCGGGTGGGATTGGTAGGGGCCGTCCCCCACCTTGGTCCGGATGGTGAGGGGAACGCGGGCCTTCCCCAGGCTGAGCCAGTGGACCGCCGGGGCATGCAGGGCGATCTGGGGCATGGCCGCCGCGAGGAACTCCCCGAAGGAGATGTCGAGGATGGGGCGCAGGCCCTCGAGCGCCGCGCCGATGCAGATCCCGGCCGCGGCGGACTCCGAGATGGGGGTGTCGAAGATCCGCGCCGGCCCGAACTCCTCCCACAACCCCAGCGTGGAGCGGAGCGAGCCGCCCATTGGCCCGATGTCCTGACCCAGCAGGAACACATTCGGATCCCGCTGCATCTCCTCCCGGATCCCCTCGACGACCGCCTCGACGAAGGTCAATCGTTTGCCGGGCATTTCAGGCCTCCCGCAGCGGGGTGGCGAACATCTCGTCCAACCCAAGGTCCGTCGCCAGGATGTCCGGGTGCTGCTTGGCTGCCGCCATGGCGCTCTCGACCTCTTTCCGGGCGGCGGCCCACACGGCCCGGGCATCCCCGTCCGAAAGCAGACCGGCCGCCGCGAGCCTCTCCTCCAGTCGCTGGATCGGATCGCGGCCCTTCCACTCCTCGACCTCCGCAGCGGACCGGTAGGCTTGGGTGTCCGCCGCATAGTGCCCTCGCATGCGGAAGGTCTCGGCCTCGATCAGCGTCGGGCCGAGGCCCGCGCGGGCCCTTCGCACCGCCTCCTGAACGGCCGCATGGACGGCCAAGACGTCGTTGCCATCCACGGCGACGCCGGGGATGCCATAGCCGGCAGCGCGATCCACCAGCGCCTTGGCCGCCGTCGCCTTTTCGAGGCGCAGGGAAATCGCGTAGTGATTGTTCTGGATGACGTAGACGATGGGGAGTCGCCAAACCGCCCCCATGTTGATGGCCTCGTGGAAGTCGCCCCGGTTGCTCGTCCCGTCGCCGAAGGAGACCACGCTGACCGCATCGCTCTTCCGATATTTCTGCGCGAAAGCCGTACCCGTGGCCTGGGAGATGATCGGACCCAAGTCGCCTTGGATATAGGGCAGGATTCGTAGTTCGATGGGCGCCGTGAAACTGAAATGACGCCCTCGCGCGAAGGCCGTTCGCTTTCCCAGTGTCCCCGCCAGCACATGCTCCAGCATCGCCCCTCGCATCAGGTACACGATGGGCGCCCCGCGGTAGGCCGGAGCACAGACATCGTCGGGCCTCAGCCGGTGAAACGCGCCCACCGGCACGGCCTCTTCTCCCTGCGAGGGGAACCAGTGGGCGGACTCCTGGCAGCACGCGTCGTCGAGGACGCGGCTCAGGACCATCCACCGGTGCATCGCCAGAGCCGTCTTCGGGTCTCCGATCATCTCAACCGTCCTCCACAAGAGGTCCGGAGATAATACCGCACACCGTGTCGCTACCCGGCGGAGGATGCCACAGGCTCAGGCCCCGGGGCAAGGATTTTCACAGCTGAGGTCTGCGAGGGGGGTTGTGACTGGAGGGTTGAGATGGAGGATGAGAGCAAAAATGGGGTCGCGGGCGTCTCGGCCGCGACCCCTTCTTCAGACGGCCGGAATCGCGCCCGTTACAACTCGGGGCTTTCCAGGAGCTTCCACGCCGGCCTGAGCAGGACGATCTTCGAGGCCAGCAATTGTCCGTCGTCTCCTGTGACACATTCGGTGCGGACATAGTCGCCCGGCCGGAGGCCCTCCAGGGCAAGGGCCTGCTCTTCCCCCAGGACATGCGTTTCACGACCGCAGCACAGCGTGCACATCGACTCACTGTCCTCCTTGAGCCGCACACGCCTCTCCTTGAGGTCAACGCCTGTAACCATGCCCCTTACTTCGCGGCGGGTCTCCATCCGGTATCCCTCCGTTCTTCCTCGCCCGTGATCGGCGCCGTCGTTCCGCCATCTCGGTTGGCGCACGGGGTGGGGGAGGAAGTCAGCCCGCGCCACCACCCATGTCGCGGTCAGTTCCCGATTGGCCGGAAGCCCTTCTCGGCGGCGAGCACATCCAAGTGCGGTGAGAGAAGATCCTCCACCAGCGGGACGATGCCGAAGTACTCCTTGTTGTCCACGCATTTGATGTAGGTCCGGCAGGCCTCGCAGACATCCAGCCGACTCCGACGGTCCTCCTCCACGTAGAGGATGCTGATCCTCTCCGCCTCCTGGCTTCCGCAGGCAGGGCAGCCGGTGACCGCGTACTGCCAGGCGACGTTGCAGAACGCGCAATGGAGGTAGCGCCGTCCCTCCGGGGCCCGCAGCTCTGCCAGGCGTGGGTGTGTCCCGCACACCGGGCAGGCCGCCTCGGCCCAGGCTGGCGAGATCCAGGTGCTGAGGGAGGTGCCCGCAGCCTCCAGCCCCGGCAGGAGGGCCATCCTTGCGAAGAAGAGCAATTGCTGTGCGCTGGCGGCGTCTGTTTCGGCCGCTGCAGCCTCAAGTTCACCCGAGGTATAGGCCAGGAGAACCCCCTCGACCCACTCGGAATCCCACGTTCGATCCCGGAGTGAGGAGATCGCCGTCTGCGTCGCAGGTGGTCCGCTCGCAGTGACGGCCGCCAGCTCGCGGAACAAACGTACCCCCGTATTAACATCGATCGGGAAATCGGCCCGGGGGAATACGGGGAGCCCTATGCTGTTTCGCAACTCAGGTTTCTCCACGCGAATCTCTGGTGGGACGGCGGCCTGGGCCTCACCGTGCACGAGACGCAGGACCGGCTCCAGGGAGTCCGCCAGCGGGACGAGCGGGGAGCGGATCCGGCGCACCGCCGCCAGGTTCTGCGCGATGGTCTCCCAGGATGTCCCTCGCAGCACGTGACTTCTCCCTTTCACCACCGGCGGAAATCGTGAGGTGCACCACCCGATCTTGGGACTCGGATGCGTCCCAACGAACCGTCAAGATATCCCTAGCGGGCAAGGGCCGGCACGGGTCTCGGGATGACAAGCCGCTCGGGGTGGCTGTACACGGTGAAGCTGTCCCCGCGTACGTACCCGATGAGGGTGAGGCCCAGGCGCTTGGCGAGCTCGATGGACAGCGTCGTGGCCGATGTCCGCGAGATCACAAGGGCCGTCCCCATGTGGGCCGCCTTGCGGAGCATCTCCGAAGAGATCCGCCCCGTGGCCAGCAGAATCTTCCCCGCTGCCGAGATCCCACGGAGCAGCGCCTCGCCGCAGACCTTGTCCAGGGCGTTGTGGCGGCCCACGTCCTCGGCCACGATGAGCAGCTTCTCCCCCTCGGCCAAGGCCGCCGCGTGGATCCCACGGGATTCACGGTAGGCCTGGGCCTCGACGGACAGCTCGCGAATTAGAGGAAACAACGACCGCGGATCTACCGTCGAGTCGTCTTGTAAGGCGGCCGAGCCGTGGGTCTCCAGCGAGAAGGTAATCCCGCCCCCGCAGCCCGACGTGTGGATCCGGCGCCGGGGCGGGACGAAGTCCGAGGTGAGACGCACGTCGGCGTACCCGTCCCCATCGAGCACCGTCAGGCTCTGGATGTCCTCCAGCCCGCGGATGATCCCCTCGAAGGATAGGAAGCCGACGACCAGGGCCTCCAGCTTGCTCGGGGTGCAAAGCAGCGTCACGAGCTCTTGGCCGTTCACGTAGAGCGACAGCGGGCGCTCCTGCACCACGGCAATGTCCATGGATTGGAAGCGCCCGTCGGAAAACCGCTGCACCCTCGGCATCAGCTTTGACCGACGAATACGATCACGTAC
>JBIOJT010000224.1:0-7834 GCA_044451055.1 Methylomirabilales bacterium (SeqCode)
GTGGACCTGGTCCAGGCGACTCGCGCCGACAGCCGGGTGGCTCTGGGGGCCTCCCCGCGGGCGGCGCTAGCCTTGCTGAAGCTCGCGCGGGCGCAGGCCGCGCTCGGCCGCCGAGACTTCGTCACGCCAGACGACGTGAAGACGATGGCGGTCCCGGCCCTGGCCCATCGCCTCATCCTCCGGCCGGAGCTGTGGGTGTCGAAGGTATCTCCCGATCAGGTGGTGGCCGACCTGCTCTCTCAGGTCCCGACGCCAAAGGCGGAGGTCGGATGAGCACGCGGGTGACCCGGCTTGCCGGCCCCAGCGTGAGCCTCATCGCGCTGGCCCTGTTCCTCGGGGTCCTGTCGGGACGGGCGGAGCTTTTCCTGGTGGCGGTGCCTTTGCTGGTCACGCTCTTCTCCGCGACTCTGCGGGCCGATCGGCCGGAGTACACCCTCACCCATGAGGTCTCAGCGGCGCGAGTATTCGAAGGGGATGGCCTCACCGTGACGGTGACGGTGACCGCTCGCTCCCGAATTCCGCTCCTGGAGCTGTTCGAGCCGCTTCCTTCGACAGTGGCGCTGGCATCGGGCGATAACCGTGCGGTCTTCACCCTGGGACCCGGGCAGCGAATCCGGTGGACCTATGAGGTACGGTGCCTCAGGCGAGACCGGTTTACCCTCGGGACGGTGCATGTCCGGCTCTGGGACCGGTCCGGCCTTCGGGTAGATGAGGCCCGCCACCTGGCCGCGATGCCTGTCCGAGTGTATCCGCGGGTCGCGCCGCTCCGCCGCGTGCCTCTGCCCCGCCGGACCCAAACCTCCGTCGGAAACTACGTGTCCCCGACGTTCGGCGAGGGGCTGGAACCTGGAGATATCCGACCATTCGCTCCGGGCGACCGTGTCAGGCATGTGAACTGGCGCGCCTCCCTCCGGCTGGGCAGGCTCTACGTCACGCAGCACAATCAGGAGCGCAATGCCGACGTGGTGCTGATGCTCGACACGCTGGGCCATGTCGGCCTCCCGCCCGCCTCCAGCCTCGACCTCTGCGCTCGCGGGGCGGCGTCGCTGGCCTGGGCGTACCTCTCGCGGAAGGACCGGGTGGGGCTCATCGAGTACGGCGGGGTGCTTCGCTGGGTGAAGCCGAGCCCCGGTCGCGCCCAGTTTGAGCGTCTCCTCGACGCCCTCCTCGCGGCCGATGTGATCTTCACCTACGTGGCCAAGGACCTGACCCTGGTGCCCCCGCGGGTCCTTCCGCCGCAGGCATTGGTCATCGCGCTGAGCCCGCTGCTGGACCCCCGATTCGTGAGGGCGGTGGAGGACCTGGCTGCGCGAGGATTCGATGTCGTGCTTCTCTCCCCCTGCCCGATCGAAGTCACTCGGGGCTCCGTCACTATCTTGCCTGTGGACGATCTGGCCTGCCGGGTCTGGGCCTTGGAACGACAGGGGCAGCTTGCGCAGCTCCGCCGGCAGGGCCTTGCGGTCCTCGAATGGCGCCCCGACCAGCCGCTGGAACTGGCGCTTGCGCCGCTGGTCCACCGGCGGCGATGGAGGGCATTGGCGGGATGATGCGCGCGTTGGCCGGCCTCCTGGCCCTGGTGATCGTAGGCTTTCCCATCCTGGTCGCGCCATCGAAGCTGACCGGCGCCTTGGCGGTGATCGCCGGGACGCTGTGCTCGGCGGGGATCGCCGCCCTGTCGATCCCCCTGCTCGCGACCGGGGCCGGGCTGAGCCTGGTGGGGTACGCCCTGGCCCTCTGGCCGACGGCAGGGTCGCCGGATCCCCTGGGCGCCCTCGTCCTCGGGGTTGCGCTCTCCCTCCTCTTCCAGGTGGTGGGGTTCGCCGCTCGCTTCCGCGGGGCGGCCGTGGATTCCCACGTGTTTCCGGGCCAGGTCCGCTACTGGGTGAGCAGCGGGGTCGGCGCCGCGGTGGCGGGAATCCTCCTGAGCATGGGTGCAGGCGGCATCGCGCTTCGGCTGCCGTTGCCGGCGTACCCGGCGGCGGTCGCGCTCGGCGCCCTCGCCGCCTTCCTGGGTGCAGTGTGGGCCCTGACGCACGCCCCGGAGCGTATGGGGCCGGCATCGGGGGAGGAGCGGGGGTGAGGTCGGTTGACTCCTCGCTGCTTCTTGCGTTGTTCGCTGATTCGGGCGAAGGACCGGCTGAGCTTGCGCAAGGAATGAGACCCCGACTATATTTAGCTAATGACTGTGCGGCACAGCGCTTTTCATGCGGAGGGGTTGCCCTCGGATAGCGCCGCACAGCGCTCGCGCTTGCGAATGCAGGAGCCGAGATTTTCCACGTCGCAGAAACTGAGAAGGAGTTCCCCATGGCAAGAAAGGTCGCAGCGATTCACGCCCTGGAAATCCTGGATTCTCGCGGCAATCCCACCGTCAGGGTCAAGGTGACGCTCGAAAACGACATCGCCGCATCCGCCTCTGTGCCGTCCGGCGCCTCGACCGGGGAAAATGAGGCTCTGGAGCTGCGCGACGGGGACAAGAAGCGATACGGCGGCAAGGGGGTTCTGAAGGCCGTGGCCAACGTCAATCAGATCATCGCGCCGAAGCTCCTGGGGATGGACCCGGCGCGCCAGGTGGAGATTGATCGCCTCATGATCGAGCTGGATGGAACGCCCACTAAGAGCAAGCTGGGGGCTAACGCCATCCTCGGCGTCTCGATGGCGGTGGCCCGCGCGGCGGCGATGAGCACCGGTCTTCCGCTCTATGCGTATCTGGGTGGCCCACGGGCGGTTCGACTGCCGGTGCCGATGATGAACATCCTGAACGGTGGCAAGCATGCCGACAACAGCGTGGACTTCCAGGAGTTCATGGTGATGCCCATTGGAGCGCCGAGCTTTGCCGAAGCCCTCCGCTATGGGGCGGAAACCTTCCATACCCTGAAGGGGATCCTCAGCAAACGCGGGTACGCCACCAGCGTCGGCGACGAGGGCGGGTTCGCCCCCAACCTCAAGAGCAACGATGAGGCCTGCGAGGTGATCCTGGAGGCGATAGGGAAGACCGGCTACACGCCGGGTAAGGACATTGCCATCGCGCTGGATCCGGCGGCCAGCTCCTTTTACCAAGACGGCACGTATAACCTGGTCAAGTCAGGGCAAGGCAAGAAGACGAACACGGAGATGACGGCGCTTTACAAGTCCTGGGTAGGGAAGTATCCGATCGTCTCCATCGAGGACGGTCTGGCCGAAACCGATTGGGAGGGCTTTCGGGAGCACACCGCCGTTCTGGGGGGCAAGATCCAGATCGTCGGCGACGATATTTACGTCACCAACACCCGCTTCATTGCCCGGGGCATCCAGGAAAAAACAACCAACGCCGTTCTGATCAAGCTCAACCAGATCGGCACGGTCAGCGAGACGATCGAGGCAATCGAGATGTGCCGGAAGGCCGGCTGGGGCTACGTGATTTCGCACCGGTCCGGTGAGACCGAGGACGGCTTCCTGGCGGACTTCGCGGTGGCCATGGGCGGCGGCCAGATCAAGACCGGCTCGGCCTGCCGGAGCGAGCGTATCGCGAAATACAACCGGTTGCTGGAGATCGAGGCGGAACTGGGAAAGAATGCAGTGTTTGGAAGATAGAGGTATAATCATATTCCAGCAGAGGCGGTGATCCCGATGGCGGCATCCGTAGAGCAGGTGCAGCAGTGGGTCAAAGAGTGGGCCGTGGGCTTTGACCCGGAGGTCGAGGTCCAGGCCCTGTCGCCCCACGATAACCCATGGGAAAGTGGAGAGATAATTCCGGTGCGCCTCGGTCGCGGGGGATACCAGATGACCGTGGGCTTCCCAGAGCGAAGTTTCCCCGGATCACCTCTGCCGGAGGAGACCCGCCGGACGCTGGAGCAGGTGGTTCGGCTCCTCAGGTATATGGAGGCGCGAGGTCTTCGCCGTTCCGGATAGCGATTGAGGATGAAGAAAGATCCGGGTACAATTTCTTTTCCGGGTGCCCCGGTTCCGGAAGTGCTCTGTTGTCTCGCCTGAACGCCAGGAAGCCCGGACGTGATCCGCTATGGCCTCCTTTGGAGGCATGCTGTCGTCGTCGCCCGGACGTTTCGGTGGTGCAGTTTCCGACCACCCCCTGATCTGCTTCCGCTGGCCGGCGGCCTCGTCTTGTCGCTTCGCCTATTCTGATCCGAAGATCCTTGGACCATCATCGGTCTTCGTCTTGACAGCGCCGGCCTGAGATCGGAGAGTATCGGCCGAAAAGGAACCGTCCGGTATGGGCAGGAACAAACGGCAATGACAAACCTGATGCTCATTACGCTTGTCGGCGGCGTGGTTCTCCTTCTCTACGGAATGCGGCTCGTGGGAGAGGGGCTCCAGCTTGCCGCCGGCGGGCGGATGCGGCATATCCTCGGATCCATCACGAGCAACCCCTTCAAGGGGATGCTGGTGGGGGCTTTCATCACGGGCGTTATTCAGTCCAGTAGTGCAACGACGGTCATGCTGGTGGGCTTCGCCAGTTCCGGCCTCATGGACCTGACCCAGACCGTCGGGGTGATCCTGGGAGCCGACATCGGGACCACGGTCACCGTCCAGCTCATCGCGTTCGAGATCTTCGACTACGCCCTCCTCCTGGTCGTGGTAGGCTATCTCCTGATCTTCACGACCAAGCGGAAGATCTTCAAGTATGTCGGCCAGGCGGTCCTGGGCTTCGGCTTCATCTTCTTCGCGATGAAGGTGATGTCGGATGCCATGGCGCCGCTGCGCCAGAGCGAGGTAGTGAAGGCCCTGCTGGTCTCCCTGGGGGATCATCCCGTTCTGGGCATCATCGTGGCGGCGATCCTCTCGGCCCTGATGGCCAGCTCCGCGGCCACCATCGGCCTGGCCATCACCCTGTCGCATCAAGGCCTGCTCCCTCTGCACGCCGCGATTCCCGTCATCTTCGGAGCGAACATCGGCACCTGCGCCACAGCCCTTGCCAGCTCCATCGGGGCAGAGACCGAGGCCAGGCGGGTGGCGATGGCCCATATCTTCTTCAAGGTCGTCGGGGTGCTGGTGTTCTTGCCATTCATTGCCCCCTTTGTCCGTCTGGTGCAACTCACGGCGGGCGACGTCCCGCGCCAAATCGCCAATGCCCACACGCTGTTCAACGTGGGACTCACGGCGCTGTTCCTGCCGTTCTCGCATCTTTTGGCTCGCGTCATCTCCAACCTTGTTCCTGAAGGCAAGGAAGGGGAGGGTCTCTTCAAGGCCAAGTATCTCGACGAGCGCATGCTGGAGACGCCGGCGCTTGCCTTAGGCCAGGCCACCAGGGAAGCCCTGCGCATGGCCGACATTGTCTCTGACATGCTCGCCAGGACCATCGGCGCGCTGTCCACTGACGATCCCGAGCTGATTGAACTCATTGAGGGGAAGGACGACCAGGTGGATACTCTGGACCGCGAGATCAAGCACTACCTCACCAAGCTGTCCCAGCAGAGCCTGACCCATGAGCAGAGCAAGCGCGAGTTCGGGATCCTCGCCTTCGTGAACAACATGGAGGATATCGGGGACATCGTGGACAAGAACCTGATGGAGCTGGCGAAGAAACGGCTCAACAAGAACGTGCACTTCTCCGATGTCGGTTCAAGAGAGATTGTCGAGTTCCACAAGAAGGTGCTCCAGAATCTGGAGTTGGGCATCTCGGCCTTTGCCAGCAATGATCCGACTCTGGCCCACCAGGTCCTGGAGCGTAAAATGGACATCAGCCAGACCGAACGGAAATTCCGGCAGGGCCACATCCAGCGGCTGTACGATGGCTACCGGGAGGCCATCGATATCAGCGAGATTCACCTGGACGTCCTGACGAATCTCAAGCGGATCAATTCCCACGTCACCGCGGTCGCCTATCCGATCCTCGAAAGCATGTAACGGCTTCTCGAATCGGACAACTAACACTGTTGGGGGAGGAACAGCCGGCCGCGTCCGTTGGCGGCGCGGAGCGGGGCATCGCCATTTTCGCAGTCAAGGTTGCATGCGGGAGTGACCGCAAGGAAATCAAACGGGGCCAGAGGGGGAAAGGAAGCGCTTCGGGTCCAGGAGATTCTTCAGGTAGAGGATGAGCTTGCGCAACACTTCCGGGAGGGCCACATTGATGAGGCCAGCCCGCGCGAGAGTCTGACCCACATCGGTCAGTTCCGCGCCGAGCTCCGGTTCATCCAACGAGTCGGGGGCTGCTCACGGTCGAACAGATCGTCCGAGGCAACATCGTGCGCGCCTACGGGATATGCAGCGGCGGCTCCCAACCACACACACGGCGACGCAAGGAAGCGATTAGTCGAGACGACCGCCTATGAGCGCCTTCGAACGGTCCACATGTAGTGCTCTGGCGTTTGCCGCCGGTAGGTGAGGGTCTCGAAGCCTGCGGCTTCGCACCACGCCCGCACCTGTTCCGGCGCGAGCCGTTCTGCCCGCGGCGGGCCTACCTCGCAGGGGCCCTCGGGGTGGAACTCCGCCACCACGGCCAGAGCGCTAGGGGGAAGAAGGCGCGCAACGCTCATGAGGATGCTCGGGGGATCGTCAGTGTGATGCAGGACCATGGTGACGAGAGCTGAGTCGGGAGTCAGCGCACCAGCGAGAAGGGCGGTTGCGTCCGCGACGACTCGCCGAATGTGGCCGACCCCGCGTTCGTGTTGCAGGCGCTCCAAGTAAGCGAGCGCGTCGGCCGACCGGTCCACCGCGTACACGATCCCATCGGGCCCCACACGATCCGCAAGCACCAAACTCACATAGCCCGGGCCGGCCCCAATGTCCAGCACCCGCGCACCCGGCTGGAGTTGCAGGGCGGCCAGCCAGTCCTCGACCAAGACTGCACGCCGGACCTGTCGGGCAAACACCTCATCCCACGTAATGTGGCTCAGGTCCTTCCGATATGGCTCCCCCACGATGCCCCCCTATATCCCGAACTGCATCACGGACCAAATCAAAAGCCCCAGAGTCAGGAGAATCGACACGCCACCCATGATGCGCACGGAGGTCGGCCGCTTCGGATCGCGCACCTGGTAGACAATTACACCGACCATCGCCAGGGACATGAGCAACATGACTCTACGAACCATGGGAAACATCGTCATAAAGCTCATCCCGGCACCGCCGAGCCCGATCGTGAACAAGAGCATGTGGAGGGTATGATGCTGGCTGGCGAGAAATGCAAGCACGACGGCGCCGACCGAGGTGAGCCCTTCCTTTCTCATGACACCTCTTTCCGTTGGCTCTCAGTGAGGGACGACGCAAGGTCAGGTCCGACGCGTCCGTCGGGGCCGACATTGTCATCCCAACAATTCGGCGATGATATTGGTCAGGTGGCAGCGTTTCGGCGAAGCGTGGGGGGCACGGTGACCCCCTGTCAGTGGTTCGAGCCGCTATTTCTGAGCTATTGAAGAGTCTTCAGGTACGCCACGAGATCGGCAAAGTCGGCGTCGCTCACCTGCCAGCGAGGCATCGTCCAATCCAACGCATGACCGTCCGGGTCGAGTCCTTCCGTGATGGCGCGCTTGATGAGGGAGTCTGTGTACGGGGTTTCTTTCTTCCCGTGCTCGTATTCGCCCTTGATCAGGGCCTCGTACCGGATGTCCGCAGGATGGCCGTCCCCATCATCACCGGGACGCCGCCGCGCCCCTGGATCCCATGACAGGCGACACATCCGGTTCCGCCCATCTGGACCCACATGGGCCCGCCCACTCTCGGAATCGGTCCGGTCTTGGCGTTTACACCTGTGTAGTAGATCTGCTCGCCATTCGACGTGAATTTCTTCTTTCCGTACCACTGGGCGGACCAGCCGCCCATCATGCCGGGCCCCATACCCTGGCCCATCCCGGGGCCCATCATTCCCCCGCGCGGTCCCCCCATCTGCGCCACCCACCAC
>JBIOJT010000225.1:0-7768 GCA_044451055.1 Methylomirabilales bacterium (SeqCode)
CCGAAGATGGCTTGGTCAGTTGGCTTCCTCCGATTCGTTTCCTCCGCGGAGGCAACTCAAGCTACGGGGGCCCTGACTGTTCCCCCGGTGGGACTGTCTCCCACTGAACATGCCAGCCTTTGCTGGACACGCTGGTCCGCAAAGACTCCGTCCGGACTGTCCTCCTGCTCCCTGTCCCCTTGATTTGATAACCACCCTCCAAACGCCTCATGTCGAGAGGAGTGTCGGTTTATCCCGATCCGGGTCCGCTCCTGCGAAACCACCCAACAACTTGGGATAGGTCGTTTTGCTCAAGTGGCAATCCGGCCTCCCGGCACCAAGCCTCATGGGGCAAGCCCCGCGGGAGATGCTGGGTCTGGAGAGTCCCGAAAACGTGGCCACGTAGAGGTCTAAGCCACTCGAAGAATTCCGATAATCTCCACCGTCCAAAGGCCATCGAGTCCCGCTGGTTGGCTTCCCGCAGCTTGCGCGACGGCGGGTAGAGTGGCCCTCCTCCTCATTCTCTGGTACACTTACCTTCTAGGCAGCGTTGTGGTGCGGCCGGCGGCCTGATCCTCGCGCGGCCACCCCCAGAAGCAAATTCCTATCACTGAGGAAAAGGAGGGTCATGCTATGAGGAGCTTCCCGAAAGGGGCGAAGTGGTCACTGTGGCCCCTCGTGGCCCTCGTCGTCGGCGCCGGCCCGGCGCCGGCCCTCGGCGCCGCGGCCGTGCCCTTCATGCTGGACTGGACGCCCAACCATTCCCAGGCCTACCTGTTCGTGGCCCAAGCCAAGGGGTTTTTCGCCGAGCAGGGACTCGAGGTCATCCTGGACGTGCCGAAGCACCCGGCGGACCCCATCGACCTCGTCGCGGCCGGGAAATATCCGCTGGCCATCAGTTACTCCACCGACGTCGTGCTTGCCCGCGATCAGGGGCAGCCGGTGGTGTGCATCGCCTCCGTGGTCCAGCACCCCTTGGACTCGGTGATGACCCTCAAGACTTCGGGGATCGACGCGCTGGAGAAGCTGGCCGGCAAGCGCGTGGGGCACAACGGAACGTCCAGCGCCCTGGCCTATCTCCGAACGATCTTCAAGCGCTACGGCGTGGATCCCAACTCGGTGCAGCTGGTGAACGTCGGGTACGACCTCGTGGACTCCCTGGCGAAGGGTCGGGTAGACGCCCTCATCGGCGGCTACTGGGTCTACGAGAAGTTGATCCTGGAGCGCCAGGGCCACGCCGTGAACGCCTGGCACCTGGAGGATATCGGCATCCCGGATCACCCGGAGCTCGTCATCATCACCTCGGAGCAGGCCATCCGGGAGAACCCGGAATTGCTCAGGCGGTTCCTGGCCGCCGCAACCAAGGGAGCCGAGTGGACTCTGCAGAATCCGGTAGGGGCGATCGACATCCTCGTGGGAGGGCATGCCACCCTGGACCGCACCCTCCAGCTCGAGAGCCTGCGATTGGAGACACCGCTCCTGACCGCCGGCGTTCCCCGCTTCGGCTTCAACCGGCCCGCGGCGTGGGAAGGCCTCACCCGGTGGATGTTCGAAGCCGGCCTCACCAAACGGCTCATCCCGGCGGCCGAGGTCTCCTCCAACCGCTTCCTCCCCGCGGCACCGTGAGGGGGACATCGGCCGCATTCGAGGCGTCAGGGGATGAGGACGATCTTGCCGTAGGGTACCGCGGCGTCACGCCCTTCACGGCCTCTAAGTCACTCGAAGGATTCCCCTAGCCTCAACCTTCCAATGGCCATCGAGTCCCGCTGAGGACACCAAATTTGACGTACCTCCCCGCCACAACTGACCTTCCTTCGCACGGGTTTGCTTCCCCGCCGCACCGATTCCCGACAGGTGGTGTTGGAGCCACCCCCTGGCTGATTTCACCGCGAGGGTGCCCGAGGAGTCGGCCCCGTCTTTCACGTTGACAGCCGCGTCCGGCGTGCCGGATACTTCATCCCCATCCGGGGGCGCGATCCCGTTGCGCACCGAGGCAGCGTGGCATGACGGTCGGGACGCCTCCGGGGGATGAGGGAAGCATGGCGTCGTGTCTGTGCGCCAGCCGGGGCTACGTTCGCGCGCTCGAAGAGGATGACTTCGGTTTCCCCGACAAGATCGCGTCGCTGGTGGAGACCCCGGAGGCACTGCTGGGGCGGTGCCGCGAGTGCGGCGCTTGGTGGGAGAGGCTTCCCCACTACGTCTACGGCTACGCCTGGTATCGGACCGAGCAGCGCTACTGGGACCTCGCGGACGAGGCCGCCGCGCGTCGTGCGTGGCTGGCACGGCGACGGGAACAGGGCCTCTGAAGCGTGAGGGACGAAGTTCTTGCGGATAACAACCGACCTCGATGCGATTTGGCCTCCACGACGCTCACTCCGATCCGAATTTGGGCATCGGGCGCGATTCCTCGACCGCATAACGCACGAGTGCAGTGGCGCGGTAAATGGCGTGCACGAACTTGCCGTAAGGCATCGTGAGAAAGAGCCCCAGAACCATCCCGAGGTGCACCGCGAGCAGCACGCCCATGGCCGGCGTTTCGCGCAGGGCCAGGAGCAGCAAACCCGTCAGGCTCGTCAGGAACAGCAGCACCAGGAACCCGAAGTCCATCCCCTTCTGATTCTGGTCGGACAACGCTGGATTACGCTTGCCCGTGAGCCAGAGCAGCCCCACGGGCCCGATGAGTAGCCCGAGGCCGCCGACGGTTCCCAGAAGGACGGGCACGCTCCAAAACCCATATGGGGCCGGCCAGCCCAACCCGTAGTCGTAGAACGCGGCGACCGTGGTCGAGGCGAAGCACAGGAGGAAGCCGTAAAACGTCAGGTGGTGGAAACGTCGCCGGGCCAGAGTGGGCTGCTCGTCCGGATAGATGCAGCCCTCGCCGCCCCCGTCGAGATTCTTGAGCCGCAGCACGTCCATCGCCGCTCGTCCCAACGCCATCGGATTCAGGATTGCGCTGAAACTCTCTCCCATGTCACGCCAGAAGCGCCCGAATCCCACCACGAACGCTACGAAGACGAACAGTGAAACGACGCCGAAGGTCAGCGCCATGACGTCGTGGCCGAGCACGGCGTAGAAGCCGCCCTCGCGAACATCGTGGGCCGAGAACAACACCGCCGGCCCGGCGATAAGGGCCACGGCAAGCAGGAAGATCGCCAGGCTTGCCCCCGTGATGAGGCTGACCGCCAGCCCGTTGCGACGGAACAGGCCGGCGAGGAATCCGGGCCAGGCGTATTTCTTGTAGGTTTCCCCGCGGATTTCCGCGAGGATCTTCGGGAAGTTCAGCGCGAACTCATGGGGTGGTGCGTATTGACACGCGTCGTAGCACGACCCGCAGTTGTGACAGAGGTTGGCGAGATAATTCAGATCGCCCTCCTGGAACGTGAGCCGCCGCTCCAGCGCCGGGAAGACCGGACAATACCCTTCGCAGTAGCGGCAGGCGTTGCAGATCCTCATGAACCACTCGCCCTGCTGGATCAGTTCGGGGGGAATCGATTTACCCGAGGACATATCGAACCGCCTCCTGTCCGCCGATCCGCCCGAAGACGGTGCCGATCGTCATCCCGATTCCGGCGAGGTACCCCTTGCCCAGGATATTGCCCGCCATGATCTCCCCCGCCGCGAAGATGTTCTCGGCGGGCTGGTCGTCCTGCAGCATCACCTGAGCTCGCTCGTTCACGGTGACCGCCAGGTACGTGAACGTGATTCCGGGGCGCAGCGGATAAGCGAAATAGGGGGGCGCATCCAAGGGACGTGCCCAGTGCGTCTTCGGGGGCGTGAGATTCACCGTGGCGCAATCATCCAGGATAGCGTGATCAAATGTGCCCGCTCTCACGGACCGGTTGAACGCGGTGACGGTCCTTTCGAGCGCGGTCGGGTCGAGGTTGAGGGCCTGGGCGAGCTCGCGAATCGTACGCGCCTGGATCGGCGGATAAACGGGGGGCACGAAGCTTCCCATCGCCTTCGCATCGATGATCGAGAACGCCATCTGATCCGGCTGCCCGGCAACGAGCCGGCCCCAGATGGCGTAGCGCTTAGGCCAGAAGTCCTCCCCCTCGTCGTAGAAGCGCTCGGCATTCTTGTTGACCACGATCCCGAGGGAGATCGCGTCCACCCGCGTGATGATGCCGCCATCGAATTTGGGCGCCCGCGCGTCGCACGCCACGGCATGACACTGGGTCGGGTCGCCCACGGGTTTTACCCCGTGGTCGATCAGCACCCGCAGCACCCGGCCCATGTTGTAGGGGGTACCACGGATCAGGAAGTTGTCGGCGACATCTCCCCACGCCTCCTTCAGCCAGGCGATGTTCGACTCGAACCCGCCCGCGGCCGCCACCACCGCCTTGGCCTGAACCTCATGCGTGACGCCGTTCTGGGCGAAAATCGCCGACGTGAACCGGCCCTCCCGAATGTTGAGGTCACGCACCTCTGCGTCATACGCGATCTCGACTCCCAGTTCCCCCGCGGCGCGGTAGTAGGCGTTCACGAGCGCCTTGCCGCCCCCGAGGAAGAAGGCGTTCGTTCGTGACAGGTGCAGCGTGCCGCGCAGCGAGGGCTGGAAGCGGACCCCGTGCTGAACCATCCATGCCCGACAGTCGGCGGACTGGCCGATCGTCAGCCGGGCCAGCGGTTCGTTCGTCTTCCCACCCGTCACCCGGAGCAGGTCCTGCCAGTACTCCTCCTGCGGGTAGGTGTCCGTGAGGACATCGACCGGACGGTCGTGCATGCAGCGGAGGTTCCGCGTGTGCCGGCTGTTCCCGCCGCGAAAATCCTTGGGGGCACACTCAAGCACGAGCACCCTCAGCCCGGCGCGGCGCGCCGTGAGGGCCGCCGTAAGGGCCGCATTGCCGCCGCCCAGTATCAACACATCACAGGAGCGTGACAGGTCCATCAACTCTCCCCTTCTTGTCATGTTGTCTCGCGCGGAGCTCGAGGCTGACGCTGGCTCATGGCTTCCAGATTGTGCCGTGGGATCATTGGCTGGAAACTCCAATGCCCAATGGCCGCCCAGACGGTAAGGCAGACGGCTCTCCCAGCGTGCAATATCCTCGCGCAAGGGCCGGGAGACCGGCGGCCAGGCAAGATCCTGGGGCCTCCATTTCACCTGGATGAACAATCCTCCTACTTGAGGTCGTGTCAAAGAGTGTCTGTCGCGTGACACACTCCAGCGCGATCAATCGAAGGCCATCGAATGCCCTGGAGCCGAGTCCTTCCGCGGGGACGCCCGCCGGCCATTAGGACGAGCCGAAGAGCCGACGGAGGAAGACCAGACCCTTGCGCGCCAGCTCATCCTGGCTGGAAGCGACAGGCCGCCAGAAGGAGGTCCGCTGGGCCAGAGCGGGCAGGTCCGGGTTGTAGGATTCGATGGTGCACACGCCGTCGTAGCCGATGTCCCGCAAGGCGTCGCGCACCTCGACCCAGTCCAGATGCCCGCTCCCGGGTGCCCCCCGGTCATTTTCGCACGTGTGGACATGATGCACGTATCCCGCGGCCGACCGGAAGGCGTCCCCGATCCGCTGTTCTTCGATGTTCATGTGAAAGGTGTCAAGCAGGAGGCCGAGCCGGGGGTTCCCCACCGCGTGGCAGAGTCGGAGGCCGTCGGCCGTCGTCGTGAGGAAATCGCTTTCGTACCGATTCAGGATCTCCACCGCCACATTTATCCCGACCTGCTCCGCCTCCCGCGCCACCGCCGCCAGCCCCTCCACGCAGCGTTTCCATCGCTCCTCGCGCACCGACGGAGGGTCCGGGCGCTGCCGCCGAATCTCAGAGTGCATGGGACCGATGAAGGTCTTGGCGCCCACCTCCCCGCAGAGACGCGCCACCCCCCGCAGGAACTCGACGCCGGCCCGGCGCGCTCCTGCGTCCTCGCTGGTGATATCCCGCTGGGCGTTGAGGAACGCCCCCAGCGACCCCTGGAGATGGGCTTCGATCAACCGACATCGCAAATCAGCCGCTGGAAAGGGGGGTGGAAGTTCCCCCACGTTGATATCGATCGCGTCAAAGCCCAGATCCCGGACCCGGCCAACCAGGTCGAGGGTATCCCCGGTGAACGGCGCGACCCAAATCTGCGCATGCGCCCCGATTCGCACGGTTGCCCTCACCTTCAACGGCCCATCCTCTCGCCGGGGGTGACTACGGGAGATTCCGTTCCTCCCGGCATCACCCGGCGCGGACACCCTGGACTTTTCCGACGGCAGATTTCGTCTGCGACTCGGCTCCCGCAGCGTGCTTCGCCGCCAAATACCCGAAGGTCATGCCGAGTCCCAGTTGCGCCCCGGCCCCCGGGTACTCTCCACCCATGACGGATTGCATGTCATTCCCGCAGACGTACAGACCCGCGATCGGCTGTCCGGAGCCATCGAGCACCTGGCCATGAACGTTCGTCCGCAAACCCAAACTCGTGCCAAGCGGCGTGGGCAGGACCGCGACCGCACAGTAGGGCGGCTTCTCGATCGGTCCGAGACAGGGGTTCGGCGAATGCTCCGGATCGCCGTTCCCGCGGTCGTAGGCGTTGCTCCCCTTGCCGAACTCGGTGTCCACGCCGGTCCGGGCATACTCATTCTGGGCCCTGACCGTCTCGACCAATCCCGTGGCGTCAACGCCAATCGTGCGCGCCAGGCCTTCCACCGAATCCGCGACGCGGAGGTAGCCGCGGTCGATGAACGGCTTCAAGAGAGGAGTCCGGGGCCTGATCATTCCGAGACCGTACTTCCAAATGAAACGGCGGTCACACACGAGCATGGCGGGGATGCTCGGAACGCTGCGGTGCGAGCGATACATCGCGCGCACGAACTCGTGGTACGACACGCCTTCGTTGACGAAGCGTCGTCCCGCCGAATTGACGGCGACGAGCCCGGGCTTGCCACGGTCCAGGACGATGTGGGGGTACACTGCCGTGGTCCCATCCTTGCGCGTCGCGATCGAACTCGGGAACCAGAACGCGTTGTCCTCTCCCGGCGGGCCGAGGGTGGCGCCGATGCCCTGGGCCAGCCGCAGCGTCTCTCCCACGCACCCCTCGAATGCGGACGTATACTCCGCCACCGGCTTTGGCAAGTAGCGCTCGCGTAGCTCCCGACTGGCGGGGAAGCCTCCGCCCGCCAGCACGATTCCACGCTGCGCGCGCACACGGACCTCCGAGCCGTCCCGCAGGACGACGAGGCCGCAGGCTCGTCCGTCCTCCGCGACGAGCCGCGTCGTCCTGCCGTTGAACCAGATCGCCAGGCGGTGATCGAGCAGATTCTTGAAGAGCCTCGCCGCGAGCGCGTTCCCCAGGACCAGCCGCGTCCCGCGCCGGTAGCGCAGGCGATCGCAGAGGTAGCGCGTCACCAACCGTGCGCCCAAAGCGAACGAATCCCACGACCTCGCGATCCGCAGGAGGCGCAATGCCTCTCCGCGAGTTACCATCATCCCACCGAAGAGCATGAGTTCCGGGATGGGCCGGCGCACCCGGTCGAATTCCTTGCCCAACGTGCGTCCGTCAAACGGCAGCGGCTCCAGCGGTCGCCCACCCAGTGCGGCGCCCGGCAGCTCTTGGCGATAATCCGGAGCCTGGCGATACATCTGGAAGCCCACGTCCGTGTGCTTCTCGAGATATTCCAGCATCTCGGGTCCCGCGGCGATGAAGGCCTCGCGCAAGGCGCGATCTGCCCGGCCATCCACGAGTGCATCGAGGTACAGGCGCGCCGTCTCGGCATCCCCGGTGATGCCGTTCCGGCGCTGCTCGGGATTGTTGGGGATCCAGACGCTGCCGGAGGAAAAGGCGGTGGTCCCGCCCACCTGATCGCTTTTCTCG
>JBIOJT010000226.1:0-7725 GCA_044451055.1 Methylomirabilales bacterium (SeqCode)
CAGGAGAGTCGGTTGGCCGCGGCCGACGCCGCCCATCGGCGTCACAGCGAATCCCGGCTCCGCGCGCAGGCCCGGGCGCTCGGGTTCCAGCTCGTGCCTGCCCCCGAGCAGGCAGTTTCTTAGGAGGGTCCGTGGGGAGGGCTGAGCCCTTGCCGCGGGTCCTGTGCAAGGGCGAAGGCCTTCCCCGCGAACGAAGCAGCGCGAGGAACAGTGTAGCCATTATTCCGCGCTGCGTAGTATCTCTGCCTGCTCGACTCGATCTCGAGAGCTCAGGCGATTAATCCGACCAGGAGTTCATTCGGACGAGGAATCTCGAGGTCTCGTCCGGCTCCTTTGGGAGCCCGACGGGAACGAAGTACTTCTGGTACAGCTCCTGCCACCGGCCGCTCTCACACAGGTCAACGATCGTCAAGTTGATGAGGCTCGCAAAGCTCGAACTGTTCTGGCGCAGGGGAAAGGCCTGGGGCGAAGCGTCCACTCCGGGATCAAACGCCCTCCACTTGGCCGGGTCTGAGGTGCTTTTCAGCAAACCATACACAAGCGGCGCATCATTTGTGTAGGCATCAACCGAACCACCCTGCAGTGCGGTCAGCCCTTCCGAAGGATTCTCAAAGCCAATGAATCTGACCGGGCTCTTGAACATCCCTTCTTTTTGAAGCTTGCTGGTAAACAGTAACTCCTGGAGCCCGCCACGAGGGCCGCCAAGACGTTTGCCGGAGAGGTCGGCGACTTTCTTGATCGGGCTGTCGGCTGGCACCAGGAGATAGGACGCCGTCAGGAAGAAGGGAACGGAGAAATCGACGACCTTGACCCGCTCCTTTGTGATCACGGTGGCCCCGGCTTCCATGTCAATCGTGCCGTTCAGGAGCAGAGGGATTCGGGTGCGGCTGGTGACCGCCACGTAATTGATCTTGATGGCGGTCTTCAGCTCCTTTTCGAGCCGCTCGTGCACCCGTTGCGCGATCTCGGTCGAAAACCCGACGTGCTTGTCCTTGTCAAGGAACCCGTAGGGTGGATCTGCCTCTCGTGCGCCGAGATTGAAGACCCCTGTCCTTTTGATACGGTCGGCGGTGCTTTCTTGAGGCGCGGCTGCCGCCGCCGCTTTTCGCGTCCCGACCAGGCTCGGAACCAGCAAGCCGCCAAGGCCAATCGCCCCACATCCTAACACGCGCCGCCTGGTCGTCCGAAGGTCTTCACTCTTCCTCTGCTTTGTCATCTCCCCACCCCCTGAATGTGGTTTCTTGGAGTTTCTCGGGAATCGTTCCCGCGCCTCGCTCGAGATGTCGCTCGACCCTGGAAGAAGTTGCCGGCTCAATAGCCTGCAGGATTCTCGGGGACTACCGTAGAGGTGCGTTGTTTCAAATATCAAGGAGGAGAAAAGGCGATTCCCTTCCGGTAGATACTGTACACCGACTCTGGGGTTCCGGACAAGTCAAGACAAAACCCCGCCTCCAGGCGTGGACGACGACGGCGTGATCGAGTCGGTCCGAAGCTCTCGGCGATTCGAGAGGCAACTGAAAGGAAGGTCCGTCGTGACCGGCAGGCGTCCTGTTTGGCCATCGAGGATGGCAGCCAGGAGACCCATGGGAATGGGAAGGTGTTGGGCGAGACTATCTCGCCTGCAGGAATCCGATCGACAGCCAGGGGATGGCGGCAACGACGATGAGCGCCGCCAGGACAGCCGCCATGTACGGAAAGACGCGGCCCATCGCGTCGTCGGGCGAGACCTTGCCAATCGCGCAGGCGGCGTAGAACCCCACCCCGAACGGCGGTGAAAAGAGGCCCACGCCCATCCCGAGGATCACCACCATCGCATAGTGGACATCGTGTACGCCCATGATCCGCGACACCGGGAACAGGAGCGGGCCGAACAGCACCACGGCCGGGATGCCTTCGAGAAAGCTCCCCAAGACGACGAAGACGACGACGGAGGCCGCAAGAAAGCCGGCGCGACCCCCGGGCACACCGGCCATCATCCTCACGAGGGCCTGCGAGAATCCGGATTGGGTCAACGCCCACGCCATGGCCGTGGCCGTCGCGATGATGAGGAGGATGGCCCCCGACAGCGAGGCCGTTTCCACCAGCATCGGATAGACCCTCCGCCACTCGAATCGCCGGTACACGACAACGCCGATGAGCCCGGCGTAGGCGATGCCGACGGTGGACACCTCGGTCGCCGTCGCGATTCCCTCGATCACGGCGCCCAGCACGAGAAATGGCAGCACCAAAGCAGGGAACGCGACGAGGAACTTCTTCAGGATCGCAACCACTGCGGGGCGTGCCGCGCCCCGATCCCGGCCGCCCGACCGCACGAAGACAATGGCAGCCATCGAGAGCGCGGCCACGGCCGCCGGAAGCAGCCCGCCGGTAAACAAGGCGGCGATCGACACGCCCGTCACCGACCCGATGATGATCACCACCAGGCTCGGCGGAATCGTCTCCCCCATGGCCCCCGATGCCGAGAGCATCCCGACCAGCTCCCCCGGCTCCCACCCGCGGCGTTTCATCACGGGGAAGAGCACGGGGGCAACCGCCGCCATGTCGGCGGCTTTGGAGCCGGAGATCCCCGACACGAAGTACATGGCGACGAGCAAGACGTAGCCCAGCCCGCCACGCACGTGACCGATCAGCGCCGCGATGAAATCGATAAGCGCGTTGGTGATCCCGGTCATGTCGATGAGCAGCCCCAGGAGCACGAACAACGGCACCGCGAGGAGCACGAGCGCGGACATTCCCTCCGCCATCCGGCCGACCACGACCGACAGGGGCATCGCTGTCGTCAGGGCAAGATACGAGAGTGTGGCGACGCCGAAGCCGAATGCGATCGGCACGCTGGAGGAGACGAATAGACCAACGAGCACGACAAAGAACAGGATGAGATTCACGTTGCCCAGGCGGATCAGAAGCGGCTTGGCGGCAATCGCCAGCAGGCTCATTCCCCCCACCAGGGCAACGGCACTCACACACATCCGAAGCGAGGCGGCCCGGGCGAGTCGGACGAAGACGATGATCAACATCAGGACCATCCCCACCAGGACCGCCGCAACACCGTAGGCCGCCGACACCTGGAGCGCCGGCATGGTGATCGCCGCCTCAGCGACCACGAACGCCCGCGTGGGACCCAGCATCTCCAGGGCGAAGGTCCCGACCACCACCATCACGGCGACATCCACCCAGGCACGCGCCGCAGGGGAGCCGCGTCGCACGAAAGCGGTCAACCGCATGTGCTCGCCGCGACGCAACGCGACGGCAGCGCCGAGCATGCCCAGCCAGAGGAAGAGGGTGGCGGCCAGCTCGTCCACCCAGTACAGTGGGCGATGGAACGCATACCGGGCGACCACGCCCATCAGCAAGAGGACGAACTCCACCAGCACGAGGAGGGCTACCGGCACCTCCGTCGTCCAGCGCAGGATCTCATCCGCGACATGCACCCACCGCCGGTCGACCGGGGGCGCGGAATCGCGGGCGGCAACGACCTCGACAACGCTCTCCGACACGGACTCCCCCTATCCGAGCTCACCGGCATATCGGGCCAGCAGTGCCCAGGCGGCGTCGCCGTACTTCTGCTTCCACTCTTTGTAGAAGCCCGCGTTCCGGAGCTGCACCCGGAACGGCTCCGTCTCGGGGGTGCGGATGTCCATCCCGTGCCCGGCCAGCGTCTTGGCCAGATTATTGTTGAGGGCCTCCGTATCCGCACGTTGCTTGATCCCCGCCTCGTTGAAGCGCCGGGTGACGATCTCCTGGAGGTCCTTGGGCAGCTTCCGCCAGGAATCGCCATTGGCCAGGATCCAGAAGCCGTCCCACATGTGGTTCGTCATCGAGAGGTATTTCTGGACCTCGTATATCTTGAAGAGTTCGATGATTGCCAGGGGGTTCTCCTGCCCCTCGACAAGCTTCGTCTGCAGCGCCGAGTAGGTCTCATTGAAGTTGATGCTCGTGGGGGCGGCGCCCAGGGCGTTGAACATGGACGTCCACATCGGGCTCACCGGCACGCGAATCTTGAAACCCTTCAGATCGGCCGGCGTGAGGATGGGCCGGGTGCTGCTGGTGATCTGCCGGAAGCCGTTGTCCCAGATCTTCTCGAAGGTGTAGATGTTGGCCTTGGCAATCTCGTCCCGAACGTACTTGCCCAGGTCGCCGTCCATGGCCGGCCAGAGTTCCTTGTAGCTCTTCCATGCAAATCCGAGTCCGTTGATGGAGGCAACAGGGACGAGGGTCGCCAGGATCAGGCCGGAGAGATGGAAGAACTGGACCGCGCCGGCGCGCAGTTGCGCGAGCACGTCGGTGTCGCCGCCGAGCTGACTGTTGGGGAAGACCTGGATTTCCAGGCGGCCGTTGGAGTCGCGTTTGATCGCCTCGACCGCCTCGGCGGCCCGAATGTTCATCGGGTGCGTCATGACCTGATTGTTGCAGTACTTGTACGTGAACTCGGCCGCCCGGGCTTTCCGCAGGATCCCGACGCTTGCGAGGGTAGCCCCCACCCCGACGACGAACTGCCTGCGAGTGAACTTGCGCATGACTCCGCCCTCCTCAGAAGAGTGTCCGCTCATGTCCCCATACGTCGGTCCACCAGAAGAGGCGCGCCGGCCTCCCACGCCTCAGCTGCTGGAGGTGGCTTATATCACAGGTCTCCGGGAAAGAACCGCTGAATCATCCGCTCGGACTCCAGGGATGACATTTCACCGCGCCGAGACTCCGGCCGTCGAGGCAGCCCCGGGCCTACGACCGCATGCGGTGTCTGCGCCGCTCCGCACCGGTCGCCGACGGGTTCAAGGGATCAGGATCACCTTGCCCCCCTCCCCGGTTTCCAGGAGGGCGAGGCCTTCCGCATAGTTCTCCAGCGGCATCTCATGCGTGACGACCGGATCCACGTTCAGGAGCCCGCTGGCCAGCAATTGTTCCATGCGCGTCCAGGTGCGGAACATCTCCCGTCCGTGGATGCCAATAATCATGGCCTCCTTGAAGACCACATCCGGCCCCACGTTCAACCGAACGGGCGCGGACGGCAGCCCGACGAGGGCACACCGTCCCCCTTTTCGCGGAAATTTCAAGGCACCTTCCAGCGCCGTCTCATTCCCGGAAGCCTCGACGATCGCGTCTGCGCCCACTCCATTTGTCGCCTCCATGATCTGGCGGGCCGCGTCCACGTGCCGAGGATTGAGCGTCATATCGCACCCGAGGCACTTGGCCAGGGCGAGTCGCTCTTCCCGGATGTCCAGCCCGATGATTTGGCAGGCGCCCAGGGCTTTGGCGGATGCCACGGCGAACAGCCCGATGGGGCCGCAACCGATGACGACCACGGAGCGACCCGAGACGTCGAGCTCCAGCACCGCGCGCAGCGAGGTGCCCAGCGGCTCCAGCATGGCCGCGACCCGCGGCGGAATCGCTGGCGGCACCCGGTAGGCACAGAGTTCCGGGATGGTCGCATACTCGGCGAAGCACCCGTCTCGATGGATGCCGAAAAGCTTCAAGTTCTGACAGATGTGCTGCAGGCCGTTCCGGCACTGGTAACATCCCCCGCAGGGAAGATGGGTCTCTCCGGCGACATAGTCGCCGGGCTTCAAGGCCCGGACACGGCTCCCGACACCCACCACCTCGCCGCAGAACTCATGTCCCATCACCAAGGGGAGGCACATTCCGGCCGTCTGGGCCCAGGCATTCCAGTGGGTGATGTGCAGGTCGGTCCCGCACACGGCGGCGGCCTTCACGCGGACCAGCACCTCCTCCGGCCCGGGTTCGGGAACGGGCACGCGCCTCCACGCAACCCCGGGGCCGGCGACGGCCTGCATATCCACGAGGTGTCCCCTCCGGACCCGGGAAGCCGCGGGTTACCTTCCGAACCGCCCAGTGCCGACTACCCCGCAATACAGCTAAGCCCCCCGTCCACCGTCAAGGTGGTGCCGGTGATGTACTTGGCCTCATCCGAGGCCAGGAACAGCGCCGCATGGGCCGTATCCCAGCCGTCCCCCTGCTTGCCCATCGGACACAGGCGCGCCCGCCGTCGCCCCATCTCCTCGACGTCGCCGCCGTAAGCGGTGAGGAGCTGCGCCTTCACCATCGGGGTATCCATCAGGCCTGGCAGAATGGTATTGGCGCGGATGCCTTTCGCCGCATACTGCACGGCGATCTCCCGGGTCATGGCGATAATGGCGGCCTTGGAGGCGGAGTAAGCGATCGCGATGGCCGCCGACAAGCTGCGGATGGCGTTGACGGAGGCGATGTTGACGATCACCCCTTGGCGGCGCCGCTCCATGTGGGGGAGGACGTGCTTGCAGGTGAGGAACATGCTCTTCACGTTCACTCGCATGATCCGATCCCAGTCCTCCTCGGCAAGCTCCACCGGACCGCCGGGGATGCTGATACCCACGTTGTTGTGGAGGACGTCAATACCCCCGAAGGCCTCCAGGCAGGCGTGGACCATGCGCTGACACTCCGGAGAAGAGGTGACATCGCAGGCCAACGCCAGCGCCTGACCACCCGCTTCGATGATCGAGCGCCGCGTCTCCTCTGCGGCCGCCGAGTCCCGGTCAACCAGGAGTACCCGTGCGCCCTCCCGCGCATAGAGGATGCTCGCGGCCCTACCGTTGCCGATTCCCGGTCCGATGGAGCCAGCCCCGGTCACGATGATTGCCTTGCCGTGCATGCGATCGGCCATCCGGGTTCCCGCTCACTCCCTTCCGGTCTGCTCCCGCGCGCGATCACGCGCCGGGCTTGCCCAGCAGCCGTTGAACCTGCGCCACGATCCGCTCCCGATTCGGGATGACGTATTCTTCCATGGGTGGACTGAACGGGATGGGGACGTCTTTGGCGGCAACGCGCTGGATGGGCGCGTCCAGGTGGTCGAAGAGTTCCTCCGCCAGCCAGGCCGCGATCTGCGCGCCGAAGGCGCCCGTCTTCGCCGCTTCTTCCACGATGACAACTCTATTCGTCTTGCGGACCGAGGCGAAGATCGTCTCCTTGTCGAAGGGCGCGAGGCAGCGGGGATCGACCACTTCCGCCTGAATCCCCTCCTGGCCGAGCCGGTCCGCGGCATCCAGCGCCTGGTGGACCATCCACCCGGTCGCGATCACCGTGACGTCCGAGCCCTCGCGCTTCACGTCCGCCTTCCCCAGGGGGATCAGCACCTCTTCCTCGGGAACCTCGCCAGTCATCTTGTAGAGCCGCTTGTGCTCGAAGAAGAGCACCGGGTCCAGTCCCCGGATGCAGGTCTTGAGCAGTCCCTTGGCATCGGCGGGCGTGGAGGGAAAAACCACACGCAGTCCCGGCGTGTGGACGAACCATGCCTCCAGCGACTGCGAGTGGTGGGCGGCCGCCCCCATCACGCTCCCCGTCGGCATCCGCAGGACGAGGGGTACGTCCACCAGGCCGCCGAACATTTAGCGAACCTTGGCGATCTGGTTCACGACCTCGTCCATGGCGCAGGTGACGAAATCGGCGAAGTGCATATCCGCCACCGGACGCATCCCCGTGATGGCCGCCCCCAGGGAGGCCCCGATGATGGCTGCTTCGGAGATCGGGGTATCCAGCACGCGGTCCTCGCCGAACTGTTCCACCAGCCCCTTGGTGACCCCGAAGGGGACACCGGCGCGCAGGTCCTCGCCGATGAGGAGCACCCGCGGATCCCGGGTCATCTCTTCAATCAAGGCTTCGCGGAGCGCCTCGGCCATCGTGAGTTTGCGCATCAGAAGACCTGACTCATCCGAAGATTCGCCCCCACCCTACCCC
>JBIOJT010000227.1:0-7724 GCA_044451055.1 Methylomirabilales bacterium (SeqCode)
GTATATCAGCGGCCCAAGCAGGATCAGCTACTGGGGCAGGGAAAGCCGGGCGATATCATCCGGAACCTCTTGGTCGAGGCCCACCGGTCGAACGCGTGGGATCCTCTGCAGGATTCCATCAAGCGGCTCTTCGGGTATGAGTTGATTCCTCCGGATGCGAGCGGGGCGGACATCGTTGCCGAGTACCGCGCACATCCGGGCGGCCCCCGACTGGACATTGCCAGTGCCGGGAGCGGATTCCAGCAGGTGCTCATGCTGCTGACGTTCCTATACACCCGGCCGGCGTCGGTGTTGCTGCTGGATGAGCCCGACGCCCATCTGCACGTGATCCTGCAGGACGCGATCTACGGCGAGCTCCGGTCCGTGGCGGCAAAGCAGAATTCGCAATTGATCATCGCGACACACTCGGAGGTGATCATCAACTCCGTTGATCCCACGGAATTGTGCATGATCCTGAACCAACCTCGGCGACTGTCCAACGCCGTGGAACGGACACGGCTTTCGCAGGCCTTGGGAATCCTGACCCACACCGACATCATGCAAGCACAAGAAGCCCCCGGCATCCTATACGTCGAGGGGTACACGGACATTAACATACTGCGCGAATGGGCGAGGGTCCTGAATCATCCGGCGCGGGAGACTCTGACGACCAAGTTATTCTGGAGGCCCACGGTGTGGGAGTCACGTACCGGCGCTCCTGGGATCAAGGCCAAGGACCACTATGAGGCGTTGACGCTGGTGCGCGATGATCTGCCGGGGCTCGTGCTCCTTGATGGGGACGACGACCGCCACATCCCGGAGACGGAGGTCACGGGAAGGGGCCTGCAGCGGCTGCGCTGGCGGCGCTACGAGATCGAAAGCTACCTGGTGCATCCAACCACATTGGAGCGGTTTGTCAAGAAGGTGGTGGGACCGGGGGCGATGTCGGCAGAATCCAGGAAGGATATGATGGCGTACTTGGAGAAGACCTTTACTCCGGCATTCCTGGCCGATCCGCTGAAGCCAAACCCTCTAATTGACGCTTACCTCGAAAAACGGAAGGCTCGAACCGAGGTCATTCCGCCAATTTTGGATGCGGCCGGACTCCATGGATTCTCGTATACGCGCTATCACGAGATCGCCGCGGTGATGACGCCGGAGGAAGTCCATCCGGAAGTCATCGAGAAGCTCGATGCCATTCAAAGGGCCTTCAGGCTATGAGCAGCTACGAGGTCCCCGAGCCGATTCTCAGCTCCCCATTTGAGGAACCTCGGGAGCACTGGCACATCGTTGAAGGCGAGACGCCGCAACGCCTGCCGGGCCGCCGTCCCGCGATGTATTTCTATCGCGACCCAAAGGCCAAGCCCGAGAGGGAGGCGAGGAGCGAGGTCGGAACGGCGATTGAGTTGAAACTGGTCAACCGGATCCGAGGGCAAGTGCAGGCCTGGAAGGAGCAAGGCTATCCCGGCGTGACCCGAACCACGCTCGAACTCCTGCAGTGGTGGCGGCGCGATGGCAGGGAGAAGCGGCTGTTCTTTGCTCAACTGGAAGCGGCAGAGACCATCGTCTTCCTGAGCGAGGCTCGACAGGATTTCCGCCAGGGCATCGAGATCCCTCGCGAGGAGGTAAGCGAGGACAAGAAGGCGCAGGGGTACACGGGATTCACGCGCTATGCCTGCAAGATGGCGACCGGGACAGGGAAAACTATGGTGATGGGGATGCTGGTGGCCTGGAGCATCCTCAACAAAGTCAATAATCGAAGTGATGGTCGGTTTTCCGATGTGGTGCTAATCGTCTGCCCCAACGTGACGATCCGCGACCGACTTCGGGAGTTGAGGCCTGAAGAAGGTGAGGCAAGCATCTACCGTACCCGGGATCTGGTTCCTCCTCATTTGATGTCGTTCCTGACCCAGGGACGAGTCCTCGTCACGAACTGGCACGTCTTCGAGCCCCAGGCGGTGCAGACGGGTGGAGTCAGCGCCAAGGTGACCAAAGCCGGCGTTGCGGTACACTCCAAGGAGACAATCACCATTGGCCCCAAGACCACCACGGCTCGGGGGACGCGGTACGTCGCGCTGGACGACTTCGAGCGTCAGGTAGCCGCCGGGATGTTGACAGTCTTGGATGAACAGCGAGACAAGCAGGGGAACTTGAAGAAGGTCACGGTTGAATCCGTCCGCTACGTCGAGAGTGATACCTCCCTCGTTAATCGCGTTCTGGGCCGGGAGGTCGGTGGGAAGCAAAACATCCTGATCATGAACGACGAAGCCCATCATGCCTACCGAATCAAGAGGGAGGAGAGAGACGAGGAGGAAGAGGACCTCTTTGGCGAGGAGGAAGATGCGGACATCTTCTTTAAGGAGGCCACGGTTTGGATTGACGGTCTGGATCGGATCCAGAAACTGCGGGGGATCAATTTCTGCGTGGACCTATCAGCCACGCCCTATTTCTTGGGTCGCGTCGGGCAGGAGACAAACAGGCCGTTTCCGTGGGTCGTCAGCGACTTCGGCCTGATTGACGCCATCGAGTCAGGCCTCGTCAAGATTCCTCAGCTTGCGATCCGCGACACGACTGGAGCCTCTATCCCGGGTTACTTCAATATCTGGCACTGGATTCTTCCTCAGCTCACCCCAGCCGAGCGCGGCGGCAAGAAGGCGAGCCCCAAACCAGAGGCGATCCTGAAGTACGCTCACCATCCCATCGCCATGCTTGGCGGCCTGTGGGAGAAGGAGCGGGAGGAGTGGGCAACGCTGGACCATGATCCGCGCCCGCCGGTCTTCATTCTGGTTTGCAAGAACACGCAGATTGCCCGGGTGATCTACGAGTGGCTGGCAGAAGACAAGGCGCCCACGGGGATTCCGTCCTCGAAGCTGGAAGGGTTCAGGAATCGAAACGGCACGATCAACACCATTCGTGTGGATTCCAAGGTGGTTCAGGAGACCGACACCGGTGAGGCCAAAAGCGACGAAGCCCGCTGGATGCGCTTCACGCTGGACACCATCGGCAAGGTGGCCTGGCCAACAGATCGGCAGGGGCGACCGATCTATCCTGCTGGCTTCGAGGAATTGGCCGCGAAGCTTGGGCGATCTCTGCATCCCCCTGGGCGCGACGTGCGATGCATCGTGAGCGTGGGTATGCTGACCGAGGGCTGGGACTGCAACACCGTCACGCACATCATCGGGTTACGCCCGTTCATGTCGCAACTGCTTTGCGAGCAGGTGGTGGGTCGGGGACTGCGGCGGGTTGACTATGAGCCGCGGGAGGATGGCAGGTTTACCGAGGAAGTCGCCAAGGTCTTTGGCGTGCCTTTCGAGGTGATCCCATTTAAGGCGAGTCCCGTGGGGCCACCCCCGCCTCCCGTGAAGCGCTACCACGTGCATGCGATTCCGGCGAAGTCACAAAATGAGATCCGGTTTCCGCGCGTTGAGGGCTATACACAGGCGATCCGGAATAGGGTGGTAGTCAACTGGGAAAGCGCACCCTCTCTCGTACTCGAGCCCGGGCGAATCCCACCAGAGGTCGAGGTGAAAGCTCTCCACGCCACCAATAAAGGCAGGCTTTCCCTCAGCGGGCCTGGTCGAGTGGATGACGTAACGCTTGCGGAGTTCCGGTCCAAGCGACGCCTGCAGGAGCTGATCTTTGATCTTGCGCGGACCCTGACACGGGACTATATCGCCCAGGGGCAATGTGAGATCCCAGCACACATACTCTTTCCTCAACTGGCCCAGATCGTCGCGCGCTACTTGGAGGAAAAGGTCCGCGCCCTGCCTCCCGCCGATGTCAAAGACCTTTTCCTTGCCCCCTATTATGGGTGGGCGGTGGAACGCCTGTTGAGCGTGATCGGCCCGGATACCTCCCAGGGGGAGGTTCCGGAAGTTCCGCGCTACGAGACAAGTCGGGGCCCGGGCTCGACGGCGGACGTGGATTTCTGGACGACCCGCGAGGTGCGTGAGGTCGTGAAGAGCCATCTTAACTACGTAGTGGCGGATACGAAGCGGTGGGAGCAGTCGGCAGCGTATGTTCTTGATAAGCATTCATCTGTGCAGGCCTTCGCCAAAAACGCAGGTCTGGGATTTGCCGTCCCGTACTTGCATAACGGCCAGATGCATGACTATATGCCTGACTTCCTCATCCGGCTGAACGCCGACGTACCTCGATACTTGATCCTCGAGACGAAAGGATACGATCCGCTCGAAGAAGTGAAGCGGGCAGCGGCGGACCGATGGGTTGCCGCGGTCAATGCGGATGGGACGTACGGGCACTGGCAATATGCAATTGCGAAGAAAGTCGCAGACGTCGGCGACATCCTCGAAAAGGCACGGGACACAATTTGATTACATGAAACGAGGGTACGCTGCCGCCCACATTTCAGACTGCGCGTAGACTGTGGGATGTAGAGCAGAAATGCCAAAGGCCCGGAGGGGCAGGTGAGACGCCTCCGGGCCTTCGTATCTGAGGAGAGGAGATGTCAGGACTTGCCAAATGTGACCTCCGCCAGCTCGTTCCAGAGGTGGGCGGCCGAGAGCATGCCGTGGTGGAGGTTGTCCAGGTCCAGCTTCTCGTTGGGGGCGTGGGCGTTCTCGTCGGGGAGGCCGATGCCCATGAGCAGGCTGGGCGCCTTGAGGAGCCGGGTGAACGTTGCCACGACCGGGATGGTGCCTCCGGTGCGGGTGAACACCGGCTTCTTGCCGAAGCCCTTCTGGATGGCCTGCCCCATGGCCTGCATGGCGGGATGATCCGTGGGGGCCAGCCAGGGCATGCCGCGGCCGGAGATCTCCGTGACCTTCACTCGGACGGTCTTGGGACAGATGCGCTTCACGTGCTGGGTGAAGAGGCGGGCGATCTTCGCGGGGTTCTGATTGGGGACCAGCCGCATGCTGACCTTGGCCATGGCCCGGCCCGGCAGGACTGTCTTGGCGCCCTCCCCGATGAACCCGCTGTACAGGCCGTTTACCTCTAACGTGGGACGGGCCCACAGTCGCTCCAGCGTGGTGAAGCCCTTCTCGCCGAAGAGCGCGGGGGCGCCGATCTCTTTCTGGAACTTCTTCTCGCTGAAGGGGAGTCGGGCCATGGCCCGACGCTCTTCGGCGGAGAGCTTCCGGACGTCATCGTAAAATCCCGGGATGGTGATGTGGCCGTTCTTGTCTTTGAGCTGGGACAGGATCTGGGCCAGCGCGAAGGCCGGGTTGATCACGGCACCGCCGAAACTGCCGGAATGGAGATCGCTCTTGGTTCCCTCCACGTCGATCTGGAAGTACACCAGGCCGCGGAGACCATGGGTGATGCCCGGGGCCCCCCTGGCGATCATGGCGGTGTCGGAGATGACGACCACGTCCGCCTTGAGCAGATCCTGGTGCTTGGCGATGAACGACTCTAGGCTGGGGCTGCCGATCTCCTCCTCGCCCTCGATGAGGAGTTTCACGTTCATCGGTAAGGCGCCCCGCGTCTTGAGGTGCGCCTCCAGCGCCTTCAGGTGCATGAAGACCTGTCCCTTGTCGTCCACGGCGCCCCGGGCGTAGAGTTCCCCGTCGCGAACCGTCGGGTCGAAGGGGCCGGTGATCCAGAGGTCCAGCGGCTCGGCCGGCTGGACGTCGTAGTGGCCGTAAACGAGTGCCGTCGGTTTGCCGGGGGCATGCAGCCAGTCAGCATACACCACCGGATGACCGGCGGTCGGCATGATCTGGACCCTCTCCAGGCCGATCGCCCGCATGGAGTCGGCCAGCCACTCCGCGGCCTTCTGCATGTCGGCCTTGTGTTCGGACTTGGTGCTGACGCTGGGGATGCGGCAGAACGTCTTCAGCTCTTCGACGAAGGCATCGCGGCGCTCTTGGATGTAGGTGATGGCAGGGTCCATCTGGGCCTCCCGGACATGAGGACACAGGGTGAAGGGTCAGTGCTGACGGCGGGAAAATCTAGCGCAATACGCCTCCCGGGTCAAAGCTTTCCGTGGCGGGGACCACGCGCCAATCCCGGGTTGGCGACGATGCGGGATAGCTCGATCTGTTCAATTGTCAGGCTCAGGGCCTCAGCGGACATTTCCGATTGCGGTCCGCTGTCAATGAGTGGTATAGAAAGGTTTCCCGGCATTCGTCAACCGCCGCCGGCTTTGATCCATACGAGGCGGTCCCTTCCTGAACCCGAAGAGGAGTCGAGCATGGTTGGAGGATTGGTGGATTGCCCCCTGTGTCAGGGGCTCAAGAAGATCGGTTGCCCGACCTGTGGGGGCTCGGGCATCCTCCAGGGGGCAGCCGGAGTGAGCGCGGGCCAGACGCCCTGTCCCACCTGCCAGGGCAACGGCGTGTGCGAGTGCACGGCCTGCCAGGGGAGCGGGCTGAAGCAGGTCGTGCCATTTTGACGGGTGCCCGCCGGTAGCCGAGAGGCCCGGGGGCTGCGGGGGAGGAGCGATCCATGGCCGTCCAGGCGTTCATCTTCCTCGAGTGCACGGTCGGCAAGGCAAAAGAGGTCGCGAAGAAGGTCGCCAAGATCAACGGGGTCCGGATCGCGCACGCTGTGACCGGGGCGTATGATGTGATCGCCCTCATCGAGGCCCCGGATGTCAACGCACTGGGCACGGCCATCGTTTCGAAAATCCAGGCCGTCCCGGGCGTCCTGCGAACATCCACGAACGTCGTCGTGGAGTGAGCCCCTCCCCGCGGGATGTCGCCCGGGGGAACCGCTTCGCCTGCCATCGCGTCGGTGATCGGCAGGAGAAATCCTCGCCGGCCGCCGACTGATCGGCCGCCTACCGCGCAGTGATGATGCCGCCCGCCCGGACCACCTCCAGCCCGCGTCGCTCCAGCTCGTCCAGGTAGACGTTGATGCCGATGGAGTCGCTGGCCATGTGGCCGGTGACGATCAGGTTCCCTGCCAGCTTCTGCTCCCGCGCCTCCTTCAGGTCGGCCTCGGGGAAGTGCATCATGAGGACGGTGCCGACGCCGGCGTCGAAGTAGGCCTTCAGGACGTCCACGCCGCCGTTGGTGTATCCGGCCATGGCCACGGCCACGCGCCCGGCGAGGCGCTCCGGGGAGCCGAGACTCACCTTGGGCTCCGTGGCCGCCAGCTTCTGTTCCGGAAACTCCTGGAGGGCCGCGATGACCTCGGTCACCCTGGCCCGGCTCTCCGGGCGATTGAAGGGGGCCATCTTTTCGGCAATGAGGCGGCGGCTGATGATATCGCAAGGAAGATGCACGTTGAGCAAGGAGACGTTCAGCAGTTGCGCGGCCTGCGCGACGCGGCCGTAATTCCGGGCGTGGCTGTTCAACTCGACCGACTGCATGCGCCGCTGGATGGCGGCCTCGGCCCGGGCCACCGGGACCCCGCACTCCACCATCTGTTCGATCTGGCGGGCAATCAGTTTCCACCCGTTGAGCATCGCCGGCCCCTCGGGGTGATGGGTCAGGACCGTGTCGCATCGGAGCACCCGAGCCATCAACAGGTCGGCCACGTCGCAGTCAATCGTTGCGTACACTCGCCGGACGGTGTCGCCCCGCGCGTGCACCCCGGAGTCGGCGGGGACGTCGCCCAATCCCGACAGATCCAAGGCGATCTGCATAATTTCCTCGGTAGTCAAGGACTTGGCGCTGCGAGTCGTCATGGCTGCTCCTTCCTCACCGACACGGGGTCTACTACGCAGCGCGGAATAATGGCTACACCGTTCCCCGCGCTGCTTCGTTCGCGGGGAAGGCCCTCGCCCTTGCACAGGACCCGCGGCAAGGGCTCAGCCCTCCCCACGGACCCTCCTAAGA
>JBIOJT010000228.1:0-7709 GCA_044451055.1 Methylomirabilales bacterium (SeqCode)
GGTCGGGGGCAATGAGGGCGTGCTTCCGCCCCGCGATGGCTACCACAATGCCGGCCCCGATGTCGTGGGCGAGCTGGATGGTTTCCCGGAGCTGCCGGATCGACTCGTCCCGGATCCCCGGGTTCGGGCTCGCCATGTTCAGGTCCAGGAACGTCGGGTTCACCGAGGTGAGCCGCAGCCCCTGCGACTCGTACAGCTTGCGAAAGGCCACCCGGTCGGCGCTGGACCAGTTCCGCGGCCAGCAGTGGGGAACGTGGCTCATCAACTCGAAGTAATTGAACCCCATCTCGGCGATCCGGTGCACTGCGTCCTGGAGCGGTGCATCCCACAACCACGAGTAGGTGCAGGCACCCACGGTCAGCGGCATGGCGTAAACTCCTTCCGAAATAGCGATCAGGCCCAGGTGGGCGTGAACATGATCTTGAGACCCTGCCTGCTCTCCATCAGCTCGATCCCGTGCGCCGCCTCCTCCAGCGGCAGCCGGTGCGTAATGAGGCGCTCCAGAGGAAACTGGCGGCGGGCCAGGACATCGTAACTCCGATGCCAGACCTTCGGGTCGTACGCGCGGACCCCGATCAGCTCCACCTCCCGGAAGCACACGATGGCCGTGTTGAAGGAGGAGTCGCCATGTCCCTGACCCAGGACGCCGATCCGTCCGCCTTTCCGCACGAGGCCGAGCGCCTGCGGAACGCCCTGGGGATGCCCGGCGCATTCGAAGACCACGTCAGCGCCCAGGCCCCGGGTCAGGTCCCGGACCGCCTCTGCCGGATCGGTCTCGTCCACCACGATGGTGTGGGCCCCCAGCGACTGGGCGACCTTGAGGCGATCCCTGTCCACCGACAGCCCGGTCATGACGACTCGGGAGGCGCCCGCAGCCTGTGCCGCCAGCATGACCAGGAACCCCATGGGTCCCGGGCCGACGACTGCCACCGTGTCCCCCGGTCCGAGCGGGATCCGATCCAGCGTGTGCAACGCCACGCAGAGCACTTCACTCATGGCCGCGGCTTCGAAGGAGGCCTCCGGCGGCAGGGGGTAGACGTTCTCCTTCCGGACGGCGACGAACCGGGCGAAGCAGCCATCGAACCGCAGGCCCAGCATGGGCCGGTTGTCGCAGATGCTGTGCCGACCGGTCTTACAGAAGTAGCACTGCCCGCAGTACATCATGGGGTTGGCGGTCACCCGGTCACCCACGCGGAATCCGGTCACCCCCGGGCCAATCTGGCACACGACCCCAGCGAACTCGTGCCCCATCACCAAAGGAGGCTCCGGCTTGTACTGCCGGACCATAGACTCTTTCCAGTGGTACAGGCTGAGGTCCGTCCCGCACAACCCCGTGGCGCGGACTTCGATCACCACCTGGCCAGGCTGGATGGTGGGATCTTTGAATTCCGCGTACGCCACATTGCCTGGTCCGGGTGCTGTCTTGACGATCGCCTTCATGGGTCTCCCCTTCTCGCAGCGTCCGTCATCGGGGCCTACGCGGCCGTGCCCGACCTGTACCACGCCGGCTCAGAGGCCCAGGCTCACCCCGTCAGCCCCCAGGCCCAAGGCCTCCAGTTTCGGCCGGGTGGGAATGCCGTCCTGCGTCCATCCCCGGAAGGCATAGTACTCGTCCAGCATGGCATCCAGGTTGGGGAGATAATTGGCCGCGCCGCCATCGGGCAGGGCCTCGTGGAGGATGCGGTACGGGAGCGTATCCTCCTTCCGGCTCATCCCCAGACGGACATTGTAGAGCCGCTTCAGATTCGAGGCTCGCCCGCCCGCATGAACTCCGGGATGTCCATGTCCCAGCCCGTGACGGAGTTCAGGCAGTCCACGATCTCCTGGACCGCCACCCCGCGCATGATGAAGTGGCAGAGTTTGAGCGAGTTGTACAAGCCGCCGTAGTCCTGCATCACGGCCGTGGCGACGCCCTTCTGTTCGGTGGCGTGTCGATCCAGGGGCTTTTCAAAGCCGAGTTCGGGGAGTGTGTTTCGCTCAAGGTAGTGACTGTAGCTCCGGTGACAGGCGCCTCGGCTGTACGTGGCATAGCCGGCCGCCAGACCGGAGAGGGAACGGGGATCGTGGAAGGCCAGCTCCAGACCCTTCACCTCCAGGGCAAACTTGTACGCCTCGCCGCCCAACTGCCGCGCCACGAAGCGCACGCCGTTCGCGAGGAGATCACCGATCCCTTCTCGCTTTCCGATCTTCTCGACCAGGGCGATCACTGTCTCGGCATTGCCCCACGTCAGATCCAGGCCGTCGGCGTCGCCGGGGCGGAGGAGTCCTCGCTCGGAGGCCTCCATGGCGAAGGCGATGACCGAGCCGGTGGAGATGGTGTCGATGCCATAGCGGTTGCACAGTTCGTTGGCCTTGGCCACCGCCTTCAGGTCATCCACCAGGCACATGGAGCCCAGACCCGCCAGCGTCTCGTATTCCGGGCCCCCTCCCTTGACGCCGGCGTAGGGCCCGTCCTTGACCTCGATCTCCCGTCCAGAACCGATGGTGCACGCCTTGCAGAAGTACCGGCCTGTGAGGATCGTCTCCGCCATCGCCTGGCCGGAGAGTTTTTCGATCCCCACCTCCCACGTCCCCCGCCGCCAGTTCTGGATGGGCATGTCCCCGATGGCCGCACCTGCCAGAACGCCTCCCGCCGTCCCGTAGTCCCGGAAGGATTGTGTCTTTTCCTTGATGTGGAGGGTCATCTGCTTGACCAGCGGCCGCAGCCTGTCGCCGTGGACTACCGGCACGCGCCGGGTCCCGAAGACGGCGATGGCCTTCAGACGCTTGGATCCCATCACCGCCCCCAGGCCCCCGCGGGCTGCGGCACGGGCGCTCTGACCGTCGTTCATGATCCCGGCGATGGGAGCCACCCGTTCTCCCCCGGGGCCGATGCACGTCACCGCCAGACGGTCGCCGTGGTGCGCCCGGAGAATATCCTGGGTCTCGAAGGTGTCCCTGCCCCAGACATCCCGCGCGTCCTCCAAGGAGGCCGCCCCATCGGCGATCAGCAAGTACACGGGATCATCCGCCTGCCCTTCGAAGACGATCCCGTCGATCCCCGCTCGCTTGAGCTCGTACCCGAACGTCCCCCCGCAATCGGCTTCGCCCCAAATGCCCAGGGGGGACTTCGCCACCACGGCATGGCGTCCCGAGGTGGGGATGATCGTGCCCGTGAGAGGACCGGGGAGGAAGAGCAACCGATTCTCCGGTCCGAGAGGATCGGTGGTACGGGTCGTTTCGTCGTAGAGCAGTCGAGCGCCCAACCCGCTGCCGCCGATGTAGGCCCGGAGCGTCGCCTCGGGGATCGTTTCGTCGGCGATCCGTCGCGTCGTCAGATCGACTCGGAGGAACCTGCCCACATAGCCGCCAAGCATGTCGCTCTCCCTCGTGAGTTGCTGCGCCGATGACATCCCCTTCATCGCCCCCGGCCGGCAGGGCCGTAGAGCCGTCGCAAAGGATCCCAGGCTGGTCCACGCGACCCGCCGTCACTGGGAAGCGCAGCCTGTCACCCTTCGTTTGCCGAAGACCGGCTCGCCGTACGGCAGGGGCGGCAGCTCCCAGGCACCGATGGCTGGGGGCTTGATGTCCCGGTTTACATGCACGTCCAGAACGAACGGTGCATTTGCCTTGATCGCGGTCTCGATGGCCCCCGGCAGGTCAGTCGGCCGTTCCACCCGAATCCCCTCGGCGCCGCAGGCCCGGGCTAGTGCTACGAAGTCCGGGTTGTAGAACTCGCCGGTGGACTGCCGGACGAAGCTGGTGGCGATCTCTCGCTTGTCCAGCAAGCCGGTCTGGATATCCCGGATCGCCCCGTAGGCGAAATTGTTCCAGACGAGCCAGACCGCCGGGATGTCGTACTCCACGGCCGTGCACAGCACGTCGGGCCGCATCATGAAGCCGCCGTCCCCGCAGACTGCCACGCACGGTCGGTCCAGTGCCGCCAGCTTGGCTCCCAGCACGCCGCAGACGCCGAACCCCATGGCGGAGAAGCCCCAGGTATTCAGCACCGTCTGGGGTCGTCGGGCCTTCCAGAACTGCACGATCCAGTTATGGTGGATGCCGGAGTCGGGGAGGACGATGCCGTTATCCGGCATGACCTTGCGTAATGCCTCCACAACGCGCTGGGGGTGCATGGGCATCACCTCGCTGGACCAGCCCGGACGGATGAAGTCCTCCCACTCCTTCTTCCACTTGGCCGTATCGGCCAGCCAGGCCCCGCGCTCCGCTCCCGGCCCCGTGAACCGCCTGGCGTCCAGGGCCGCCAGCATCTGACGCAATGCCGTCCGCACATCCGCCACCATCCCGAGGTGGACCGGATAGTTCCGGCCGATCTCCTCCACGTCGATGTCCACGTGGATCAGCTTGGTCGGGGGGATATTGTAGGAATAGCCCGGGATCCAGGAGCTGCTGGACCGGTCGTCGAACCGGACACCCAGAGCCAGGAGGACATCCGACGTCCGTGCCGCCTCGTTCGCGGCGTACGTCCCGTTGCGCCCGATGAAGCCGAGGGAGAGCGGATCCAGCATGTCCATGACCCCGAAGGCATTGGGAAGGAAGATGACCGGGATCTGCGTGCGTCGGGCGAAGGCGGTGACCTCCTCGCCCGCCTCCGAGAGCGCCGCGCCATGCCCGACCAGGATCAGGGGGCGCTTCGCGCCAAGCAGCAGATCCAGGGCCCGCGACACTGCCTCCGGACTCCCCTCGCTACGCGAGCTGATGCCGTGGCGCCACTCTACCGGGTCCGGGATCTCGACATCGTCCCGCTCCTTGAACACATTGAACGGCACGTCCAGATTGACCGGCCCGGGTCGCCCCCCCAGCATGGTGCTGAACGCCTGACGCAAGGCCACCGGGAGCATGTCCACCCGGGTGGGCTGCCAGCTTCTCTTGACGTACGGTTTGATCACCGACGGGAAGTCGGCTTGGAAGTGGCGGTAGGTTTCTTGGAAGGGCCCGCGATTGAATTGCGAGGTGGGCACGTTGGCGGTGATGGCCAGAAAGGGCGAGGAATCCATGAAGGCGCATGCCAGAGCGATCGGGATGTTACAGGAGCCTGGCCCGCACGAGGTCAGCGTGACCACCGGGTGGTGGGCCACGCGAAAGTACGCATCCGCCATGTGCCCCGCCGTCTGCTCGTGTCGCGTGGAGACGGTCTTGATGACATCCGCTCGATCGTAGAGCGCATCCAGGAAGCCGACGTTCCCATGCCCGCACAGTCCGAAGACATAGGGAACCTTCTCGCGAACCAGGTACTCAACGATGATCTCGCCGCCGGTAATGGACGCCATCTCCGCTACCTCTCGCCCCTTGCGGGGTCCGTGAAGGACAGCCTATAAGGAATTCAGTATTCGCATCTTCCCCGCCGATGGCTCCGACAATGTGCCATCCATGCCTCCACTCTCACCCACGGTTCGGGCGATCGGCACTGTGGCTGAGCCATGGCGAGCCCGTTTCGGGATCCTGCCCCGGCGATCACCCCAAGGACAGATCCAGGCCTCCTGTCGGATTGCTGTCGGTCACACCCCCAGATAGGCTTTGCGGACGTGTTCATTCCCGGCCAGCTCTGAGGCGCTTCCCTGGAGAATCAGTTCGCCGTTCTCGAGAACGTAGGCCCGGCTGGCGAGGGCCAGGGCCTGCTTCACATTTTGCTCCACCAAGAGCACGGTCATCCCTTGCCCATTGATACTCCGGATCGTGTGGAAGATGTCCTGCGCCAGATTCGGCGCAAGGCCAAGGGACGGCTCGTCCATCATCAGAAGGCGAGGGCACATGGCCAGGGCCCGGCCGATGGCGAGCATCTGCTGCTCGCCCCCCGAGAGGGTCCCGGCGAGCTGGTGCCGACGGTCCTTGAGCCGGGGGAAGAGCTCAAAGATGAATCCCACCGTCTCGTCAAACCGTTGCTTCGCCTCGGGCGTGCATGCCCCGAGCTGCAGGTTTTCCCAGACGGTCATCATGGGGAACAGACGCCGGCCTTCCGGGACATGCCCGATGCCGCGCCTGGCGATCTCATGGGGCGGGAAGCGCTCGATGGGGGCGCCGTCGAAGCGGATGGCCCCTGCCCGAGGGCGGAGCAGCCCGGAAATCGTTCTCAGGGTCGTGGTCTTCCCCGCGCCGTTGGAGCCCACGAGGGCCACGATCTCCCCTCGGCCGACCCGCAGCGTGACGTGTCGCAGGGCAGGTAGATCTCCATAGGCGACGTCGATGGCCTCAACCTCAAGCATTGCCGGCCCCCTCCGTCACGCCAAGGTAGGCCTGGATCACCTCGGGATTTTGAGCCACTTCAGCCGGCTTGCCCTCGACCAGGACCCGGCCGTAGTTGAGGACCACGACCCGATCGGAAATCGACATGATGACCTGCATCACGTGCTCCACCGCCACGATGGCAATCCCCTGCTCCCGGAACCGTTCCAGGATGGTCACGATGCCCTTGGTCTCGGTAGGGTTGAGGCCCGCCGCGACTTCGTCCAGCAGCAAGAGCTTCGGGCTGATGGCTAGAGCACGTGCCATCTCCAGCCGCTTCCGCTCCCCCAGGGTCAGGCTGGCCGCCAGCTGGTGGCGGCGATGGGACAACTCGAGGAATCGGAGGACTTGCTCCGCCTTCTCCCGGGCCTCCCCCACGTGAACCGTGTTGGCCAGGGCCGCAGTCACCACGTTGTCCAGCACCGTCATTTTCTTGAGTGGCCGAACGATCTGGAAGGTGCGGGCCAGGCCACGGTGCGCGACCCGATGCGGGGGCAATCCGGTGATGTCGTGGGAGTCGAACCAGATCGTGCCCGCCGTTGGCCGCTCGAATCCGGAGATCACGGAGAGCAGCGTGGTCTTTCCGGCCCCGTTGGGTCCGATCAGGCCGATGACCTCACCGGGGCGGACCTGGAAATCCACGTCCTGAAGCGCGAGCAGCCCGCCGAAGGCCTTCGTGACCTTCTCCGCACGCAGCAGCACGCCATCTGGGCGTCTATTCCCTCCTGGCGCGAGGCGCTCTCGCCCTGCCAGATCGAATTCTGCGGGAGCGGTCGCGGCCGGCCGATCCGGAACGGTGGGAGCGGCAGGTCTGCGGCGCGACGACCGGCGGGTGAAGAGCCGCGCGAGCCAGCCGACCAGCCCTTCCGGCAGGAATATGACGATGGCGATGATGAGTGCGGCGTAGACCAGCAGGTGTGCCTCGCCCAGGTTGGCACGCAGGATCTCGGAGAGCACCACCACGATGATCGCCCCAACCGGCGGACCCCAGAGGTTGTCCATGCCGCCCAGGACCGCCACGACGATCATGGCGATGGAGATGTCCATGATGGAAAAGACGACGTCGGGATCGATGTACCCTTGGTACGGCGCAAAGAACCCGCCCAAGAGGCCGGTTAAGAAGGCGCTCAGGATGAGGGAGACCAGCTTGAACCGGGTGGGATCGATGCCCAGGGCATTGGCGGCATCCTGGTCGTCCCGGAGCGCCCGAAAGTAATAGCCCGCCTTGCTCCGCAGCGTGACCCAGACCACGACCATCGTCAGCACCGCGAGCGCCAGGACGATGTAATAGAAGGGGAGCTTATCGCGGAAGATGGGCGGGAACAGCACACCCACCGGCCCCTTGGTCAGGGACCGCCAGTTGATGGCGATGATCCGCAGAATCTCGGAGATGCCCAGGATCGTGAGCGCGAAGTATGGCCCTCGCAGCCGGAAGCAGATGAGCCCGATGGGGATGGAGAGGGCGGCGGCAAAGACGCCCCCCAGTA